>NZ_JBHVRR010000035.1:0-66107 GCF_042885635.1 Streptomyces sp. NPDC058045 | reverse complement strand
GGCGGGGGGCCCCACCGGGCCTAACCCCCCGGGGTGTTCCCCCCCTGGGCCCCCCCCCCCCGGGGGGCGCCGCGCCACTCTGGCGTGTGCGGGCGGGCGCGGGCCGTCAGCCGGCGGTGGACTCGCCCAGGTGGTGCACGCGCACCATGTTGGTGGTGCCGGGCACACCGGGCGGCGAGCCGGCCGTCATCACCACGATGTCGCCCTCGCCGAAGCGCTTCAGCTTCTTCAGCTCGGCGTCGACCAGGTCCACCATGGCGTCGGTGTTGTCCACATGCGGCACCACATACGCCTCGACGCCCCAGCTCAGGGTGAGCTGGTTGCGGGTGGAGACATCGGTGGTGAAGGCGACGATGGGCTGCGCGGCGCGGTAGCGGGAGAGCCGGCGGGCGGTGTCACCGGACTTGGTGAACGCGACCAGGCCCCGGCCCCCGAGGAAGTCCGCGATCTCACAGGCGGCGCGCGCCACCGAACCACCCTGCGTACGTGGCTTCTTGCCCTGCACCAGCGGCTGGAGGCCCTTGCAGAGCAGCTCCTCCTCCGCCGCGATGACGATCTTCGACATGGTCTTTACGGTCTCGACCGGGAAGGCGCCCACCGAGGACTCCGCGGAGAGCATCACCGCGTCCGCGCCGTCCAGGATCGCGTTGGCCACATCGGAGGCCTCGGCGCGGGTGGGGCGGGAGTTGGTGATCATCGACTCCATCATCTGGGTCGCCACGATCACCGGCTTGGCGTTGCGGCGGCACAGCTCGATGAGCCGCTTCTGCACCATCGGGACCTTCTCCAGCGGGTACTCCACGGCCAGGTCGCCGCGGGCCACCATGACGCCGTCGAAGGCCATCACCACGGACTCCATGTTCGCCACCGCCTGCGGCTTCTCCACCTTGGCGATGACGGGGACCCGGCGGCCCTCCTCGTCCATGATGCGCAGGACGTCCTTGATGTCGTCCGCGTCCCGCACGAAGGACATGGCGATCATGTCGCAGCCCAGCCGCAGCGCGAACTTCAGGTCCTCGACGTCCTTCTCCGACAGCGCGGGCACATTGACCGCGGCGCCGGGCAGGTTGATGCCCTTGTGGTCGGAGATCACGCCGCCCTCGACGACGATGGTCTTCACCCGGGGGCCGTCGACCTCGACGACCCGCAGCTCGACGTTGCCGTCGTTGATGAGGACCTGGTCGCCGATCGAGACATCGCCCGGCAGGCCCTTGTAGGTGGTGCCGCAGATCGACTTGTCGCCCGGTACGTCCTCGGTGGTGATGGTGAACTCGTCGCCGCGGACCAGCTCGACCGGTCCCTCCGCGAAGGTCTCCAGACGGATCTTGGGGCCCTGGAGGTCGGCCAGTACGCCGATGGCGTGCCCGGTCTCCTCGCCGGCCCGGCGGACGCGGCGGTACCGGTCCTCGTGGTCGGCTTGCGATCCGTGGCTCATGTTGAAACGGGCCACGTTCATCCCCGCCTCGATGAGCGATTTCAACTGCTCGTACGAGTCGACGGCTGGGCCCAGTGTGCAGACGATTTTGGAACGGCGCATAGGGCGATCCTATCGGTTGGAATCTGCGATGAATATTCCGTCTGGCGGAAGATGCAAATGGGCGCTGTGTTGCTCAGGTGTTCTTCTCTTTGCCTTCCGGTATTCGTTCTCCGGGTGATTCAGCCGTTTTTCAGGGACTTACCAGGGCGTAGGTCTGCCGGGCGATCTCCATTTCCTCGTCCGTGGGGACCACCGCCACCGCGACCCGCGCGCCGGCCGGCGAAACGAGCCGGGCCCCGCTCGAACGGGCGGCGTTGAGCTCGGCGTCGACCGCCAGGCCAAGGCCCTCCAGGCCGGCGACAGCCGCTTCCCGCACCACGGACTCGTTCTCCCCGACGCCCGCGGTGAACACCACCGCGTCCACCCGGCCGAGAACCGCGTAATAGGCCCCGATGTATTTCCGCAGCCGGTGCACATAGATGTCGAAGGCGAGCTTCGCGCGCTCGTCGCCGGCTTCCCGGCGGCGCCGGATCTCCCGCATGTCGTTGTCACCGCAGAGGCCGATGAGTCCGCTGCGCCGGTTCAGCAGAACGTCGATCTCGTCGACCGGCATCTTTCCGACCCGCGCCAGATGGAACACCACCGCCGGGTCCACATCACCGGAGCGCGTACCCATCACCAGGCCCTCCAAGGGCGTCAGGCCCATCGAGGTGTCCACACAGCGGCCGCCCTCGACCGCGGACGCCGAGGCGCCGTTGCCCAGGTGCAGCACGATCACGTTCACCTCCGCCGGGTCCTTGCCGAGGAGCCCCGCCGTGGCCCGGGACACATAGGCGTGCGAGGTGCCGTGGAAGCCGTAGCGGCGGATCCGGTGCGCGTCGGCGGTCTCCACGTCGATCGCGTACCGGGCGGCCGACTCCGGCATGGTGGTGTGGAAGGCGGTGTCGAAGACGGCGATCTGCGGCAGGTCGGGGCGGAGCGCCATGGCGGTGCGGATGCCCAGCAGGTTCGCCGGGTTGTGCAGCGGCGCCAGGGGGATGAGCCGCTCGATCTCCCCGAGCACCGCGTCGTCGATCACCGTCGGCTCGGTGAAGTGCCGGCCGCCGTGCACCACCCGGTGCCCGATCGCGGCCAGTTGAGGCGAGTCCAGCCCTAGTCCATCCGCGGCGAGCTCCCGGGCGACGGCCTTCAGCGCGGCGTCGTGGTCCGCGACGGGCCCGGTGCGCTCCCGCTTCTCGCCGCTGCCCGGGGTGTGCACCAGCCGTGAGGTCCGCTCACCGATCCGCTCCACCAGCCCCACCGCCAGCCGGGCGGCCGATTCCATGTCGATGAGCTGGTACTTCAGCGAGGACGAGCCGGAGTTGAGGACGAGGACGCGGTGTGCGGGCGCTGCGGTCACGGGCTGGGTGCTTTCTGCTGCGGGGACGGGAGCGGGGGAGGGGCGCCGGGTGGCGTTACGGGTTCTGCGCCTGGATGGCGGTGATGGCCACCGTGTTGACGATGTCCTGCACCAGGGCGCCCCGGGACAGGTCGTTGACCGGCTTGCGCAGCCCCTGGAGGACCGGGCCGACGGCGACCGCCCCGGCGGAGCGCTGCACCGCCTTGTAGGTGTTGTTGCCGGTGTTCAGGTCCGGGAAGATCAGCACGGTGGCCCGGCCGGCCACCTGGGACGAGGGCAGCTTGGTCGCCGCCACCGAGGGGTCCACCGCCGCGTCGTACTGGATGGGGCCCTCGATCAGCAGGTCGCCGCGGCGCTGCCGGACCAGTTCGGTGGCCTCGCGCACCTTGTCCACATCGGCGCCGGAGCCGGAGGTGCCGGTCGAGTACGACAGCATCGCGATCCGCGGCTCCACCCCGAAGCGGGCCGCGGTCCCGGCGGACTCCACCGCGATATCGGCGAGCTGCCGGGCGTCCGGGTCCGGATTGACCGCGCAGTCCCCGTAGACCAGCACCCGGTCGGCCAGGCACATGAAGAAGACCGAGGAGACGATGGCCGCCTCCGGCCGGGTCCTGATGATCTCGAACGCGGGCCGGATGGTGGCCGCGGTGGAGTGCACCGAACCGGACACCATGCCGTCCGCCAGCCCCTCCTGCACCATCAGCGTGCCGAAGTAGGTGGCGTCGGTGACCACGTCGTGCGCCAGTTCCACCGTCACCCCGCGGTGGGCCCGCAACTGCGCGTACCGCTCGGCGAAGCGGTCCCGCAGGTCCGAGCCGGCCGGGTCGACGAGCTGGGTGTCGCCCAGGTCGATTCCGAGGTCGGCGGCCTTCTTGCGGATGGTGTCGACGGGGCCCAGCAGGGTCAGATCGCACACCCCGCGGCGCAGCAGCACCTCCGCGGCGTGCAGCACCCGCTCCTCGGTGCCCTCCGGCAGTACCACCCGGCGCCGCTCGGCGCGCGCCCGCTCCAGCAGGGTGTGCTCGAACATCATCGGGGTGACGCGGTCGCTGCGCGGCGCCGATATCCGGGCCAGCAGGTCGTTGCCGGTGGTGTACCGCTCGAAGAGGCCGAGCGCGGTCTCCGCCTTGCGGGGCGTGGCCGCGTTCAACTTCCCTTCCAGGGTGAAGAGTTCGGTCGCGGTGGGGAAGCTGTTGCCGCGTACCGAGATCACCGGGGTGCCGGGGGCGAGGCGGTCGGCGAGGGTCAGCACCTCCTTGCTGGGCTCCTCGCCGAGGGTGAGCAGCACCCCCGCGACCGGCGGGGTGCCGGCGCTGTGTGCGGCCAGGGTGCCCACCACCAGGTCGGCCCGGTCCCCGGGCGTCACCACCAGGCACCCCGGGGTCAGTGCGCTCAGCAGCTTCGGCAGCATGGCGCCGCCGATGACGAAGTCCAGCGCGTCCCGGGCCAGGCCCGCGGTGTCGCCGAGCAGCACCCGGCCGTCGAGGGCCTGGGTGATCTGGGCGACGGTGGGCGCCGACAGCGCGGGCTCGTCGGGCAGTACATGGCAGGGCACCGGGAGGTCCGCGGTGAGCCACTGGTGCAGCTCCTCGCGGTCGTCGGCGGAGACCCGGTTGACGAAGACGGCGGGGATGTCGCAGCCCAGCACCGCGTAGGCGCGGTAGGCGTTGCGGGCCTCGGCGCGTACCGAGTCGGCGGTCTGGCCGCGGCCGCCGACCACCGGCAGCACCGAGGCGCCGAACTCGTTGGCCAGCCGGGCGTTGAGCGCCAGCTCGTCCGGGAGCTGGGTCTCGGCGTAGTCGGTGCCGAGGACCAGGACCACCTCGTACTCGGAGGCCACCGCGTGGAAGCGGTCCACCAGTTGGGACACCAGCTCGTCGGTGCCCTGCTCGGCCCGGACGGTGGCGGCCTCGTGGTACATGAGGCCGTAGGCGGTGCGCGGATCCTGGGCGAGCCGGTAGCGGGCCCGCAGCAGGTCGAAGAGGCGGTCCGGGCCGTCGTGCACCAGGGGGCGGAAGACGCCGACCCGGTCGATCTGGCGGGTCAGCAGCTCCATCACCCCCAGGTCCACGACCTGCCGGCCGTCGCCGCGTTCGATCCCCGTCACGTACACGCTGCGCGTCACGTGTGCTCTCCGTTTCCTCGGCCGACCCCGCCGCCCGCCCATGGCGAACCCGACGAAACCCCGATGAAACCTGGTGGGGGGCGAAGGGTCCCGGGGGTCATGCTGGGCCGGCTGTTCCTGGCTGGGTCCACCCGACGGTACCCCCGCGGGAGGCGCGGGCGCCCGGCGGGCGGGCTCCCGGCCCTCCGCCGGCGGGGGCCGGGGGCCACCGCGTCCGGGGCACCGTGACAGAATCGCAGCGGCCCCACCCGGACCGCAGGGAGCAGGAGACACAGCACGATGCGCATCGGAGTCCTCACCGCGGGCGGCGACTGCCCCGGCCTGAACGCAGTGATCCGCTCGGTCGTGCACCGCGCCGTGACGCACTACGGCGACGAGGTCATCGGCTTCGAGGACGGCTACGCGGGCCTCCTCGACGGCCGTTTCCGCACCCTCGACCTGAACGCGGTCAGCGGCATCCTGTCCCGCGGCGGCACCATCCTCGGCTCGTCCCGCCTGGAGCGCGCCCGCTTCCGCGCGGCCTGCGAGAACGCCACCCAACTCGTCCGCGAGATCGGCTTCGACGCGCTCATCCCGATCGGCGGCGAGGGCACGCTGACCGCCGCCCGGATGCTGGACGAGGCCGGGGTACCGGTGGTCGGCGTGCCCAAGACCATCGACAACGACATCTCGGCCACCGACCGCACCTTCGGCTTCGACACCGCGGTCGGGGTGGCCACCGAGGCGATGGACCGGCTCAAGACCACCGCCGAGTCGCACCAGCGGGTGATGGTCGTCGAGGTGATGGGGCGGCACGCGGGCTGGATCGCGCTGGAGTCCGGGATGGCCGGCGGCGCGCACGGCATCTGCCTGCCGGAGCGGCCCTTCGACCCGGCCGACCTGGTCAAGATGGTCGAGGAGCGCTTCGCCCGCGGCAAGAAGTTCGCCGTGATCTGTGTGGCCGAGGGCGCGCACCCGGCGGAGGGCACCATGGACTACCGCAAGGGCGAGATCGACCAGTTCGGCCATGAGCGCTTCCAGGGCATCGGCACCGCCCTCGCCTACGAACTGGCCCGCCGTCTCGGCAAGGAGGCCAAACCGGTCATCCTCGGCCACGTCCAGCGCGGCGGCACCCCCACCGCCTACGACAGGGTGCTGGCCACCCGCTTCGGCTGGCACGCGGTGGAGGCGGCGCACCGGGGCGAGTACGGGCGGATGACGTCCCTGCGCGGCACCGAGGTGGAGATGGTCCCCCTCGCCGAGGCCGTCACCGAACTCAAGCGGGTACCGGCGCACCGCATGGCCGAGGCGGAGTCGGTCTTCTAGCCGGGACCTTTCCGCCGGCGCCGGCTCAACTCGGGTCGGCGCGGCGGGTGTTGGCCCGTATCGCAGCGTGGTGGGTCAGGGGCGGAGGTGGCTAGGTCCGTCGCTCGGGGAGTCCGGTTCCGCGAGGCGCCAGAAGCGGTCCAGGATGCCGTCCAGGAAGTCCTGGCCGGCCTCCCGGGCTCTGGCCTGCGCGGCGCCGCCGACCCAGGAGAGGGTGCCGGCCATACCCGTCTGGTAGTCCTGGTACAGCCGCTCCAGCGCCTGCGCCACCTGCCGCCGGGGCAGCGGCAGCAGCTTCACCACCGGCCGTACATACGCCTGCCAGCGGGTGGTGACCGCGCTGTGCAGCAGCCGGGTCAGCTCCTCGTCGCGGCCGGTGACATGGGCGAACTCCCGTGGCGTCAGCGCCAGTACGTCCGCCAGTGCCGTCGACTGCCGGTCGGAGCCGCGCCACTGTCCCTCCTCCTCCATCCGCAGATAGTCCTGGATGGAGACGCCGGAGGCGAGCGCCACATCCTCCGGGGCGAGGCCGCGGGCCAGCCGGTGCTCGCGCAACGTCCCCGCGGCGCCCAGGAGTTCACCCGGGGCGCACCACAACGCGCCCGCGAGGGCGGTGAGTTCGGCCGCGGTGGGGGAGGAGTGGCCCTCCTCCCAGTCCAGCACCGTCGCCGCGTCCACCCACGGCATCCCGTAGGAGGCGCGCACCCCGTGGGCGACATGGCCCGGTTCCATACCGAGGGCGAGGCGCAGCCGGCGGGCGGCGGCCGCGTCGAAGAGGGGCCGCGGGGTGTCCGGCGGCGGACCGGAGAGCGGATCGTACGGAGACACGGGCCCAGCCTAGAGGGCGGGAGGCGGCCGGTGGCCGGGTTCGCCCTGAGCGGAGCGGGCTTAGGAGGAACGTACGGCCGGAGCCGGTCTCAGGGGGCGGTGGTCAGCCACCGGTAGTGCAATTCCGGGCGGCCCACCTGGCCGTAGTGCGGGGTGCGGGCCGCTCGGCCGGTGGTGACCAGGTGTTCCAGATAGCGGCGGGCGGTGATGCGGGAGATGCCCGCGGCCTCCGCGGCGGTGGCCGCCGTCAGCCCGTCGGGGCTGGCCCGCAGGGTGGCGGTGACCCGGCTCAGGGTGGGACCGCTCAGGCCCTTGGGGAGGGCGGCGGGGCCGGGGGCGCGCAGGGCGGCCAGGGCCCGGTCCACCTCCTCCTGCCCGCCCGCCTCACCCGCCGCGGAGCGGAACTCGGCGTACCGGACCAGCCGGTCGCGGAGGGTGGCGAAGGTGAACGGCTTGAGCACGTACTGCACCACACCGAGGGAGACGCCCTCCCGGACCATGGCCAGATCGCGGGCCGAGGTCACCGCGATCACATCCGCCCGATGCCCGGCGGCCCGTACCGACCGGGCCAGTTGGAGACCGTGCCCGTCGGGAAGATTGAGGTCGAGCAGGATCAGATCGACGGGGGTGCGCTCCAGGGCGCGGACGGCCTCCGCGCCCGAGTGGGCCCTGGCGGTGGCGCGGAAGCCGGGCACCCGGTCCACGTACAGCACATGGGCGTCGGCGGCGACCGGATCGTCCTCCACCACCAGCACCCGGATCGGTGCCCCGCTCATCCGGCACCCCCGCGCGCCGCCCCGCCCCGCACCCCGGCTCCGGCCGCGTCCCCCAGCGGCAGCCGTACGGTGAAGGCGGCGCCGCCGTCCGCGGCGGCGGTGACCTCCAGGGTGCCGCCGTGCCGGGCCACCGTCTGCCGCACCAGGACGAGCCCGATGCCGCGGCCGCCGGAGCCGGCCGGTTTGGTGGACCAGCCGCGCCGGAAGATGGCCTCGGTGTCGCCGTCCGGTACGCCCGTGCCGGAGTCCGCGACCCGCAGCAGCAGCTCGCCCTCGGCGCGGGCGGTGACGGTGACCCGGGCGAGGGCCGAACCCTGGGCCGCGTCAAGGGCGTTGTCGATCAGATTGCCGAGTACCGTCACCAGGTCGCGGGCGGGCAGCGAGGGCGGCAGCAGTCCGTCGTCCAGGCCGCTGTCCGCGGAGACCAGCAGCGCCACACCGCGTTCATGGGCCTGGGCGGTCTTGCCCAACAGCAGTGCGGCGAGCACCGGTTCACCGACGGCGGCCACCACCTGGTCGGTGAGGGACTGGGCCAGTTCCAGCTCCGCGGTGGCGAACTCGACCGCCTCCTCGGCGCGGCCCAGTCCGATCAGGGAGACCACGGTGTGCAGCCGGTTCGCCGCCTCGTGGGCCTGGGCGCGCAGTGCCTCGGTGAAGCCGCGTTCGGAGTCCAACTCGCCCATCAGCGCCTGGAGTTCGGTGTGGTCGCGGAGGGTGACCACACTGCCGCGGTGGTCGCCGCCGGAGACCGGGGAGGTGTTCACCAGCAGCACCCGCCGCTCGGTGAGGTGGAGTTCGTCGACCCTGGGTTCGGCGGCGAGCAGGGCGCCGGTCAGCGGTGCGGGCAGTCCCAGGTCCGCGACCGGCCGGCCCACCGCGTCCGCGTCCAGGCCGAGCAGCTCCCGCCCGGCGTCGTTGACCAGCGCGATCCCGCGCCGCCCGTCGAGCATCAGCAGGCCCTCCCGTACCGCGTGCAGCGCCGCGTGGTGGTAGTCGTGCATCCGGCTCAGCTCCGCCGCGTTCATCCCGTGGGTGTGGCGGCGCAGCCGGGCGTTGATGACGTAGGTGCCGGCGCCGCCGAGGACGAGGGCGCCGCCGGCCACCCAGAGCAGCCCCGCCATCTGCTCCCGCACCCCGGCGCTGATCTTCTCCACCGTGATACCGGCGCTGACCAGCCCCACGACCCGGCCCCCGTCCCGTACCGGGGTGATGACGCGCACCGAGGGGCCGAGGGTGCCGGTGTAGGTCTCGGGGAAGGTGCGGCCGTGCCGCGCCTCGTCGATATGGCCGAGGTAGCGGCGCCCGATTTGCTCGGGGTCGGGGTGGGTCCAGCGGATGCCCCGGGTGTCCATGATCGTGACGAAGTCGACAGCGGTGCCGCGGCGGGCGGCGTCGGCGTAGGGCTGGAGGTCCCGGGCGGGGTCCGCGCCGCGGATGGCGGTGCGGACCGAGGGGGAGTCGGCGACGGCACGCGCCGCGGCCTGCGCCTGCCGCCGGGCCGCCTGCTCGGCCTGGCGCCCGCCGTCGACGTAGGTGAAGAGGGCGCAGCCCGCCACGACCACGGCGACCAGCAGCACCTGCATGGCGAAGAGCTGGCCGGCCAGGCTGCGGGGGAGGCGGGCGCGGGGCATGGGGCAAGTCTGCCTGCCGGGCCGGCGTGAACTAAATGAACGGAAGGGTGACCGCTCTCACCGGCTGGGAGATAGTCTCCAGGATCCGTCGGGATCACCGCCGCACGGAACGTGATCCGCACGCCAACGCGCCGCGGAGCGTGCGTAGTTGGAGAACCTGAGCCGCACACCTGGGCGAGGGCGCCGCGCACCGGTACTGTCCCGCCCACGCGGGACAGTTCCCGTCGGCCGCTTCTTCGCACCCGGTGTCCGCCGCGTTCGCCGATGCCGTCGTCCATTGCACCCAAGGTTGTACTCAAGGAGGCACAGTCGTGTCCGCTCCGCAGGTGGAGTCCGCCCAGCAGTCCAGGCGGGACCGCACGCACTACCTGTATCTCGCCGTGATCGGCGCAGTAGTCCTCGGCATCATCGTGGGCTTCGCCGCACCCGACTTCGCCGTCGAGCTGAAGCCCTTGGGCACCGGGTTCGTCAACCTGATCAAGATGATGATCTCCCCCATCATCTTCTGCACGATCGTGCTCGGCGTCGGCTCGGTCCGCAAGGCCGCCAAGGTCGGCGCGGTGGGCGGTCTGGCGCTGCTCTACTTCATGGTGATGTCGACGGTGGCGCTGGCCATCGGCCTCATAGTCGGCAATGTGCTGGAGCCCGGCAGCGGCCTCCACCTCACCGAGGCGGTACGGCACGCGGGCGCCGCCCAGGCCGAGGGCGCCTCCGAGTCGACGGTGGACTTCCTGCTCGGCATCATCCCCACCACTCTGGTCTCCGCCTTCACCATGGGCGAGGTCCTCCAGACCCTGCTGGTCGCGCTGCTGGTCGGCTTCGCGCTCCAGGCCCTGGGCAGCGCCGGGCAGCCGGTGCTCAACGGCATCGGGCACATCCAGCGGCTGGTGTTCCGCGTCCTCCAGATGATCATGTGGGCGGCGCCGGTGGGCGCGTTCGGCGCGATGGCGGCCGTGGTCGGCGAGACCGGTGTGGACGCCCTGAAGTCGCTCGCCGTCATCATGGTCGGCTTCTATGTGACCTGTCTGCTCTTCGTCGTGGTGGTCCTGGGCGCGCTGCTGCGGTTCGTCACCGGCGTCAACATCTTCCAGTTGCTGCGCTACCTCGGCCGTGAGTTCCTGCTGATCGTCTCCACCTCCTCGTCCGAGTCGGCGCTGCCGCGGCTGATCGCGAAGATGGAGCACCTCGGTGTGAGCCGCCCCGTCGTCGGCATCACCGTGCCCACCGGGTACTCGTTCAACCTGGACGGCACCGCGATCTACCTGACGATGGCCTCCCTCTTCGTCGCCAACGCGATGGACGCCCCGCTGAACGCGGGCGAGCAGATCTCGCTGCTCCTCTTCATGATCATCGCGTCCAAGGGCGCCGCCGGTGTCACCGGCGCCGGTCTGGCCACCCTGGCCGGCGGCCTCCAGTCGCACCGCCCGGAACTCCTGGACGGCGTCGGCCTGATCGTCGGTATCGACCGCTTCATGAGCGAGGCCCGCGCGCTGACCAACTTCGCCGGCAACGCGGTCGCCACGGTGCTGGTCGGCACCTGGACCAAGGAGATCGACAAGGAGCGCGTCGCCCTGGTCCTCTCCGGCGGCCTGCCCTTCGACGAGTCGACTCTGACCGACGACCACCGCCCCGCCGAGGTCCCGGCGCCCCGCGACGACGAGGCCGCTGCCGGTGACGCCTCCGACGGCGGCTCCCCCGACGGCGACGAGAAGGAGCCCGCCGCCGCCAAGTAGGCCCACCCGCCCCGCAGTTGCGGGGTGCGCCGCC
Organism: Streptomyces sp. NPDC058045; assembly: GCF_042885635.1. Classification (NCBI taxonomy): domain Bacteria; kingdom Bacillati; phylum Actinomycetota; class Actinomycetes; order Kitasatosporales; family Streptomycetaceae; genus Streptomyces; species Streptomyces sp. NPDC058045. The sequence continues at coordinate 54,799 of NZ_JBHVRR010000035.1, read as the reverse complement.
CATGTCCCCGGCGCCCGCCCTGACCTCCGCGTCACGGTCCGGCGTCGGGGACGTGCGCGTTCTCCGGCGCCGTGCCGGGCGGGCGGAACGGCCACCGCACGACAGGTGGCGGGGCCGGTGCCAGAGTGGAGGAGGGGGCCGATGCCTACGCCGACGCCTACGCCGTGGAGGAAGCACCATGCCCGTGGCACACACCCCGTGGAGTCCCGGCACCCCGTGCTGGGTGGACCTGATGACGCGGCACCAGCAGGCCGCCCTCGACTTCTACCGCCCCCTCTTCGGCTGGAGCGGCGACCCCGGTGAGGGCGGCTACGCCGTACTGGAGCGGAACGGGGGAGCGGTGGCCGGGATCGGCTCCGCGCAGGCCGAGGAGGGCCGCCCGGAACCACCGCATGTGTGGACGACCTACCTCGCCTCGGACGACGCCCGGGGCACCGCCCGCCGTATCACCGGCGCCGGCGGCACGGTGGTGGTGGAGCCGCGTGAGATCGGCACCGTCGGCACCATGCTGCTGGCGGCCGATCCCACCGGGGCGGTGTTCGGGGTGTGGCAGGGCGGGGATTTCCCTGGTGCCGGAGTGGTGAACGAACCGGGTGCGGTGATCTGGAACGACTGCGCCACCCGCGATGTGGCGACCGCCGCCGAATTCTACGAGGCGGTATTCGGCCTGGAGGCCAGGCCGGTGCCGGACGGCGGTGGATTCGGGCTGCATCCGGCGGGTGCGGAACGCCCGGTGGGCGGGCTGCGCGACATGGCCGCGAGCGATTATCCGGAGAATGTGCCGCCGCACTGGCTGACCTGTTTCGCGGTGTCCGACACCCCGGCCACCGTGGAGGCCGCCTCCCGCACTGGAGGGCCCGTACTGGCGCCGCCGACGCCCACTCCGTACGGGGTGCTGGCGGTGCTGAGCGATCCGTGGGGCGCGACCTTCGCGGTGATGCAGGTGGCCGAGGAGTAGGTTCCCGGGGCGGTGCAAAGGAAATCCCCCGGCGAATTGACAGCCGGGGGATTTCCTTGGGTATATTGGCTTCTTCGTGTGCGTGGATTTCGCACCTTTCCCATGGCTCCGTAACCGGTTCCGCGATGGGAATTTCAACTGCACGCAGTATATCCGGGCGGGAGTCGTATTGTCAAACCAGCAGCCGCAGAATGCATTGCCGGACACGGAAATGGCCGCCGAACAGGAATTCATCGATCTGCTCCACCGCCAGGTGGACGCGCTGCGCGGCGAGGCGGAGACCGCCGTCGCGGACGCCCTCGCCCCGGTGGGCGGCAACCGGCAGGCGCGGGTGGAGCGCGACATCCAGGTGGCCGAGCGCTCCGGGCTGCTCGCCGCGCTCGACGCCGTCGACGGCTCGCTCTGCTTCGGCCGTATCGACCTCGCCGACGGCACCGGGCACCACATCGGCCGTATCGGGCTGCGCGACGAACCCGACGCGCACGGAGACCGGCGCCCGATCCTGATCGACTGGCGCGCCCCCGTCGCCCGCCCCTTCTACCTGGCCACCGGCCACACCCCCATGGGCCTGCGCCGCCGCCGGCACATCACCACCCGTGACCGCCGGGTCACCACCCTGCACGACGAGTTCCTCGACCCCGCCGACCGGGAACGCACCGGCCACGAGGACCCGTCGGGCGACGCGGTACTGCTCGCCGCGCTGGAGGCGGCCCGCACCGGGCGGATGGGCGACATCGTGCAGACCATCCAGGCCGAGCAGGATCGCATCATCCGCGCCCCGCACCGCGGCGTCCTCGTCGTGGAGGGCGGCCCCGGCACCGGCAAGACCGCCGTCGCCCTGCACCGCGCCGCCTATCTCCTGTACGAGCACCGGGAGTTGCTGGCCCGCCGCGCCGTCCTGGTCGTCGGGCCCAACCCGGCGTTCCTCGGCTATATCGGCGAGGTGCTGCCCTCCCTCGGTGAGACCGGGGTGCTGCTGGCCAGCCCCGGCGAGCTGTACCCCGGGGTGCGCGCCACCGGTACCGACACCCCGCGCGCCGCCGAGGTCAAGGGCCGGGCGGAGATGGCCGGGGTCCTGGCCCGGGCCCTCGCCGACCGGCAGGCACTGCCCGACCCGGTGATCGCCATCGAGCACGACCGCGAGGTGCTGATGCTCGACGCGGACCTGGTACAGGTGGCCCGCGAGCGCACCCGCGCCCTGCGGCTCCCGCACAACGAGGCCCGCGAGCACTTCGAGGGCCTGGTACTGAACGCCCTCACCGACATGCTCGCCGAACGCATCGGCACCGACCCCTACGACGGCTCCAACCTCCTCGACCCCTCCGACATCACCCAGCTCCGCGACGAGCTCGCCGCCAACAGCGAGGTGTGGGCCGCCGTGGACCAACTCTGGCCCCGGCTCACCCCGCAGCGCCTGGTGGCCGACTTCCTCGCCGACCCGGGGCATCTGCCGCCCGGGGACGCGGACGCGATCCGCCGCACCGGTGGGCCCTGGACCCCGGCCGACGTACCGCTGCTGGACGAGGCCGCGGAACTCCTCGGCGAGGACGACCGGGTCGCCCGTGCCGCCGCCGAGCTGGAGCGCCGCGAGCAAGTCGCCTACGCCCAGGGGGTGTTGGACGTGGCGTACGCCTCCCGCACCTATGAGTTCGAGGACCGGGGCGATGAGGAGTCCGAGGTGCTGGGCGTACAGGACCTGGTGGATGCGGAGCGGATGGCGGAGCGGCACCAGGAGGCCGACCACCGCACCGCGGCGGAACGTGCCGCGGCGGACCGCACCTGGGCGTTCGGCCACATCATCGTGGACGAGGCGCAGGAGTTGTCGCCGATGGTGTGGCGGCTGCTGATGCGGCGCTGCCCGACCCGCTCCATGACCCTGGTGGGCGACCCGGTGCAGACCTCGGAAGAGGCGGGGGTCGGCTCCTGGCGGGAGATCCTGGCGCCCTATGTCGGGGACCGCTGGGAGCACACCCGGCTCGGCGTCAACTACCGCACCCCGGCCGAGATCATGGAGCTGGCGGCCGCGGTGGTCCGCGCCGAGCAGCCCGCCTTCGCACCACCCGCCTCGGTACGCTCCACCGGCACCCGACCCGAGTATCTGCCGTGCGGGCCAGGGGAGTTGGGCGAGGCGACGGCCCGGCTGGCGGAGCGGCTGGCGCCCGCCGAGGGGCGGCTGGCGGTGATCGCGCCCCGCGAGCTGCACCCGGTGCTCGCCGACTCCCTGCCCGAGGTCACCGCGGGCGCGGAGCCCGATCTGACCCGGCCGCTGGTCCTGCTGACTCCCCGTCAGGCCAAGGGACTTGAGTTCGACTCGGTGGTGGTGGTCGAGCCGGGCGGGTACCGCACCAGCGATCTGTATGTGGCACTGACCCGGGCCACCCGCGCGCTGGGCGTGGTGCACACCGGGAGCCTTCCGGCCGGTATGTAGCGGGCGGAACCACCGAAAGGGGGAGGGTCCCGGGACCCTCCCCCTTTCCGTGGCCGTGGTCAGGCGGGGCGCAGCCAGACGGTGGCGAGCGGCGGCAGGGTCAGCCGCAGGGTGCCCCGGCCGCCGTGTGCAGGCGCCGGATCGGGCTTCAGGGGACCGGAGTTGGCCACCCCGGAGCCGCCATACCGCTCCTCGTCGGTGTTCAGCACCTCCTGCCAGCCGGGGACCTCGCCGGGGACGCCCAGCGGGTAGTCGTGGCGGACCACCGGGGAGAAGTTGGACACCGAGAGCAGCGGGGCGCCGTGTGCGTCGTGCCGCAGGAAGGCGAAGACATTGTCCTCCCAGGCGTCGCCCACCACCCAGGTGAAGCCCGCCGGTTCGGTGTCCCGCTCCCACAGCGCCGGCTCGCGCCGGTACACCGCGTTCAGATCCCGCACCAGGTCCCGCACACCCCGGTGGTCGGGCTCCGCGGAGTACGCCGGGTCGAGCAGCCACCAGTCCGGTCCGTGGCCCTCGGACCACTCCGCGCCCTGGGCGAACTCCTGCCCCATGAAGAGGAGTTGCTTGCCCGGGTGGGCCCACATGAAGCCCAGATAGGCACGGTGGTCGGCACGCCGCTGCCACCAGTCACCCGGCATCTTCGAGACCAGCGCCTGCTTGCCGTGCACCACCTCGTCGTGCGAGATCGGCAGTACGTAGTTCTCGCTGTACGCGTACACCATCGAGAAGGTCATCTCGTTGTGGTGGTACTTGCGGTGCACCGGCTCGTGCTCGACATAGCCCAGGGAGTCGTGCATCCAGCCCATGTTCCACTTCAGCCCGAAGCCGAGGCCGCCGAAGCCGCCGGGGCCGGTGACATGGGTGGGGCGGGTGACACCGTCCCAGGCGGTGGACTCCTCCGCGATGGTCACCACCCCGGGCACCCGGCGGTAGACGGTGGCGTTCATCTCCTGGAGGAAGGACACCGCGTCGAGGTTCTCCCGCCCGCCGAACTCATTGGGCGCCCAACTCCCGTCCTCCCGCGAGTAGTCGAGGTAGAGCATGGAGGCCACCGCGTCCACCCGCAGCCCGTCGATATGGAACTCCTCGCACCAGTACACCGCGTTGGCGACCAGGAAGTTGCGCACCTCGGTCCGGCCGTAGTCGAACTCCAGGGTGCCCCAGTCGGGGTGGGCCGCGCGGGACGGGTCGGAGTGCTCGTACAGCGGGCGGCCGTCGAACTCGGCGAGGGCCCAGTCGTCGCGCGGGAAGTGGGCCGGCACCCAGTCCATCAGCACCCCGATACCGGCCCGGTGCAGCGAGTCGACCAGATGGCGGAAGTCGTCCGGGGTGCCCATCCGGGAGGTCGGCGCGTAGAAACCGGTGACCTGGTACCCCCAGGAGCCGCCGAACGGATGCTCCGCCACCGGCATCAGCTCGACATGGGTGAACCCCAAGTCCGCGACATACGCGGGCAGTTGCTCAGCAAGCTGACGATACGTCAACCCGGGCCGCCAGGACGGGAGATGGACCTCGTAGACGGAGAACGGCGCCTCGTGCACCCGGCGTTCGCCCCGCCGCGCCAGCCACTCCGCGTCGCCCCAGGTGTGGTGCGAGGCGTCCACCACGGAGGCGGTCGCGGGCGGCACCTCGGTACGGCGGGCCATCGGGTCGGCGCGTACCGTGTGCGAGCCGTCGGGCCGGGTGAGGTCGAACTTGTACAACTCGCCCTCGCCGACGCCCGGTACGAACAGCTCCCACACCCCTGTGGAGCCCAGCGAGCGCATCGGGAAGCCGGTCCCGTCCCAGTAGTTGAACCCGCCGGTCACCCGCACACCCTGCGCGTTCGGCGCCCATACGGTGAAGCGGGTGCCGGTCACACCCTGGTGGGTCATCGGCCGGGCCCCCAGCGCCCGCCACAGCTCCTCGTGCCGCCCCTCCCCGATCAGGTGCAGGTCCAACTCGCCCAGCGCGGGCAGCAGTCGGTACGGGTCGTCCGTCTCCAGCGGGGCGGCGGGGTCGCCGTAGACGATGCGCAGCCGGTAGCCGGGCACCGTGTCGCGGGGGAGGACGGTGGCGAAGAACCCCTCGCCGTCGTCGCGGAGTTGGGCGGTGCTGCCGTCGTCGAGGAGAGCGGTGACGGCGTCCGCGCAGGGCCGCAGCACCCGGAGTGCGACCCGGCCGCCGGGCAGCGGATGGGCGCCGAGGACCGAGTGCGGGTCATGGTGCGCCCCGGCGAGCAACCGCCCCCGGTCGTAGGGGTGCAGGGCTCCGGGCGCCAGCACCTCCGGGGCGGCCCCCACCGCTTCCGGGGCCTTGGCCGACTTGCCGGACTTCTTCGAACCGGCCCCGTCGGCAGGCCTGTTGGGCTTCTCGTCGGCCTGCTTGGAGCTCCGGGCCGACTTGGCGGTACGGGTCGTACGGGTGGTGGGGCGGGACGGTGGGGTCACGGGGGAAGCCTCCTCGGCCAGGGGGATCAGTCAGGGTCTGCGGCGGCCAGGCGGTTTATCGCCGCCAGCGGCACCGGCAGCCAGTCGGGGCGGTGCCGGGCCTCGTACAGCACCTCGTAGACCGCCTTGTCCGTCTCGTACGCCCGCAGCAGCACCGGCTCGGCGCGCGGGTCGCGGCCGGAGACCTCGGCGTATCCCGCGCAGTACGCGGCACGGCAGCCGGCGGCCCAGTCGGGCGCCCAGGGGCGGTGCGAGCGGGCCGCGTAGTCGAAGGAGCGCAGCATCCCGGCGATGTCGCGGACGGGGGGCTGCGGCAGGACGCGCTCCGGCAGCGGCCGCACCGGCTCCCCCTCGAAGTCGATCAGCGACCAGTGGCCGGACGGCGCCCGCAGGCACTGCCCCAGATGGAGATCGCCGTGCACCCGCTGGGCGGCCCAGGTGCTGCCGTCCGCGGCGTGCGCGGCCAGCGCCTCGAAGCGGGCCCGCAGCCCCGGCGCACAGGGCCGCAGCGCCGGTACCTCCTCAACTGCCGCCTCCAGACGGCGAGTCATGCCCGCCGCCAGCTCCGCCACCTCGGCCCGGCCCAGGGCGCGCACCGGCAGGGCGGCGGCGAGCGCGGTGTGCACCTCGGCGGTGGCCCGGCCCAGCGCCCGCGCCTCGCTATGGAAGTCCTCGCCCTTGGACAGCTCGCCGAGGGCCAACTCCCAGCCGTCCGCCGCCCCCTTGAGGTAGGGCTGGAGCACGCCGAGAACGAGGGTGCGGGCGTCGGGTTCCGCCGGGGCGGGGGCGGCGGGGTGCCCGGTCCTTGAGGTGATCCAGGCGGCGGGGGTGGGCACCCGGGGGCAGGCCGACCGGGCCAGCGCGCGCGGCAGTTCCAGGTCCGGATTGACGCCGGGCACGATCCGCCGGAACAGCTTGAGGATGAACGAATCCCCGTACACCAGCGAGGAGTTGGACTGCTCACCGCCGAGGACGCGCGGTACCAGGCCGGTCGGCAGGTCGATGGCGGTGTCCCGGTCGAAGCGGAGTTGGCCGACCCGGGCCTGGCTGCGCAGTGCCTCGAAGAGGATTTCGGCGGGCCGGGGGTCGTAGAGGCCCTCGTAGAGGATGCGGCCGGCGAGGGGGCCGTGCGGGACCCGGCCGATGCGGGCGGGGGCGAGGTGCGGGGGGAGGGTGTCGCGGACGCCGAGGACCAACTGGTAGCAGTCGGCGGGGAGTTCGGCGTCGGAGTGGCCCGGCAGCGGCGGCTGTTCGGCCCGTACCAGCAGGTGCAGCAGTCCGGGGTGGCCGGGGCGGGGGCCGGGCGGGAGGAGTTCGGTGGCCGAGACCAGGGAGAGGCCGGTGACGGGGCGGCCCTTGCCGGCGAACCAGCGCTGCCGCGGCAGCCAGGGCAGCAGCAGCGGTTCCAGCGAGTCGAGCAGGCCGGGGCGGGAGACTGCGGGCTGGCCCGGATCTGTGACGGCTTCCGACATTTCAGTCGCGTCCTTTCCCCGGGCCCACCACCGGAGTCGCGCGTCAGTGTCCCGGAATATGCCAATAAAGGGTGCGGCCGTACGGGACGGGCCGGGCCCTGGTGCGGGCGGTCGCGGCCCGCACCGGGGATCCCGGCCGCCTAACGCCCGGGTCCTGTCCGGGGGGTCCCGCCGTTGCCCGGCGCGCCCGCCCCGTCGGCCGTGTCCCCGGCCTGGGCCGCGGGCACCGTCACGGTGGCGTTTCCGGTGGCCTGCACCGTCTCCCCGGCCGGTACCGGGCCCGTGCGGAGGCGGAACCAGTAGAAGCCGTGCCCGGCGAGGGTGAGCAGATACGGCAGTTCGCCGATGGCGGGGAAGCGGACCCCGCCGATCAGCTCCACCGGGTGCCGTCCCTCGTAGGTGCTCAGGTCCAGTTCGGTGGGCTGGGCGAAGCGGGAGAAGTTGTGCACACAGAGCACCAGGTCGTCACCGTGCTCGCGGAGGAAGGCGAGCACCGCGGGGTTGGACGACTGGAGTTCGGTGTAGGTGCCGAGGCCGAACGCCGGGTTCTGCTTGCGGATCTCGATCATGCGGCGGGTCCAGTGCAGCAGTGAGGACGGCGAGGACATGGACGCCTCGACGTTGGTCACCTGGTAGCCGTAGACCGGGTCCATGATGGTCGGCAGGGAGAGCCGCCCGGGGTCGCAGGAGGAGAAGCCGGCGTTGCGGTCCGGGGTCCACTGCATGGGGGTGCGGACCGCGTCGCGGTCGCCGAGCCAGATGTTGTCGCCCATGCCGATCTCGTCGCCGTAGTAGAGGATCGGCGAGCCGGGCAGGGACAGCAGCAGGGCGGTGAACAGCTCGATCTGGTTGCGGTCGTTGTCGAGGAGCGGGGCGAGGCGGCGGCGGATGCCGATGTTGGCCCGCATCCGCGGATCCTTGGCGTACTCCGCGTACATGTAGTCGCGTTCCTCGTCGGTGACCATCTCCAGGGTCAGCTCGTCGTGGTTGCGCAGGAAGATGCCCCACTGGCAACCGGACGGGATCTGGGGGGTCTTGGCGAGGATCTCGGAGACCGGGTAGCGCGATTCGCGGCGTACCGCCATGAAGATCCGCGGCATCACCGGGAAGTGGAACGCCATATGGCACTCGTCGCCACCCTTGGTGTAGTCGCCGAAGTAGTCGACGACGTCCTCCGGCCACTGGTTGGCCTCGGCGAGCAGCACGGTGTCCGGGTAGTTGGCGTCGATCTCGGCGCGTACCCGCCGCAGCATCTCGTGGGTGGCGGGCAGGTTCTCGCAGTTGGTGCCCTCCTCGGCGTACAGGTAGGGCACCGCGTCCAGGCGGAAGCCGTCGATGCCGAGGTCCAGCCAGAACTTGAGGGCGGCGATGATCTCCTCCTGCACCTTGGGGTTCTCGTAGTTGAGATCCGGCTGGTGGGAGAAGAAGCGGTGCCAGTAGTACTGCTGCCGCACCGGGTCGAAGGTCCAGTTGGAGGCCTCGGTATCGACGAAGATGATGCGGGCGTCGGGGTACTGCTTGTCGTCGTCGGCCCAGACGTAGTAGTCGCCGTAGGGGCCCTCGGGGTCCTCGCGGGAGGACTGGAACCACGGGTGCTGGTCGCTGGTGTGGTTCATGACGAAGTCGATGATGACCCGCATACCGCGCTGGTGTGCCGAGTCCACGAACTCCACGAAGTCGGCCAGGTCGCCGAAGTCGGGGAGGACCGAGGTGTAGTCGGCGACGTCGTAACCGCCGTCGCGCAGGGGGGACTTGAAGAACGGCGGGAGCCAGAGGCAGTCCACGCCGAGCCACTGGAGGTAGTCGAGTTTGGCGGTGATGCCCTTGAGGTCGCCGATGCCGTCGCCGTTGCTGTCCTGGAAGGAGCGGACCAGGACCTCGTAGAAGACGGCGCGCTTGAACCACTCCGGATCCCGGTCGCGCGCGGGGGTGTCCTCGAACGTGTCCGGGACGGGCTCGTTGACGATCATGATGTGGGTGACCCTCCGGTCGGCGGGGACGGTCGCAGGACGGTGAGCACGTGTGCGGGCGCCCGGCCGGGCTCCAGCCGCACGTAGTTGGTCCTGCCCCAGTGATAGGTCTCGCCGGTGAGCTCGTCGCGCACCGACAGGGGTTCGTGCCAGTCGAGCCCCAGTTGCGGCATGTCCAACGAGACCGTGGCCTCCTGGGCGTGGTGCGGGTCCAGGTTGGCGACCACGAGCACGGTGTTGGTGCCGTGCGTACCTGCCGCCGACTTCGAGTAGGCGATCACCGAGTCCTGGTCGGTGTGGTGGAAGTGCAGGTTACGCAGTTGTTGCAGCGCCGGGTTGCGGCGCCGGATCCGGTTGAGGGAGGTGAGGAGCGGGGCGATCGAGCGTCCCTCGCGCTCGGCCGCCTCCCAGTCCCGCGGGCGCAGTTCGTACTTCTCCGAGTGGAGGTACTCCTCGCCGCCCTCGGCCGCCGCCGTCGCCTCGCACAGCTCGAAGCCGCTGTAGACGCCCCAGGAGGGGGAGAGGGTGGCGGCGAGCACGGCCCGCACCTCGAAGGCGGGACGGCCGCCGTGCTGGAGGTAGGCGTGCAGGATGTCCGGGGTGTTCACAAAGAGGTTGGGGCGCATGAACTCGGCGCACTCACCGGCGAGTTCGGTGAGGTACTCGGTCAGTTCCGGCTTGGTGGTGCGCCAGGTGAAGTAGGTGTACGACTGCTGGAAGCCGATGGCGCCGAGGGTGCGCATCATCGCGGGCCGGGTGAAGGCCTCGGCGAGGAACACCACGTCCGGGTCGGTGCGGTTGATGTCGGCGAGCACCTGCTGCCAGAACACCACCGGTTTGGTGTGCGGGTTGTCCACCCGGAAGATCCGCACCCCGCGGTCCATCCAGAACCGCAGGACGCGCAGGGTCTCGGCCACCAGCCCGGGCATGTCCGCGTCGAAGGCCAGCGGATAGATGTCCTGGTACTTCTTCGGCGGGTTCTCCGCGTAGGCGATGCTGCCGTCGGGCCGGTGGTGGAACCACTCGGGGTGCTCGGTGACCCAGGGGTGGTCGGGGGAGCACTGGAGGGCGAAGTCGAGGGCGATCTCCAGGCGCAGTTCGGCCGCCCGGCGGACGAAGGCGTCGAAGTCGTCCAGGGTGCCGAGGTCGGGGTGGACCGCGTCGTGCCCGCCGTCCGCCGAGCCGATCGCCCAGGGCACACCCACGTCGTGCGGGCCCGCGGTCAGGGTGTTGCCGGGGCCCTTGCGGTGGGTGGTGCCGATGGGGTGGATGGGCGGCAGGTACACCACGTCGAAGCCCATCGCGGCGATCGCGGGCAGCCGTTCGGCGGCGGTGCGGAAGGTGCCGCTGACGGGGGCCGCGCCCGGTCGCAGCCGGGCGCCCTCGGAGCGGGGGAAGAACTCGTACCAGGAGCCGAAGAGGGCGCGGGGGCGTTCCACCTGGACGGCCAACTTCGGTGCGGTGGAGACCAGTTCGCGCAGCGGGTGGCGGGTGAGGATCTCGTCCACCGCGGGGTCCAGGGCGGCGGCGAGGCGGTCGGTTGCCGGGCGGGCGGTGTCGCGGAGGGTGTCGGCGGCGGCGAGTACCGCCTCGCGGCGGCCGCGGCTCTTGGGGACGCCGGCGGCGGCCCGCTCGTACAGTTCGGCGCCCTCGGCGCAGACGAGTTCGGTGTCGACACCGGCCGGGATCTTGATGCCCGCGGTGTGCCGCCAGGTGCCGAGCGGATCGCTCCAGGCCTCCACGGTGTACGTCCAGCGGCCCTCGGTGGGGATGCTGACGGTGGCGCCCCAGCGGTCGGTGCCGGGGGCGAGTTCGCGCAGCGGGGTCCAGGGGCCGCCGCGACCGCCGGGGCCGCGCAGCACCACGTTGGCGGCGACCGCGTCATGGCCCTCGCGGAAGACGGTGGCGCTGATCTCGAAAGCCTCACCGGCCACCGCCTTGGCCGGCCGCCGGCCGCAGTCGACTCGGGGGCGGACGTCCAGAACGGGGATACGGCCGATCATGAATTCACCTGGGGGCTCTACAACGGAGGACGGCTGGGGGAATTGCGAGTTTTGCCCTTTTTATCTGTGTTGACGACTCACGCGCCGAGGGCATCGCCGCTGCTGTCCGCGTTCACTCATTCGGAGCCCCGCCCGGGAACCAGGCCGTGTCAGGCCCCCGCTGTCGGGCCACGCCGCGCGCCGTGCCTCCGCCGAAGCCGCCCGAGTCGTTGCAAAGGTGGACAGGTGAAGGCAATCCGTCGATTCACCGTCCGACCGGTGCTCCCCGAACCCCTGCGGCCGCTCAGCAGGCTGGCCCGCAACCTCCGTTGGTCCTGGCACCCCGCCACCCGCGACCTGTTCGCCGCCGCCGACCCCGAACGCGGGCCCGGGAGCGGCGACGACCCGGTCCGCCTGCTGGGCGGCATCCCGCACACCCGACTCGCCGAACTCGCCGAGGACCAGGGCTTCCTGGCCCGCCTCGCCGAGGCCGACGCCGACCTCACCGCGTACACCACCGGCGACCGCTGGTACCAGCGCCAGGAAGGCCGACTCCCCGCCGCCGTCGCCTACTTCAGCCCCGAATTCGGCATCACCGCGGCCCTGCCGCAGTATTCGGGCGGGCTCGGCATCCTCGCCGGCGACCACCTCAAGGCCGCCAGCGATCTCGGCCTGCCGCTGATCGGCGTCGGACTCCTCTACCGGCACGGCTACTTCCGCCAGACCCTCTCCCGCGAAGGCTGGCAGCAGGAGCACTATCCGGTCCTCGACCCGCACGAACTCCCGCTCACCGCACTGCGCGAGAAGGACGGCAGCGACACCCGGATCTCCCTCGCGCTGCCCGGCGGCGGGCGGCTGCACGCCCGGATCTGGCTCGCGCAGGTCGGCCGCGTCCCGCTGCTGCTGCTCGACTCCGGCGTGGAGGAGAACGGCGCCCGCGAACGCGACGTCACCGACCGGCTCTACGGCGGCGGCAGTGAACACCGGCTCCAGCAGGAGATGCTGCTCGGCATGGGCGGGGTGCGCGCGGTCCGCGCCTACTGCCGGCTCACCGGGCACGCCGCTCCCGAGGTTTTCCACACCAACGAGGGCCACGCCGGCTTCCTCGGCCTGGAGCGTATCCACGAACTCGCCGCGCAGGGACTGGAATTCGACGCCGCGCTGGAGAAGGTGCGGGCCGGCACCGTGTTCACCACCCACACCCCGGTGCCCGCCGGGATCGACCGCTTCGACGCCGGACTCGTCGCCCGCCATTTCGAGGCGGAACTCCCCGGCGTCGACACCGACCGCATCCTCGCCCTCGGCCGGGAGACCTACCCCGGCGGCGAACCCGGTCTGTTCAACATGGCCGTGATGGGACTGCGGCTCGCCCAGCGCGCCAACGGCGTCTCGCTGCTGCACGGCGAGGTCTCCCGGGAGATGTTCGCCGGACTCTGGCCCGGCTTCGACCCGCACGAGGTGCCCATCACCTCCGTCACCAACGGGGTGCACGCCCCCACCTGGGTCGCCCCCGAGGTGTTCCGCCTCGGCGCCCGGCAGGCCGGACCCGGCCGTACCGAGGAGGCGCTCACCGTGGGCGAGGACGCCCGCTGGGACGCCGTCGCCGACATCCCCGGCCGGGACGTCTTCGAGCTGCGCCGCACCCTGCGCGCCCGGCTGGTCACCGAGGTCCGCGCCCGGCTGCGGGACTCCTGGCGCCAACGCGGCGCCGCACCCGCCGAGTTGGGCTGGATCGACGACGTCCTCGACCCCGGGGTCCTCACCATCGGCTTCGCCCGCCGCGTCCCCTCCTACAAGCGGCTCACCCTGATGCTGCGGGACCGGGCGCGCCTCACCGAACTGCTGCTCCACCCCGAGCACCCGGTGCAGATCGTCGTCGCGGGCAAGGCGCACCCCGCGGACGACGGCGGCAAGCGCCTCATCCAGGAACTGGTCCGCTTCGCCGACGACCCGAAGGTCCGCCACCGCATCGTCTTCCTGCCCGACTACGGCATGGCGATGGCGCAGAAGCTGTACCCGGGCTGCGACGTCTGGCTCAACAACCCGCTGCGCCCGCTGGAGGCCTGCGGCACCTCCGGGATGAAGGCGGCGCTCAACGGCTGCCTCAACCTGTCGGTCCTGGACGGCTGGTGGGACGAGTGGTTCGAGCCGGACTTCGGCTGGGCCGTGCCCACCGCCGACGGCGGCGGCCCGATGGACGCCGAACGCCGCGACGACCTGGAGGCGCAGGCCCTCTACGAACTGCTGGAGCAGCGCATCGCACCCCGCTTCTACGAACGCGGCCCCGAGGGACTGCCGGACCGCTGGCTGGAGATGGTCCGCCGCACCCTCACCCACCTCGGCCCCAAGGTGCTGGCCGGCCGCATGGTCCGGGAGTACGTGGAGCGGCTGTACGCCCCCGCGGCCCGCGCCCACCGCGCACTCACCCCGGACGCCGCCCGTGCCCTGGCGAGTTGGAAGGACCGGGTGCGCACCGCCTGGCCGCGGGTGGCCGTGGACCATGTGGAGGCCGCGGCCGCCGGCTCGGGCCAGGTCACCGCGGAGCTGGGCGCGACGCATCCGCTGCGGGTCCGGGTCAGCCTGGGCGAGTTGGGCCCGGACGATGTGGAGGTGCAGGCGGTCGCCGGGCGGGTGGACGCGGAGGACCGCATCCGGGACGCCGCGCCGTTCCCGCTGAAGCCGGTCGCCGGGCCCGACCTGGACGGCCGCTGGACCTACGAGGGCCCGCTCACCCTCGGCCGTACCGGCCCGTTCGGCTACACGGTGCGCGTACTGCCGGCCCACCCCCGGCTCGCCTCCCCGGCCGAACTCGGCCTGGCCGCACTGCCGCGGGACACCGTGGCGGGCGACGGGCACGGGGTGCCGCTGCGCTGAGCCGCGGCACCGCGCGCACGCCGGAGGGCGGCACCCCCAGGGGGTGCCGCCCTCGGTGCCGCCGGGGCCGGTCCCGGCGGCGGTGGGCTCGGTCAGCCCTTGACGTTGACGCCGGCCCAGGCCGCGTCGACGCCCTTGTACTCGGCGGAGTCCGCGCCGTACAGGTCCTTCGCCGCGTCCAGCGTGGCGGTGCGGGCCGCCGCGTAGTCCGTGGTGGAGGTCATGTACTCGGTGAGGGCCTTGTACCAGACCTGCTCGGCCTTGTCGCGGCCGATGCCCTCGACCTTCTCGCCGTTGGAGGTCGGCGAGTCGTAGTCGACACCGTTGATGCTCTTCGGGCCGCTGCCCTCGGACAGCAGGTAGAAGAAGTGGTTGGCGATGCCGGAGGAGTAGTGCACGTCGACGTTGCCGGCGTCCGCGCTCCACTCGTCGAGGGACGAGCCGTCCTTGCTCGGCTTGTCCATGTAGCGCAGCGGCGTGCCGTCGCCGTTGATGTCGATCTTCTCGCCGATGAGGTAGTCGCCGACGTCCTCGGAGTTGTCCGCGTAGAACTCCACGGAGGTGCCGAAGATGTCCGAGGTGGCCTCGTTGAGGCCGCCGGACTCGCCGCTGTACTCCAGGCCGGCGGTGGCCGCGGTGACGCCGTGCGACATCTCGTGCGCCGCCACGTCCAGGGCGGTCAGCGGGGCCTTGTTGCCCTCGCCGTCGCCGTAGGTCATGCAGAAGCAGCTGTCGTCCCAGAAGGCGTTGACGTAGTTGTCGCCGTAGTGGACGCGGGAGTAGGCGCCCTTGCCGTCGCCGTTGATGCCGGAGCGGCCGAAGGACTCCTTGTAGAAGTCCCAGGTCTTGGCGGCGCCGTAGTGGGCGTCGACGGCGGCGGTGGCGGCGTCCTCGACGGTGCCGTCGCCCCACTTGTCGTCGTCGTCGGTGAAGAGCTTGCCCTGGCCGGACTCGCCGTTCTCCAGGTTGTACGTGCTGTGGCCGCCGCGGTCCTCGTCGGTCATCTCGAAGCCGCTGCTGCCCTGCTTGGTGCCCAGCTCGACGGAGCCGCTGAACTCGCTCTCGCCGGTGCCGGTCTTGATCTCGTCGAAGCTGAACAGCTTCTTGCCGGTGGCAGCGTCGGTGATGACGTGCATCCGGCTCGGAGTGCCGTCCTTCTTGGTGGACTTGACGACCTTCTCGTACGCCAGCTTCGCCGAGCCCTGGGCGGCCCAGACGACCTTGCGGGCGCCCTCGGGAGCGGCCTCGGCGGCGAGCGAGCCGGCGCCGGTGGCCACCTTGACGGACTTGGCCGAGGAGGCGTGGGTGACGCTCTTGGTCTTGCCCGCCGAGGTGCGGTGCACGATCAGGTCGCCGCCGAGGACGGGCATCCCGTCGAAGGTGCGCTCGTAGCGGGTGTGGGTGGTGCCGTTGCGGTCCTTGACCACGTCCTTGACGACGAGCTTCTCCTTGGCGCCGAGACCGATCTCGGCGGCCGTGCTCGCGGTGTCGGCCTGCGCCGACTTGACCAGGCTCGCGTGCTCGGCGGCGGAGATGTTCGCGGGTGCGGCGGCCAGGGCGCGAAGGTTCTGCGGGGCCGGCTGCGCGGACGCGGTGGAGAGTCCGGAGGCGAGGAGAGCGCCGGCGGCCACGGTGGTGGCGATGGCCAGGGTCTTGCCTCTGCGGGATATGTGGGGGGTCACGCAGACTCCTTGTGTGTCGTTGTATGCCGTCGGGCGTGGGGGCCGTCGGGCGGACAAGGTGTGGTGCGGTGGGCCGCGGGAGTCCTGGGACTCAGGTGGCCGGTACGACTCGAACACCGTGCACCCTGTCATCTACGCGCGTACATGTCAGGAGGGGGCAAGCAGGTTGGCCGAATTTTTTACTCTTCAGTAAGGAGCTGTATGCGAACTGCGGACACAACTGGGGCACCGCGGCCGGGAGTTGAGGCTCCCGGGCGCGATGCCCCGATGGTGGTCGCCCGGCCGGATCAGGCCGGCGGGCGGGTGTTCACCGGACTCAGAACTCCAGCTTCCAGCTGTTGATGTATCCGGTGTCGCCCGAGTAGACGTCCTGGACCCGCAACTTCCAGTTGCCGTTCCCGTTCACCGAGGAGGCGTCCACGGTCCAGGTGCCCTTCACGTCGTCGGCCGAGTCGTAGATGCTGGCCGACTTCAGCCGGGCGTAGGCACCGTTCGGCGCGACCAGGTCGACGTTCAGGTCGCCGCGCCAGGTGTGCCGGATGTCCACCGTCACCTTGAGGTTCTTGGGCGCCTTGCCGCCGATGCCGGTGACCTTGATGGTGGAGGTCGCGGTGCCGGGGTCCGGGATGTCGACGCGGGTCTTGTTCTCGAACACCTTGCCCGTCGGGTCGCCCGGGCCGGGGTCGCCCGGGTCGCCGCCGCCGTCCCGCGAGCCCACGTTCACGCCGGCCCATGCCTCGCCGACGGCCTTGTACTCGGCGGAGTCCGCGCCGTACAGGTCCTTCGCCGCGTCCAGGGTGCCGGTGCGGGCCGCCGCGTAGTTCGTGGTGCTGGTGAACTTCTCGGTGAGCGCCTTGTACCAGACCTGAAGGGCCTTGTCCCGGCCGATGCCGGTGACCGGGAGGCCGTCGGAGGTCGGGGAGTCGTAGTCGACGCCGTCGATGGTCTTCTTTCCGCTGCCCTCGGAGAGCAGGTAGAAGAAGTGGTTGGCGATGCCGGACGAGTAGTGCACGTCGACGTTGCCGGCGTTGGAGCTCCAGTTGTCCAGCGAGGCGCCGTCCTTGCTGGGCTTGTCCATGTAGCGCAGCGGCGAGCCGTCGCCCCGGATGTCGATCTTCTCACCGATGAGGTAGTCGCCCTTGTCGGTGGGGTTGCTCGCGTAGAACTCGACGCCGGTGCCGAAGATGTCCGAGGTGGCCTCGTTCAGGCCGCCGGACTCGCCGCTGTACACCAGGCCCGCGGTGGCCGCGGTGACGCCGTGCGTCATCTCGTGGCCGGCCACGTCGATCGCGGTCAGCGGCGCCTTGTCGCCCTGGCCGTCGCCGTAGGTCATGCAGAAGCAGCTGTCGTCCCAGAAGGCGTTGACGTACGCCTTGCCGTAGTGGACTCGGGAGTAGGCGGCCTTGCCGTCGCCCTTGATACCGGAGCGGCCGAAGGTGTCCTTGTAGAAGTCCCAGGTCTTGGCGGCGCCGTAGTGCGCGTCGACCCCGGCGGTCTGGGCGTTGGCCGCGGTGCCGTCGCCCCAGTCGTTGTCGTCGTCGGTGAAGAGGGTGCCCTGCCCGGACGTGCCGTGCTTCAGGTCGTACGTCTTGTGGCCGCCGCGGTCCGCGTCGTCCATCGTGTACGAGGAGCCGGAGCCCGAGGTGGTGATCTCGACGTCACCGCTGTAGGTGGAGTGGCCGGTGCCGGTGGCGTTCTGGATGGCCTGCCACTGGTAGATCTGCTTGCCGGTGGAGGCGTCGGTGATGACGTGGAGCTGGTTGGGCGTGCCGTCCTCCTGGAGCCCGCCGACGACGGTCTCGTAGGCGAGGACGGGGGCGCCGCCGGCCAGCCAGACCACCTTGCGGGGCGCCTGGTCGGCGGTGGCGCGGTCGGCGCCGGCGGCCTTGGCCAGGCCCAGCGCCTTCTTCTCGGCGACCGCCGGACGCACCGCGGCCTTGGTGTCGACGTGCTTCAGCTCCGCCTGGGCGGCGTGGGTGACGTCGGCGGTCGCACCGGACTTGGTGGTCTGCACGACGAGGTCGCCACCGAGCACCGGGAGGCCGGCGTAGGTGCGCTCGTAGCGGGTGTGGGTGGTGCCGTCGGCGTCCTTCACGACGTCCTTGACGACGAGCTTCTGCTGCGCGCCGAGGCCCAGGTCCTTCGCGGTGCCGGCGATGCCGGCCTCGGCGTCACGGAGCAGTTCGGCGCGCTGCGAGGGGGAGAGCTTGAGCGGGAGGGCTCCCTTGTCGGCCTTGCCGGTGAGCGGCAGCGGCTGCTTGGCGGGCGCTGCCGAGTCGGCGGACGCGGAGCCGGTCTGCACGGCCACCGAGAGCATCGCGGCGACGGCGACCAGGGCTCCGGCGGCGGCGCGGCGACGGCCGGCCGCTATGGAGGTTCGTCTTTGTGTGGGGCTGCTCAACACGAACTCCTTCTGGGCGGCCGCGACTTGGACGGCCGAGGGGGGACCGGACGACGGGTGGCCGTCCGGGCACAGCAGGGCGGAGCGAGGTGCAGGTACCTGGTGCGGCGCGCCGGGCCGCGGCGGGGCGTGGCGGGGCGCGGCAGAGCACGGCCGGTGGGCCGGCCGCGGTTGGCGGTCGAAAGGGTCCGCGGTGCGTGGCCGGTGAGGCCGAACGGAAGAGTGACAGTCCTGTGGTGAAGTTGTCAGGACCGCGTCAGCACATTGGCCGGAAATTGCTGCCGGTACTGATCGGTACGTTCGTTATACGGAATCGATACCCGTGAGTAACGCGCGGTCGGTGTGCGGTCGGTGTGCACCGTTCGCATCCGCGAGCGGTGTGCGCTGGTGACGGTCGGCCGGTGCTCGGGTTCGCCCGGACCGTCCGCCCGACTCCCGTAACGTTCCCAGTGGTTGGGCGGGGTTCCGGAGGTCGGGCGGGGTGTCGGCGGGTCCGGGCGGGCGGCGTCCGGACCCTGAGCATCCGGGAAGTGTGGCTGCCGGAATCGGTGACGGTCGGTGACCGCGAGGTGGGTGCGGACCCCCGGATCGGGCATGGAGCGGTTCCGTCCGATTGTGTTTCGGTTGAAACCGCTGGCCGGAAAACGACTACGGCGCGAAGGGTGGATTTGCCCCGTTCAGCCCGCGAGGCTGTCCCGCCAGGCGCGGTGCAGCTCGGAGAACGCGCCCTCGCCCGCGATGAGTTCGGCCGGCGGACCGTCCTCCACGATCCGCCCGCCCTCCATCACCAGCACCCGGTCCGCGATCTCCACCGTGGACAACCGGTGCGCGATCACCACCGCCGTACGCCCCCGCAGCACCGTGTCCATCGCGCGCTGCACCGCCCGCTCACCCGGCACATCCAGCGAACTCGTCGCCTCGTCCAGGATCAGCACCGCCGGATCCGCCAGCAGCGCCCGCGCGAACGCCACCAACTGCCGCTGCCCCGCGGAGATCCGGCCGCCCCGCTTGCGTACATCCGTGTCGTAGCCGTCCGGCAGCGAGGCGATGAAGTCATGCGCCCCGATCTCCTTCGCCGCCTGCTCGATCTCGGCGCGGGAGGCGTCCGGGCGGCCGATGGCGATGTTCTCCGCGACCGTGCCGGAGAAGAGGAACGCCTCCTGCGTCACCATCACCACCCCGCGCCGCAGCTCCGCCCCCGACAGCCGCCCCAGCTCCACCCCGTCCAGCAGCACCCGGCCCGAGGTCGGGTCGTAGAACCGGGCCAGCAGCTTCGCCAGCGTCGACTTGCCCGCCCCCGTCGAACCCACCACCGCCACCGTCTGCCCCGCCGGCAGCGTCAGATCGAACCGCGGCAGCACCTCACCACCCGTCCGGTACGCGAACCGCACCCCCTCGAACTCCACGGTGCGGCCCGGCCGTTCGGAGGCACGGGCCGGCAGGGCGAGCGGCTCGGCGGGCTCCGGCACCGACGGGACCTGGGCCAGCAGCCCGGCGATCTTCTCCAGGGAAGCGGCCGCCGACTGGTAGGAGTTGAGGAACATCCCCATCTGGTCGATCGGGTCGTACAGCCGCCGCAGATACAGCACCGCCGCCGCCAGCACCCCCAGCGCCAGCGAACCCGACGCCACCCGGTATCCGCCCCACAGCACGATCGCCGCCACCGCGGTGTTCGCCACCAGCCGGGAGCCCACCACATAGCGGGCCATCTCCAGCAGGGCGTCCCCGTTGACCCGCTCATGGCGGCGGTTGAGCCGGGCGAACGCCTCCTCGTTGGCCCGCTCCCGGCGGAAGGCGCGCACCGGGCGGATCCCGTTCATGGTCTCGGTGAACTTCACGATGACCGAGGCGATCGCCGTCGACCGGTGCCGGAACACCTCCGTTACCCGCCGCCGGTACCGCCGCACCAGCAGATACAGCGGGCCGAACGAGGCCACCGCCACCGCGCCCAGACCCAGATCGAGCCAGAGCAGCATCACCGCGATGGACACGAACGACAGGACGACGGTGAGGAGTTCCTGGAGCCCTTCGCCCAGCAGCTCCCGCAGCGACTCCACGTCCGTGGTGGCCCGTGAGATCAGCCGGCCCGAGGTGTACCGCTCATGGAAGTCGACACTGAGGGCCTGCGCCTGGCGGAAGATACGGCCCCGCAGATCCAGCAGCGCGTCCTGGTTGACCCGGGCGGCCACCACCCGGAAGCCCCACTGGAGCCCGCCCGAGGCCAGCGCCGCCAGCCCGTACCCGGCGCCCACCGCGGCCAGCGGCCCGTACCGCTGGTCCGCCGCGGCCGGCACCCCGCGGTCGATCGCGTACGCCACCAGCAGCGGCCCGGCCTGTACGGCGGCCTGCTGGAGCACCAGCAGGACCGCCGCCAGCACCACCCGGCCCCGCATCGGCGCCAGCAGCGAACGCAGCAGCGCCCCGGTGGCGCCCGGCGGAGCGGGCAGCGCGTCCCCGTCGAAGGGGTCGCCGCCGGGGGACGGCGCCGGGCCGGGCTCCTCGTCCTCGGGGCGGGGTGCGGTGGCGGCGGGCGCGGTCATCCGGACGGGACCTCTCTCGGCGTCGACGGCCCGGACCCGGCACCCGGGCCGGGGGCGGTGGTGCCCGACATCAGCCAGGCGTACTCGGCGGAGGAGCGCAGCAGTTGCTGATGGGTGCCGACGGCGGTGATACGGCCGCCGGACAGCAGCGCCACCCGGTCCGCGAGCAGCACCGTCGACGGGCGGTGCGCCACCACCAGCGCCGTGGTGTCCGCCAGCACCCGCCGCAGCGCCGCCTCCACCAGCGCCTCGGTGTGCACGTCCAGCGCGGACAGCGGGTCGTCCAGCACCAGGAAACGGGGCGCGCCCGCCACCGCACGGGCCAGCGCCAGCCGCTGCCGCTGCCCGCCGCTCAGACTGAGGCCCTGCTCGCCGACCTGCGTGCCGGTGCCCTCCGGCAGCCCGTACGCGAAACCCGCCTGGGCCACGGCGAGGGCGCGCGTCAACTCCGCCTCGCCCGCCCCCGGTTGGGCACCCATCAGGACGTTCTCCGCGACCGGGGCGGAGAACAGTGTCGGCTCCTCGAAGGCGACCGACACCAGGGACCGCAGCCGCTCGCGCGGCATCGCGGTGATGTCCTCGCCGTCCAGGGTGATCCGGCCGCCGGTCGGCTCGTACAGCCGGGGCAGCAGCGCGGTGAGCGTCGTCTTGCCGCTGCCCGTCGCCCCGACCAGGGCCACCGTCTCGCCCGGCGCGATCCGCAGATCCACCCCGTCCAGTACCGGCGGCGCCCCGGCGGGCGCGTCCGGGTACCGGAACACCACCCCCTCGAAGCGGATGCCGTCCCCCGGGACGCCGCCGTCTGCCGGCTCCTCGGCGGTCTCCAACTCGGGCCGCTCGTCCAGCACTTCGAAGTAGCGGCGGGTGGCCGAGGCCGCGTCCTGGCTGATGGCGAGGAGGAAGCCGATGGACTCGATGGGCCAGCGCAGCGCCAGCGCCGTCGACAGGAACGCCACCAAAGTGCCGGCGGAGAGCGAGCCGTGCGCCACCTGGAGCGCGCCCAGCACCAGGGCCGCGCCCAGCGCCAGCTCCGGCAGCGTCACGATCACCGCCCAGATCCCGCCCAGCAGCCGCGCCTTCGCCAACTCGGTGCCGCGCAGCGTGCCGGACAGCGCGTGGAACGCCCGCGCCTGACTGCGGTGCCGGCCGAAGCCCTTGATGACGCGGATACCGAGCACCGCCTCCTCGACCAGCGTGGTCAGATCGCCCACCTGGTCCTGCGCCTGCCGGGCCACCCGCGAGAAACGCCGCTCGAAGACACCGCACAGCACCATCAGCGGCACCGCCGGCGCCAGCAGCACCAGCCCGAGGCCCCACTGCTGCGCCAGCAGGATCGCCACACCGATGACGATGGTGGTGCCGTTGACCACCAGAAAGGTCAGCGGGAAGGCGAGGAACATCCGCAGCAGCATCAGATCCGTGGTGCCGCGGGAGAGCAACTGGCCCGAGGGCCAACGGTCGTGGAAGGCGACCGGCAGCCGCTGCAACCGCTCGTACAGCGAGCCGCGCATGGTGGCCTCGACGCCGGCGAGCGGGCGGGCCACCAGCCAGCGCCGCAGCCCGAAGAGGCCCGCCTCCGCCACCCCGAGCAGCAGCAGGTACAGCGCGCCCAGCCACACCCCGGACGGATCCCGCTGTGCCACCGGCCCGTCCACCATCCACTTGAGCACCAGCGGGATCACCAGGCCGATGCTGGACGCGGCGGTGGCGGTCACCGCGGCGAGCCCCAACCGCCCGCGCACCGGCCGCACAAACGGCCACAACCGCAGCAGGCTGCGCACAGCGGACGGGTGGCCGGTCGGTACAGGGGTCTCGGACATCACAGGGAGCCTACGGATCACCACTGACAGTGCCACCGAATTTCCCGGCCGCCCCCTGCGGGTCCAAGTGCCGGGCGGGCGGCTGGAGTCGGCGCGGGTGGTGCGGGTACGGGACGCGCGGGCGGAGCCGGTGCCCGGCCGGATCGCCGCGGACGGCCTGAGCTGGCGCCCCACCGGCCCCGGCCGGCTCGCCACTGCGGCCCGCCACACGCCTGGTTCTTCGACCGCGGCCTCGTCGGCGATGTGGTCCGGGTGGTCAACTCCGCGGACCGCACTGTCCGTCCTGACAACGGCCTCAGCGGCTGGAACCTCGGCTGGCGCCGCTGGCGCGCCGGCTCCGCCGCCCGCTGAACGCTCCCGCCGGCCCTGTGCGGCGCGTCAACCCCGTACCGCCCCCGTGTCACCCGTGAGTTGGGACTGAACGGTGACATCCGCGGGGATTGCACGGCGCGCCCGGTGTGGTTAATTGACGCTGAGTGCGCCTGGGGGCGCGTGGTGCGGGCCTTGACCAGGCCGTGCGAGGGGAGAGGGACGTGTACGGGGACGGTCGGGACGGGCGGATACCGGGTGCCGCGGCAGCGCTGCGGCGGCGGGTACGGGGGATCGGAGGGCGGGGCGGCGGCCGGTGGGCGCCGGCCGTGCTGTGCGGGGCGCTGTTGATGCCGCTGGCGGCGTGCGGCGGTTCGGGCACCGGCGACGACGGCAAGTCCGACCGGGCGGACGGGGGCAACGCACCGTCCCGGGCGGTGGTGACGATAGCCCCGCGCAACGGTGCCGACGATGTGGACACCACCGGCGCGCTGCGGGTCACCGCACAGCAGGGCAAGCTCACCGAGGTGACGGTGGAGGACTCCAAGGGCCACGCGGTGCCCGGGTCCCTCGCCGCCGACGGCAAGCGGTGGACACCGAGCCGGCACCTCGCCGCCGGTACCGCGTACAAGGTGCACGCCGTCGCCAAGGACGCCGCGGGCCGGGCCTCCGCGAAGGAGGCCGCGTTCACCACACTGGTGCCGCAGAACACCTTCACCGGCACCTTCACCCCGGAGGACGGCTCCACCGTCGGCGTCGGGATGCCCTTCTCGGTGCACTTCACCCGCGGCATCACCCACCCCGAGGACGTGCGCCGCGCGATCCGGGTGACCACCGAGCCCAAGGTCGAGGTGGCCGGCCACTGGTTCGGCAACGACCGGCTCGACTTCCGCCCCGAGCGGTACTGGAAGGCCGGCACCCGGGTCACCGTCCGGATGGACCTGGACGGGGTCGAGGGGCGCCCCGGGGTGTACGGCAAGCAGGTCAGGACGGTGCGCTTCACCGTCGGCCGCAGCCAGGTGTCCACCGTCGACGCGAAGAAGCACACCATGAAGGTGCGCCGGGACGGCAAGGTGCTGCGCACCATCCCGATCACCGCGGGCGGCCCCGGCACCACCACCTACAACGGGCAGATGGTGATCAGCGAGAAGCTGCGGGTGACCCGGATGAACGGCGACACCGTGGGCTTCGGCGGCGAGTACGACATCAAGGACGTGCCGCACGCGATGCGCCTCTCCACCTCCGGCACCTTCATCCACGGCAACTACTGGTCGGGCGGCGCCTTCGGCAACTACAACGCCAGCCACGGCTGCGTCGGGCTGCGGGACGTACGGGGCGGTTACGACGGCAAGCAGCCCGCGGCCTGGTTCTTCGACCACTCGATGATCGGCGACGTGGTGGAGGTGAAGCACTCCCAGGACAAGCAGATCCAGCCGGACAACGGCCTCAACGGCTGGAACATGCCCTGGGGCGAGTGGAAGAGCTGAGCCGCGGGTGTGACGAGGTGTGACGAGGACGACGCGGCCTGCGCCGTTAACGGCGGCTAACCTGCTGCCATGACTGTGCATCTCGAAGTAGCCGACGGTGTCGGCACGTTGCGCCTCGACCGCCCCCCGATGAACGCGCTGGACATCGCCCTCCAGGACCGCCTGAAGGAGCTGGCCGAGGAGGTCACCCACCGCGAGGATGTGCGCGCGGTGGTCCTCTACGGCGGCGAGAAGGTGTTCGCGGCCGGCGCGGACATCAAGGAGATGCAGGCCATGGACCACACCGCGATGGTGGTGCGGTCCCGGGCGCTGCAGGAGTCGTTCACCGCGGTGGCCCGCATCCCCAAGCCGGTGGTCGCGGCCGTCACCGGCTACGCGCTGGGCGGGGGCTGCGAGTTGGCGCTCTGCGCGGACTTCCGGATCGCCGCGGACAACGCCAAGCTGGGCCAGCCGGAGATCCTGCTCGGGCTGATCCCGGGCGCGGGCGGCACCCAGCGGCTGGCCCGGCTGATCGGCCCGTCCAAGGCGAAGGACCTGATCTTCACCGGCCGCCAGGTGAAGGCCGAGGAGGCGCTGGGCCTCGGCCTGGTGGACCGGCTGGCCCCGGCCGCCGAGGTGTACGAGCAGGCGCACGCCTGGGCGGCGCGGCTGGCGAAGGGCCCGGCGCTGGCGCTGCGGGCGGCGAAGGAGTGCGTGGACGCGGGCCTGGAGACCGATCTGGAGTCGGGGCTCGCCGTCGAACGCACCTGGTTCGCGGGCCTGTTCGCCACCGAGGACCGGGAGCGCGGGATGCGCAGCTTCGTCGAGGACGGTCCCGGCAAGGCCGTCTTCCGCTGAACCACGGGTGCTCAGCGGGTGATCAGCGTGTGATCAACGGCCCCGTTCCGTGTCCGTCGTCGCGGCGGGTACGGGCGGGGTCCCTCGTTGGAGCGGTTCGGCCGGACGGTAACGGAATAGTAAAACTTCATGTGGCGGAGTTGTGTGCGCGGCGTCGGGTGCGGTGCGTCATTGCAGCTCAGATGGGATGTTCTGGGTGCCGATCTGCCGGTGGCATATTCCGCTCGGCATCAATGGAAGATCCTCTTCCGCCCCGTCGATTCCACTGGAACGGCCACGGCACCCTCGTCCGGCCTTCA
The DNA here is from genome assembly GCF_042885635.1 of Streptomyces sp. NPDC058045. NCBI lineage: Bacteria > Bacillati > Actinomycetota > Actinomycetes > Kitasatosporales > Streptomycetaceae > Streptomyces > Streptomyces sp. NPDC058045. The sequence goes on along the minus strand of NZ_JBHVRR010000035.1, from coordinate 29,311 downwards.
TGATGGGGGCATGACGGGGCTGGAAGGTGTCGAACAGTCACCGGCGCGAGCCGGTACGACCGTGCCGCGGTGGTCGCCGGCAGTGGAGGACGAACGGGGCGTCAAGTCCCTTGAGCTGTACGGGAATCCGGCCGAGCGTGAGGTGCGGCTGCCGTCCCGTCCCGAGTCCGCGGCCGTCGCCCGCCGGCTCGCCCAGATCGTGATCCTCCGTCAGTGGGGCATGGGCCCGAAGATCGCCGAGGACGTCGTCCTCCTCGTCTCCGAACTCGTCGGCAACGCGGTACGGCACACCGGGGCACGGGAGTTCGGTCTGCGGATGCTGCGGCGGCGCGGCTGGCTGCGGGTGGAGGTCAAGGACCCCTCGCGCGGGCTGCCCTGTCTGATGCCGGTCCAGCCGCTCGACGTCTCGGGCCGCGGCCTCTTCCTGGTGGACCGGCTCGCGGACCGCTGGGGCGTGGATCTGCTGCCCCTCGGCAAGACCACCTGGTTCGAACTGCGGCTGACCGAACGCTGACGGCCACCGGGGCCGATGCTCCCCGGCCGTCACCGGGCGCGGCCGTCACCGGACGCACAGAAGCCCCCGTTCTCACCCGGTGGGGCGCCGCGGGGGCTTCTGTGGTGGGCCGCGGACCAGGGGGGTGGTGTCCACGGCGGCCGGTGACGACCTGACCCGGATCGAGGGAGGTCGTGTACGGACGACTATGGCAGAGGCGTCTCCGGTCCCCGAAATCGACAATTCGGGCGAATGTGAATCAAGCGCCCGGGGTGACGGGTGGATCTCTGGTGACATGGGCCACTTTCCTGGAAAACCCCGGCAATCATCCCGGCCGTGGACGGATAGGAAGGTCATCCGCCCTGGGGGCCGGTCCGGGCGGGGAGCCGGGCTCCGCCCTTCGGGTGGGCCGCGAAATCCCCTGAACCGCCCATAGTCGCCCCACCGCCATTAAATGGGCGAGTGACCACACCACCGCCTCCCACCGACCGGTCCCGCCCCGCCCCGCCTCCCGCCGACCGCACCACCACCCGCCGTACCGCGCTGCGGGCCGGAGCCGGTCTCGCCGCCGCCGGTCTGCTCACCGCGGGCTGCGCCACCGGCCGCTCCGCGCCCGCACCCCCGGCCCGTCCCGAAGCACCCGGCCACCCCACCACCTCGGCGCCCCGCCCCGCGTTCACCCGCACACCCCCCGCCAACGGCCCGCACCGCTTCCCCGGGAGCCCCGCGCAGATCGGCCACGGCCCCCGCGACCGTCCGCTGATCGCGCTCACCTTCCAGGGTCAGGGCGACCCGGCGCCGGCCCGGAAGCTGCTCTCCGCCGCGGAACGGGCCGGGGCCAGGGTCACCGTGCTCGCCGTCGGCACCTGGCTCGACCAGCACCCGGAGATGGCCCGCCGCATCCTCGACGGCGGTCACGACCTCGGCAACCACACCCTGCACCACCAGGCCGTCAACGAACTCTCCGAGGCCGGGGCGCGCGCCGAGATCACCGGCTGCGCGGACCGGCTGCGGCGGCTCACCGGCTCCATCGGAAGCTGGTTCCGCCCCTCCCGCGCCCGCTACGCCAGCCCCCTGGTGGAACGCCTCGCCCGCACCGCCGGCTACCCGCACCTGCTCTCCTACGATGTGGACTCCCTGGACCACACCGCACCGGGGCCGCAGCAGATCATCGACCGCGTCACCGGCCAGGCCCGCCCCGGATCCGTGGTCAGCCTGCACCTCGGCCACGAGGACACCGCCACCGCGCTCCCCGGCCTCCTCGACGCACTCCACCGCCGCGGGCTGCGCCCGGTGACGGCCACCGAACTGCTGAGCTGAGGTCAACTGACCTGGATCGTATGGCGGTTCAGCACCGTCACCAGCATCGTCGCCAGGTTGCGGGATGCCTCAACTCGTCCAGCGCACACAGCAGTTGCTCCCGCCCTGGCAGGTCTTGGCCGTGTCACGAGGCCAGCCCCCCCAGCGTGCCGGTCAACTGTTCCGCCCGCTCCCGCTGTCACCCGTCAGCACCACATCCCGCACCCGCAGCGGATGGCGCGGGTCGACATGGCTCACACGGGCGCGCGACTCCCGCAGATCGACGGTCCCAGGGCGCGCCCCGCCACCTCGACCCGGCCCCGGGCGGGTCAGCCGTTGCCGGTGGCCCACTTGTGCATCGCGGCGCGGCTGGAGAAGTCCGCCAGGTTCTTGTCCAGCGGGGTGCTGGTGTACTGGTGGATGCGCCACTTCGCCTTGATGCGCGGCTTGCCCGCCGTCACATAGTCCGCGATCCACAGCCCGTCGCCCGCGTACGAGGTGGTGTCGACGTTCAGCCAGAAGTCCCGGTTGGTGTAGAGCAGGACCTTGTGCTGCGGGCGCAGGCGTTTGACCTCGTGGATGAAGGCGTCCTTCTCCGCGTTGCTGGCGTGCGAGCCCTCACCGGTGCGTTCCCAGTCGACGCAGAGCAGGTCCTCCACATGCGAGGCGCACTTCTCCACGAAGTACGCGGCCTGCGCCTTGATGTGGCCCGGCCACAGGAAGTGGTAGAAGCCGACGACGCAGCCCGCGTCCCGGGCCCGCTTGGCCTGCGCCGCCTGCCGCGGGTTGATGTACGAACGGCCCTCCGTGGCCTTGATGATGACGAACGACACCCCGTCGGTGTCGAACGACGACTGGTAGGAACTTACGTCGATGCCGTGCAGCATCCCGCACCGCCTCCTGATCCCCGTTGACTTACCTCTCGGGTCCTAGCGTTCCCCATGACACAAGCCACGACCCCTGCCTTTTCGCCCTACGGGTGACCATCGCCCACCAGTCCGAGGGATACCCGCGATCCCGCTGACGCAGAGTCAACTTCGGTCCAGAGAACGGGACTTGCTCCGGGCGGGCGCGCGCGTGGGCGACCTGTGGCACTTGGTGTCTTTTGTCTGTTATGTGCCATGCGATCGGATTGGTTCTGGAATTTTACCGACATGCTGTCAGTAAAAGCCTTGACTTAGGTGACCCTAAACTTGAAGACTCGGGGTGTCCCAGCGAGAGGCGACTGGTCTCTCACCGACGCCCGGAGGTCCCATGACCGCGACGCCGTTCTCCACGCTCATCCGCACCGCCTCCGCCGAGGCCCACACCGAGGCGGAGAACTCGACCTTTATGAGCGACCTGCTGGGCGGTCGCCTCGGGGTCACCGCCTACGCCCGCTACACCGAGCAACTCTGGTTCGTCTACCGGGCGTTGGAGGAGGACGTGGCGGCGCTGCGGGAGGATCCGGTGGCCGGGCCCTTCCTGGTGCCGGAGCTGGCGCGGCTGGCGGAGCTGGAGCGGGATCTGGCCCATCTGCGCGGGCCGGGCTGGCGTGACAGCCTTCGCCCGCTGCCGGCCACCGAGGCCTACGCGGCCCGGATCGCCGAGTGCGCCCGCACCTGGCCCGGCGGCTATGTCGCCCACCACTACACGCGCTATCTGGGCGACCTGTCCGGCGGACAGGTCATCCGCGGCCGCGCCGAGCAGGCCTGGGGCTTCGAACGGCGGGGCGACGGGGTGCGCTTCTACGTCTTCGAGCAGATCGCGAACCCCGCCGCGTTCAAGCGCTCCTACCGTGCTCTGCTGGACGCGGTGCCCGCGGACGAGCTGGAGCGCCAGCGGATCGCCACGGAGTGCAAGCGGGCCTTCGCGCTGAACACCGCGGTCTTCCGGGAGTTGGGCGAGGAGTTCCCGCTCAGCGCCTGAGCCGGCCCACCCCGCGCCGAGGCCGTTCCCGCTTCACTGCCGTGCCCGTTCCGCCGCGGGCCGGGGCGGTGAGGCGGGAGCGGGCGATCAGTTCCAGGGTGAGGGTGACGGCCACGGCCTGGACGGCCATGAGGGCGACGAGGACGAAGAGTTGGACGGCCCCGGCGGTGAGGGCGTCGGCCCCGCCGAGCAGCATTCCGACGAACGCGCCGGGCAGCGTGACCAGCCCGACCGTCCGGGTCTGGTCAAGCCCCGGGACGAGGGCCTCGGACGCGGCGGGCCGGGCGATCTCGATCCGCGCCTCCCGCTCGGTGAGTCCCAGGGCGAGGCCCGCCTCGACCTCCCCGTGCCGCTGTTCCAGCGCGGCCAGGCTCTGGCGCCCGGCGAGCACGGTCGCGGTGAGTGCGCCGCCGATGAGGATGCCGGTCACCGGGATGAGCGCGATGCCCCGTACCGGCAGCAGTCCGGTGGCCAGGAGCAGGGCGACGGTCGGTACGACACCGGCGGCGATCGGCAGGGCCGCCCACCACCAGGTGCGGTCGGAGGTGAGCCTGCGTCCCGCGGTGCGCACGGCGACGGCGTACATCAGCAGCAGGAACGCGGGGAGTCCGGTGCCGGAGCGGACGATCCAGCCGATGACGGCGGAGACGGCGGCCAGTTGGACCGCCGCGCGTATCCCGGCGGTCAGCACCTGGCGGGCCCGGCCGAAGCCCTGGTCCGGGGAGAGCCGGGCCGCCGCGGTGACCGCGACCGCCAGGGCGAGCAGCACCCCGAGGACCCAGCCCAGCGCCGCGTCGACCGGCAGCAGTGCGGCAGCGGCGGAGTTCACGGGCATGGGCATCACTCACCGTCCGGGGTCGCCGTCCGGGCCGACGGGCGCGGTGCGAGCCCGGCCCGTCAGCACTCGATGATGTTCACCGCGAGACCTCCGCGCGCGGTCTCCTTGTACTTGACGGACATATCGGCGCCGGTGTCGCGCATCGTCTTGATGACCTTGTCGAGGGAGACCTTGTGGCTGCCGTCGCCGCGCAGCGCCATCCGGGCCGCGGTGACGGCCTTCACCGCGGCCATGCCGTTCCGCTCGATACAGGGGATCTGGACGAGGCCGCCGACCGGGTCGCAGGTGAGGCCGAGGTTGTGCTCCATACCGATCTCGGCGGCGTTCTCGACCTGTTCGGGGCTGCCGCCGAGGACCTCGGCGAGGGCACCGGCCGCCATCGAGCAGGCGGAGCCCACCTCGCCCTGGCAGCCGACCTCGGCGCCGGAGATGGAGGCGTTCTCCTTGAAGAGCATCCCGATGGCGCCGGCCGCGAGCAGGAAGCGGACGATGCCGTCCTCCTTCTCCTGCTCGGAGGCGCCACCGGCCGCGAACTCGGTGTAGTGGTGCAGCACGGCGGGGATGATGCCGGCCGCGCCGTTGGTGGGGGCGGTCACCACCCGGCCGCCGGCCGCGTTCTCCTCGTTGACCGCCATCGCGTAGAGGGTGGTCCACTCCATGGCGTTGGCGGCGGGCCGGCCCTCGGAGCGCAGCTTGCGCGCGGTGGTCGCGGCGCGGCGGCGGACCTTGAGGCCGCCGGGGAGGATGCCCTCGCGGTTGATCCCGCGGGCGACGCACTCCCGCATCACCCGCCAGATCTCCAGCAGCCCGGCGCGGACCTCGTCCTCGGTGCGCCACGCCTTCTCGTTCTCCAGCATCAGCGAGGAGATGGACAGGCCGGTGTCGCGGGCGAGCCGCAGCAGTTCGTCGCCGGTGCGGAAGGGGTGCTTCAGGGCGGTGTCGTCGAGCTTGATCCGGTCGGCGCCCACCGCGTCCTCGTCCACGACGAAGCCGCCGCCCACCGAGTAGTACGTCTTCGCCAGCAGCACCGCACCGTCCGCGTCCCGGGCCTCCAGCGTCATCCCGTTGGCGTGGTACGGGAGGGCCTCGCGGCGGTGCAGTACCAGGTCCCGGTCCACGTCGAAGGCGATCTCGTGGGCGCCGAGCAGATCGATCCGGCCGCTCTCCCGGATCTCGGCGACGCGCTCCTCGGCGCGCTCCACGTCCACGGTGCGCGGGGACTCGCCCTCCAGGCCGAGGAGTACCGCCTTGGGGGTGCCGTGGCCGTGGCCGGTGGCGCCGAGAGAGCCGTACAGCTCGGTGGTGAGGGCGGTGGTGTGGGCGAGGAGGCCCTCGTTCTTCAGCCGCCGGACGAACATCCGGGCCGCCCGCATCGGGCCCACGGTGTGGGAGCTGGACGGGCCGATGCCGATCGAGAACAGGTCGAAGACCGAGATGGCCACGGAGGACTCCTTGGGGGGTGGTAGACGCCGTTGTCTGCCGGGGGTGGTGCGGAGATGCGGTCGTGCGGAGGAGGTGGGTGCGGGGGCGCCGCGCGCGGCGCCCCCGTCCACCGTACGTTCCCGGCCTAGCCGAGGCTCGGGTACAGCGGGTGCTTGCCGGCGAGGGCGGTGACCCGGGCGGCCAGCGCGTCCTTGTCGAAGGCCGGCTTCAGCGCCTCGGCGATGATGTCGGCGACCTCGTGGAAGTCCTCGGCGGTGAAGCCGCGGGTGGCGAGCGCCGGGGTGCCGATCCGCAGGCCGGAGGTGACCATCGGGGGCCGCGGGTCGTTGGGGACCGCGTTCCGGTTGACGGTGATGCCGACCTCGTGCAGGCGGTCCTCGGCCTGCTGCCCGTCCAGCTCGCTGTGGCGCAGGTCGACCAGGACCAGGTGGACATCGGTGCCGCCGGAGAGCACATTGACGCCGACGGAGGTGACGTCGTCCTGGACCAGGCGCTCGGCCAGGATGCGGGCGCCCTCCAGGGTGCGCTGCTGGCGCTCCTTGAACTCCTCGCTCGCCGCGACCTTGAAGGACACCGCCTTCGCCGCGATGACATGCTCCAGCGGGCCGCCCTGCTGGCCGGGGAAGACCGCCGAGTTGATCTTCTTGGCGAGTTCCGCGGTGGACAGGATGACGCCGCCGCGGGGGCCGCCGAGCGTCTTGTGGGTGGTGGTGGTCACCACATGGGCGTGCGGTACCGGCGAGGGGTGCAGGCCCGCCGCGACCAGACCGGCGAAGTGCGCCATGTCCACCATCAGATAGGCGCCGACCTCGTCGGCGACCCGGCGGAAGGCCGCGAAGTCGAGCTGGCGCGGGTACGCCGACCAGCCGGCCACGATCAGCTTCGGCTTGGCCTCCTTGGCGAGGCGCTCCACCTCGGCCATGTCGACCTGGCCGGTGTTGTCGTCGACGTGGTAGGCGACCACGTTGTAGAGCTTGCCGGAGAAGTTGATCTTCATGCCGTGGGTGAGGTGGCCGCCGTGCGCCAGATTCAGCCCCATGATGGTGTCGCCCGGCTTGAGCAGGGCGAACATCGCGGCGGCGTTGGCCTGGGCACCGGAGTGCGGCTGCACGTTGGCGTGCTCGGCGCCGAACAGCGCCTTGACGCGGTCGATGGCGATCTGCTCGACCACGTCGACGTGCTCGCAGCCGCCGTAGTAGCGGCGGCCGGGGTAGCCCTCGGCGTACTTGTTGGTGAGCACCGAGCCCTGCGCCTCCATGACGGCGACCGGAGCGAAGTTCTCCGAGGCGATCATTTCGAGGGTGGACTGCTGGCGGTGGAGCTCGGCGTCGACGGCGGCGGCGACATCCGGGTCCAGCTCATGGAGGGGAGTGTTGAGAAGCGACATCACGATCCCTATCGCGTCGGTCTCGGTAGCGCCCGGGCGGGTTCAGTTGCCCGAGAACGCGGCGTACTCGTCGGCGGAGAGCAGGTCGCCCGGCTCCTCCGAGACACGTACCTTGAACAGCCAACCGCCCTCGAACGGGGCGGAGTTCACCAGCGAGGGGTCCCCGACCACATCGTCGTTGGTCGCGGTGACCTCGCCGGTGACCGGCGCGTACAGGTCGCTGACCGACTTGGTCGACTCCAGCTCACCGCAGGTCTCGCCCGCGGTGACGGTGGAACCGACCTCGGGGAGCTGGGCGTAGACGACATCGCCGAGCGCGTTGGCCGCGTACTCGGTGATGCCGACCGTCGAGACGCCGTCCTCGGCGCCCGAGACCCACTCGTGCTCCTTGCTGTAGCGCAGTTGCTGGGGGTTGCTCATGACCTGAATTCTCCTGTACGCGGGGCAGTGCTGGTGAACGGATGGTCTTGCGATGCGAGACGGAGCGTATGGGCCGCGTCACGTCCCCCGTGCGAGGGGGTGCGGCGTCACTTCTGCCGCTTGTAGAAGGGGAGCGCCACGACCTCGTACGGCTCGTGGCTGCCCCGGATGTCGACGCCGACACCGGTGGTCCCGGGTGCGGCGTGGGCCGCGTCCACATAGGCCATGGCGATGGGCCTGCCGAGGGTGGGGGAGGGGGCGCCGGAGGTGACCTCGCCGATCACCTCGCCGCCGGCGACCACCGGGTACCCGGCCCGCGGCACCCGGCGGCCCTCGGCGACCAGGCCGACCAGCTTGCGCGGCGGCGCCGACTCGGCCCGCTTCGCGGCCGCCGAGAGCGCGGCCCGCCCGACGAAGTCGCCCTCCTTCTCGAACTTCACGACCCGGCCGAGACCCGCGTCGAAGGGGGTGAGCGCGGTGCTCAACTCGTGCCCGTAGAGCGGCATTCCGGCCTCCAGGCGGAGGGTGTCGCGGCAGGACAGACCGCAGGGCACCAGGCCCGCGTCCGCCCCGGCGTCGGTGAGCGCCCGCCACAGCTTTTCCGCGTGCTCCGGCGCCGCGAACAGTTCGAAGCCGTCCTCGCCGGTGTACCCGGTGCGGGCCAGCAGCACCGGCACCCCGGCGACGGTGGTGGGCAGGCCCGCGTAGTACTTCAGGCCGTCCAGGTCGGCGTCGGTGAGGGCGGCCACGATGCCGGGGGAGGCGGGGCCCTGCACGGCGAGCAGCGCGTAGGCGTCCCGGTCGTCGCGGACCTCGGCGTCGAAACCGGCGGCGCGCTCGGTGAGGGCGTCCAGGACGGTCTGCGCGTTGGAGGCGTTGGCGACGACGAGGTACGTCGGGTCCTCAGTGTCGCCGAGCCGGTAGACGATCAGGTCGTCGAGGATGCCGCCGTCCTCGCGGCAGATCATGGTGTAGCGGGCGCGGCCGGGCTTGACGGTGGCGATGTTGCCGACCAGGGCGTAGCCGAGGAGGTCGGCGGCCTGGGGTCCGGTGACGGTGATCTCGCCCATGTGGGAGAGGTCGAAGAGCCCGGCGCGGGTGCGGACGGCGGTGTGCTCGTCACGTTCGCTGCCGTAGCGCAGTGGCATGTCCCAGCCGGCGAAGTCGGTCATGGTGGCGCCGAGGGCGCGGTGCACCGCGTCGAGGGCGGTACGGCGAGGGCTGTCGGTCATGGGCGCTGCTCCCGGAGGCGTGACGGCGAGGACGTTCCTCCCCATCTGTCATCGGAACCTGAGAGGTTCGCCGGGAGGCCCGTGCGGCGGATCCCGGCTTGCACCGTGGGTGGGGCCGCCGTGCCGGGCGGCCCGCTTTTCAGATGTGCCTCGCCCGCGCGGTATCGGGGGCCTGAGAGATTCAAGGGAGGGACTTGCTCCTTCGGCGCCCCGGCGTGCGGCCGGGGGCTCTCCCGCGCGGATTCAAGCGGCCGGTATGGAGTTGGCGCGCTCATCATTGCACGCCGGTGCGGCCGCGCGGCAGGTGCGGGGGAGGACCGGAACGGGGGCGGGTGCGGCGGCGTTCACCTGCGCGGTCCGGAGGCCGGGAGTCCGCGGAGTACGGCAGCGCCACCGGCCTTTGCACCAGGGGGACTTGTGCCGCATTACTGTCTCTTTACACTCCTGGGGGCGCGCCCTGTGCGGAGGGCCGTCGCGGGCGGCGAGCAGGGGAGGCGGGCCGGTGGGCGGTACGGCGGACGAGGCGGTCGACGGCACGGGGGGAGCGGCGGAGGCGATGGGGCCGCCGGGACCCCGGACGCCGCTCCCCCTCTTACCCGGTCCGCGTCGGCCCCGCGTACGGGATCTGCGGGGGCTCGGCGGCTGGGGGCCCGGGTGGCTGTGGTTCGGGGAGGGGGATGTGGTGGTGGTGTCCGGGCTGCCGGGCAGCGGCAAGTCGACGCTGATACGGCGGGCGGTCGACGGGGTGTGCGTCGACTCCCAGGACACCCGCGAGAGTTGGGCCCGCCGCCTCGGCCCGCTGCTGCCGTATCCGCTGTACCGGCCGCTGGTGCGGATCGCGCACTTCGCCGGGCTGCGGCGGGTGTTGCGGGGCGGCGGCGCCGTGGTGGTGCACGACTGCGGCACCCAGCGCTGGGTGCGCCGCTGGCTCGCCCGGGAGGCCGCCCGCCGCGGCCGGCGACTGCATCTGCTGCTGCTCGACGTCACCCCCCGCACCGCACGCGCCGGCCAGCAGGCCCGCGGCCGCGGCGTCTCCCGCTACGCCTTCGCGCGGCACCGGCGGGCGCTGCGCGCACTGCTGGCCGGGCTGGAGGCGGGCACCCCGCCCCCGGGCTGTGCCTCCGCGGTGCTGCTGGACCGCCCGGCCGCGGACTCCCTGCACACCATCGCCTTCGGCCCCGGAGCGGATCCCCCCTGCGGGTAGCGAGCCGGCGACCGGGGGGTGCGGGCGGCGGGGGACCGGTTAGGGTGCGCTGGCAGCAGGCAGTGAGGGACAGGCGGTAGAGCAGAGTATGGACATACCGGGGCAGGCCATGACCCATCCCCATATGGGCTGGCCGGGCAACGAGTTGGAGGAGGTGCTCGCCGCCGGCCTGGGCGCGGGACCGTCCGCCGCGGCACGCATCCTGGAGGTACTGGGCCGCAGCCCGCTGTGGATACCGCTGCCCAACGGCGGCGGCCCGGAGAGCGGCACCCTGGACCTGCCCACCCTGGAGATGGACGGGCAGGCCTATGTCCCCGTCTTCAGCTCGGAGCAGCAGTTCCGTCAGGTGACAGGGGAGGGACTCGGGTACACGGTGGCGCCCGCGGTGGAGTTCGCCCGCGGCCTGCCGCCCCAACTCGGCATCGCCGTCAACCCGGACGGCACCGTCGGCATCCCGCTGCCGCCGCCCGCGGTGGCCGAACTCTGCCGTAGCGGACGCAGCGAACTCGACGGGCCGCTCACCGGCGGCCGGGTGCGGCTCTACCCACCGGACTGGCAGGAGGACCCGGTGGACTTCCTCTCCGCGGCCTCCGCGGAGTTCGCCGCGACGGGTGTGGTGCGTACCGCCCGCCGCTGCCTGGCCAGTATCGAGGGCGGCGACCCGGTGCTCTTCGTCGGCGTGGAACTGAGCGGCGCCGAACCGGCCGACCGGGACGCGGCGATGGACGCCCTGGGCCGGGCCCTGGGCCGGGTCCCCGTTCCCTGGCCGGTCAACCTGGTACTGCTGGACGTCACCCAGGACCTGGTCGCGGACTGGATGCGGGAGCGGCTCTCACCGTTTCACGCCGGGGGTGATACGGCTTAGGGGGTGCCTCCCGGGGCGGTGTCGGACCGGTGGAGATCGGGGAGAGACCACCCGGGGACGCGGCGGGCCGCCGGGACTTGACCCGACCGGTACGTCAAGTCTGTGTCAATGCGGCCGATTAAGCTGGTTTCATGGCCCGGTCGGCCGCGCGGGCCCGAGGGGCGCGCCAGGGGCTTGGCCGGCAGGAGAGTCGCAGGAGACACGGCACGCGAAAGCGTCATGAAGGGGCGGTCAAGGGTGAGTGCGTCGGGGGCAGCGGCCGGGCAGGTCGAGCACATGCTGCGCCAGGTGACGCCCGGGCGCCTGGACACCTACGAGGGGCTGCTCGGCGCGCTCGCCGATCCGGCGGCCGGTCAGGTGTGGATGCTGCTCTGGCACGGCCAGGCCGGTTCGCCCGACGCCCAGTACGGGCGGATGGAGGTGGACGGCCACGGCTACGCGCCCTGTGTGACCTCCGCCCAGGAGCTGTCCGCCAGTGGCTGGAACCGCGCCTATGAGGTGGTCGCCGGCGCCGATGTGTCCCGCACCCTCTACCCGGAGCACTACGGCCTCTGGCTGAATCCGCACAGCCCCGGCGGCGGGGTGGGCGTGCCCTGGGCCGATCTGCGGCGGATCGCCACCGGCCTGGACCGGCAGCCCGCCGGGCCGCTCCGGATCGCCGAACCGGCCGTGGACATCCCGCAGTTCTACGCCCTGCTCACCCAGCACGCGCACCGCACACCCGCGGTGCGCTCGCTCCGCCGCGCCTGGGTGCAGCCGGCCCTCGGCACCGCGTATCTCGCCATCGGGCTCGATGTGTACGACACCGCGCCGGCCTCGGTGGACGCGGTGCGCGGGATGATGCAGCAGTCGATCGCGGCGGTACCGGAGGGGCTGCCGGTGTCCACGGTGGCGCTGGCGGACGAGCACGATCCGGTGGCGCTCTGGCTGCGTGCCCGGGGCCGCCCCTTCTACGATCGCGAGGCGCAGGCGTCCCCCGCCCAGGCGGCCCCGGTCCCCGGCTACGGCTACCCGCCGCCGCACGCCCACTACTGACCTGCCTCGCCGGACCCGGACCGCCGCCCCTCGCCCGCGGGGTCCCGCAGCACCTTCCCGTGCCCTTCCCCGCGCCCTCCCCATGGCCGGAATGCGGCGATCCGATTTGACCTACCCGCGCGTATGTCTCACTGGCCGGACGAGCCGGTGCGGTACGGGTCGCGATCTTCTTCGGTCGAAAGCCGTTCGTACACCGGGAGTTCGGGGTAGGACCGGCGGCGGGGTCAACGCGCGTCGACTCCGTGCCGGACCGGTGCCCGTGCCCGTCGTCACCTGGATCTCTCGTGGATAACGGGGAGTTGGTGACACTTGCCGGGTAGTGGGGATGTTGTTCGCTCGCGGGGTGAAGGGGCGGCAATGGGGCGGTGCGGGGGCGATGTCCGCATTGATGGCTGATTGTGCAGTGTCCGGGGGTCGTTATCCGGAGTTCGGATAACGGAACCTCCCGGACAGCATCACGGTTAGGCATCCATTCACCGTCAACTCTGGTGAGAGATCGACGCGGGCATGAAGACTCCCGCAGCAAGGGGGCGGCGAGCTACCCCCGCGTACACGGACTGACCACGCCGCTACGAGCGGCCAAGTGCGGGCCGGCCACCGCCGGTTGAGAGGGGTCCCTGCCACGATGACGGCACCATTGCACGAGCCGACCGCGGATGCGGCCCCGAGCGCCACGGCGGAGGCCCAAGCAGCAGCCCCGGGCAAGGCGGTGCAAGGCCGCTCACTCGGCCGGATCGCCTGGGAGCGCCTGAAGCGGGACAAGCTGGCGCTCACCGGTGGTGCGGTCGTGGTGCTGCTGATCGTCATCGCGGTCCTCGCGCCGGTGATCACGCACCTGGTGGGGCAGGACCCGGACAGCCACCACGAGGACCTGATCGACCCGCTGTTCTCCACGCCCACCGGCTCGCTCGGCGGCATCAACGGCGAGCATCTGCTGGGCGTCGAACCGGTCAGCGGGCGCGATGTGTTCGCCCGGATCATCTACGGCTCCCGCGTCTCGCTGCTGGTCGGATTCCTCTCCGCGCTGGTGGCGATCGTGCTGGGCACCGTGCTCGGGGTGCTGGCCGGCTTCTTCGGCGGCTGGCTGGACGCGGTCATCAGCCGGGTGATGGACATGCTGCTGTCGTTCCCGCAGTTGCTCTTCATCATCGCGCTGGTCTCGGTGATGCCGAACCAGATGCTGGGGCTGACCGGCACCGGCGTCCGCATCTTCGTGATGATCCTGGTCATCGGCTTCTTCGGCTGGCCCTACGTGGGCCGGGTGGTGCGCGGCCAGACGCTGTCGCTGCGGGAACGCGAGTACGTGGACGCGGCGCGCAGCCTGGGCGCGGGCCGGATCTACATCCTCTTCAAGGAACTGCTGCCCAATCTGATCGCCCCGATCATCGTCTACTCCACGATGATGATCCCCACCAACATCCTGACCGAGGCCGCGCTGAGCTTCCTCGGCGTGGGCGTCAAGCCGCCCACGTCGTCCTGGGGGCAGATGTTGTCCTCCGCGCTGAGCTACTACGAGTCGGACCCGATGTACATGATCATCCCGGGCGTGGCCATCTTCATCACCGTGCTCTCCTTCAACCTCTTCGGCGACGGCGTGCGCGACGCGCTCGACCCGAAGGGCTCGCGCTAACTGCCGTACCCCAGTGGCCCGTTCCGCGGGGGGCGGGCCGAACGACTTCACGGAGGATCGGACATCGTGACTACCCAACGCACCTCAGGGCGGCGGAAGCAGGCCGTGGCGGCTGCTGCCGTGGTCGCGGCGCTGCTGTCCACGGCGGCTTGCGGCGGCGGCGGATCGGACGACAAGAGCGGCGCCGCGGGCTTCAACGCCGGCAACAACAAGGTCGCCAACGCCTCGTCGAAGAAGGGCGGCACCCTCAAGTTCGCCACCACCCAGGACGCCGACTCCTGGGACCCCACCCGTGCCTACTACGGCTTCGCGTGGAACTTCATGCGCTTCTACAGCCGCCAGTTGCTCACGTACAAGACGGAGCCCGGCAAGCCCGGCGCGGAGGCCACCCCGGACCTCGCCAAGTCGATGGCGAAGATATCCGACGACGGCAAGACCTACACCTACCAGTTGCGCGACGGCGTGACCTGGGAGGACGGCAAGGCGATCACCGCCCAGGACGTCAAGTACGGCATCGAGCGGGTCTGGGCGCAGGATGTGCTCTCCGGCGGCCCGGTGTACCTGAAGGACACCCTGGACCCGAAGGGCGAGTACAAGGGCCCCTACAAGGACAAGGCCAAGGACCACCTCGGTCTGAAGGCGATCGACACCCCGGACGAGAAGACCATCGTCTTCCATCTGCCCCGGCCCAACAGTGACTTCGAGCAGATGCTCGCGATGACCTCGGCCTCCCCGGTCCGCCAGGACAAGGACACCAAGTCCAAGTACGGCCTGCACCCCTTCGCCGCCGGCCCGTACAAGTTCCAGTCCTACACGCCGAACAAGTCGATGGTGCTGGTCCGCAACAAGGCGTGGAAGCAGGCCTCGGACCCGGTCCGCAAGGCGCTCCCGGACAAGGTCACCATCACGTACTTCACCAACGCCGACGACCTGGACAACAAGCTCATCGCCGGTGAGTACGACCTGGACATGGCGCAGACCGGCCTCTCCCCGCAGGGCCGCACCAAGGCCCTCAAGGAGCACAAGGAGAACCTGGACAACCCGGTCTCCGGCTTCATCCGCTACGCCGTCTTCCCGCAGACGGTGAAGCCCTTCGACAACATCCACTGCCGTAAGGCCGTCATCTACGGCGCCGACCACAAGTCGCTGCAGACCGCCCGCGGCGGCCCGATGGCCGGCGGTGACATCGGCACCAACATGCTGCCCCCGTCGGTGCCCGGCGCCGAGGGCCAGAAGTACGACCCGTTCAGCACCGCCAAGAACGGCGGCAAGCCGGACCTCGCCAAGGCCAAGGAGGAGCTGAAGGCCTGCGGCAAGCCCAATGGCTTCAAGACCACCATCGCGGTCCGCAACAACAAGCCGGTCGAGGTGGCCACCGCCGAGTCCATGCAGGCGTCCCTGTCGAAGGTCGGCATCAAGGCCGACATCGACCAGTACGACGGCTCGCAGACCGCCGGCATCATCGGCAACCCGGACGTCGTCAAGAAGAAGAACTACGGCATCATCATCATGGGTTGGGGCCCGGACTTCCCGTCGGTGCAGGGCTACGGGATGCCGCTGTGGGACAGCAAGTACATCCTCGACAGCGGTAACAACAACTTCGCCATGATCAAGGACAAGTCGATCGACGCCGACTTCGACAAGTTCGTCGGCGAACTGGACGACGCGAAGAAGGAAGCCCTCGCCCAGCAGATCAACCACAAGGTGATGGAGGGCGGTTACTACCTGCCCTTCACCTTCGAGCGGTTCATCAACTGGCGCTCGGACCGGCTGACCAACGTCTACACGACGAACGCCTACAGCGGTCAGTTCGACTTCAACAGCATCGGCGTCAGCAAGTAGCCCCCCTTCCGGCACACCGGCCGTACGGCACGAAAGGCAGGTGAAGGCCGGGGCGGTCGGGCCCCGCGGCCCGCTCGGACGACCTCCGGGCGGGCCGCGGCCCCGGCCGCCGGGCCGAGAGCAGTGCTCGCATACCTCATCAGGCGGCTGATGGCCGTCGCAGTGATGCTGGTGGTCATCGTCGTGGTGGTCTTCTGCATCTTCTTCCTCATCCCCAAGTGGGCGGGCGTCGACCCGGCCGTGATGTACGTGGGCAAGACGTCCAGCGCCGCCCAGGTCGAGGCCGTACGCGAGAAGCTCCATCTGGGCGACCCCGTCTACGCCCAGGTGATCGACTTCTTCAAGGGCCTGTTCGTGGGCCGGACTTACAGCGGTGGCGGCGATGTCACGCACTGCGCCGCGCCCTGCTTCGGCTACTCGTTCAAGAGCGAGCAGGCCATCTGGCCCGTGCTCACCGACCGCCTGCCGGTGACCCTGGCCCTGGCGCTCGGCGCCGCCGTGCTGTGGCTGCTGTTCGGGGTGGCCGCCGGTGTGCTCTCCGCTCTCAAGCGGGGCAGCCTCTGGGACCGTACGGCGATGGTCGTCGCCCTCTCCGGTGTCTCCCTGCCGATCTTCTTCACCGCGATGCTGGCGCTGGCCGCCTTCGACTACGGCCTCGGCTGGATCGACTCCGGCTTCCACCCGCTCGGCGACGGCATCGGCCCCTGGTTCCAGGGCCTGCTGCTGCCATGGGTGACCCTGGCCTTCCTGTACGCCGCGATGTACGCCCGCATCACCCGCGCCACCATGCTGGAGGTGATGGGCGAGGACTACATCCGCACCGCGCGCGCCAAGGGCCTCAGCGAGCCCGTCGTCATCGGCAAGCACGCCATGCGGTCCACCATGACGCCGATCCTCACCATGCTCGGGATGGACCTCGGCGCCCTCGTCGGCGGAGCCATCCTCACCGAGACCGCGTTCAGCCTGCCGGGCCTCGGCCAGGCGGTGCTCAAGGCGATCAGCGACCGCGACCTCCCGGTGATCCTCGGCGTCACCCTGATCACCTCACTCGCGGTGATCATCGCCAACCTCGTCGTGGACATCCTGTACGCCGTGATCGACCCCCGAGTGAGGCTCGCATGACAGACACCGGCGAGACCAAGAAGAGCGCGGCGGTGGGCGAACCGGACACCGCGACCGGCGAGCCCCCGACCGCCTTCCTCGAAGTACGCGATCTGAAGGTGCACTTCCCCACCGACGACGGCCTGGTGAAGTCCGTCGACGGGCTGAGCTTCCAGTTGGAGAAGGGCAAGACCCTCGGGATCGTCGGCGAGTCCGGCTCCGGCAAGTCCGTCACCTCGCTCGGCATCATGGGCCTGCACACCGCCGGCCAGTACGGCAAGCGCAAGGCCCGGCTCTCCGGCGAGATCTGGCTGAACGGGCAGGAGTTGCTCTCCGCCGACCCGGACGAGGTGCGCAAGCTCCGCGGCCGCGAGATGGCGATGATCTTCCAGGACCCGCTGTCGGCGCTGCACCCGTACTACACGGTGGGCAAGCAGATCACCGAGGCGTACCGGGTGCACCACGGCGGGGACAAGAAGACCGCGCGGAAGCTGGCCGTGGAGATGCTGGACCGGGTCGGCATCCCGCAGCCCGACAAGCGCGTCGACAGCTATCCGCACGAGTTCTCCGGCGGTATGCGCCAGCGCGCCATGATCGCCATGGCACTGGTCAACAACCCGGAAC
This sequence comes from Streptomyces sp. NPDC058045, assembly GCF_042885635.1. Classification (NCBI taxonomy): domain Bacteria; kingdom Bacillati; phylum Actinomycetota; class Actinomycetes; order Kitasatosporales; family Streptomycetaceae; genus Streptomyces; species Streptomyces sp. NPDC058045. Next base: position 11,990 of record NZ_JBHVRR010000035.1, on the reverse strand, counting down.
TGCTGATCGCCGACGAGCCGACCACCGCGCTCGACGTCACCGTGCAGGCGCAGATCCTCGACCTGATCCGGGACCTGCAGAAGGAGTTCGGCTCCGCGGTCGTCATCATCACCCACGACCTGGGCGTGGTCGCCGAGCTGGCCGACGACATCCTGGTGATGTACGGCGGGCGCTGCGTCGAACGCGGCCCGGCCGAGAAGGTCTTCTACGAGCCGCGGCACCCCTACACCTGGGGCCTGCTCGGCTCGATGCCGAGGCTCGACCGGGAGCAGACCGACCGCCTCATACCCGTCAAGGGCTCCCCGCCCTCGCTCATCAACATCCCGTCCGGCTGCGCCTTCAACCCGCGCTGCCCGTACGCCGATGTGCCCAAGGACGACGTCACCCGCACCGTGCGGCCGGAGCTGAGCCAGGTCGGCGACGAGCACTGGGCGGCCTGCCATCTGCCGCAGGAGCAGCGGGAGCGTATCTGGACCGAAGAGATTGCGCCGAAGCTGTGACCGACAAGAAGCCAGAGCAGGCGGCCGAGCCGGAGCGGGCGGCCGGGAAGGCGGAGGCCGTGACCGGTGACCAGGACGCACAGGGGAAGGTGCCCCGCCCCGCCGGCGCCGCCACCCTGACCAAGGACGCACCGCGCGGCGAGGTCCTGCTGAGGGTGTCCGGCCTGCAGAAGCACTTCCCGATCCGCAAGGGCCTGATGCAGCGCCAGGTCGGCGCGGTGAAGGCCGTGGACGGGATCGACTTCGAGGTGCGCGCCGGTGAGACGCTGGGCGTGGTCGGCGAGTCGGGCTGCGGCAAGTCGACCATGGGCCGGCTGATCACCCGGCTGCTGGAACCGACCGGCGGCAGCGTCGAGTTCGAGGGCAGGGACATCACCCACCTCGGGGTGGGCGCGATGCGGCCGATGCGCCGCGATGTGCAGATGATCTTCCAGGACCCGTACAGCTCGCTCAATCCGCGGCACACCATCGGCACCATCATCGGCGCCCCGTTCAAGCTCCAGAACGTGACGCCGGAGGGCGGGGTGAAGAAGGAGGTCCAGCGGCTGCTGGAGGTCGTCGGCCTCAACCCCGAGCACTACAACCGCTATCCGCACGAGTTCTCCGGCGGCCAGCGCCAGCGCATCGGCATCGCCCGCGCCCTGGCGCTGAGCCCGAAGCTGGTGGTGGCCGACGAGCCGGTGTCCGCACTCGACGTGTCCATCCAGGCCCAGGTGGTCAACCTCCTCGACGACCTCCAGGAGGAACTCGGCCTGACGTACGTGATCATCGCGCACGACCTGTCGGTGGTACGGCATGTCTCGGACCGGATCGCGGTGATGTACCTCGGCAAGATCGTCGAACTGGCCGACCGCTCCTCGCTGTACACGGCGCCGATGCACCCGTACACCAAGGCGCTGATGTCGGCGGTGCCGATCCCGGACCCGAAGCGGCGCAGTGCCAAGAGCGGGCGGATCCTGCTCAAGGGCGATGTGCCCTCGCCGATCGCGCCGCCCAGCGGCTGCCGCTTCCACACCCGGTGCTGGAAGGCGACGAAGATCTGCACCCAGCAGGAGCCGCCGCTGCTGGAGTTGAAGACCGGGCAGCAGGTGGCCTGCCACCACCCGGAGAACGCCGAGGACCAGGCGCCGCAGGACACCGAACTCCTCCAGGCGGCCGTCGAGGCGGCCGAGTCGGTGGACATCCCGGGCGGCAACGGCACTTCGGCGTCCTGAAGTCGAACCGGCCGGGCCGGAGCGGGGAAGGTCACATTCCGCGCCCGGCCCGCTGGTCTCGGGCGGGGGCGCGCGGGAGACAATACGGCGCGTGCTTCAGGAACTGTTCTCGCCCTCGGTCCAGCATTCGCTCGACATCGCCGGCATCTTCGTCTTCGCGATCTCCGGCGCGCTGCTCGCCGTCCGCAAGAACTTCGACGTCTTCGGTAGCGCCGTACTCGCCGAGGTGACGGCGCTGGGCGGCGGGGTCTTCCGGGACCTGATCATCGGCGCGGTGCCGCCCGCCGCCTTCACCGACCTCGGCTACTTCCTCACCCCGCTCATCGCGGGCGCCCTGGTCTTCTTCCTGCACCCGCATGTGGAGCGCCTCCAGACCGGGGTCAACATCTTCGACGCGGCGGGCCTCGGCCTGTTCTGCGTGGCCGGCACCACCAAGGCGTACAGCTACGGGCTGGGGCTCACCGCCTCCGCTGCGCTGGGCGTGGCCACCGCGGTCGGCGGCGGTGTGGTGCGGGACGTGGTCGCCAACGAGGTGCCGTCACTGGTGCGTTGGGACCGCGACCTGTACGCGGTGCCGGCCGTCGTCGGCGCCACCATGGTCGCCCTCTGCATCCGCTACGAGGTCCTCGGCACCGCGACCGGTCTGCTCGCCGTCGCCACCGCCCTACTGCTGCGACTGCTGGCGATGCGCTACCACTGGCGGGCGCCGCGCGCCTGGAACCGGCGGTCGGCGGTGGTGGAGGCGGAGGAGTAGGGGGAGTAGCAGCGGGGGAGCGGCGGGCGCATTCCGGGCGGAGCGGGTGGAAAACGTGAAGCTACCGCCGGGTAGTTTCGTGTTGTACCGTGCAGCCATGGCACATGCAGCAGAGGCCGGGACCTCCACGACGCCGTCCGCCGCCATCGGTTCCGCCGAGTTCGACCGCGACACCGCGGTCACCCTGCGCGAGCCGGGCGTCTACGACGCGGAACTCTCCCCGGGCTGGACCATCATCAACGCCGTCAACGGCGGCTATCTGCTGGCGATTCTGGGCCGGGCCCTCGCCGACGCCCTGCCCCACCCGCACCCCTTCACCATCTCCGCGCACTACCTCAGCGCCTCCCAGCCCGGCCCCGCCGTGGTGCGCACCGAGACCGTCCGCACCGGCCGCACCCTCTCCACCGGCTCCGCCGCCCTGCTCCAGCGGGACGCCGACGGGCACGAGGTGGAACGCATCCGGGTCCTCGCTTCCTACGGCGACCTCTCGACCCTCCCCGACGATGTCCGCACCACCGCCCGGCCCGTCCAACTGCCGCCCCCCGACCAGTGCTTCGGGCCGCAGGACGCGCCGGAGCAGACCCCGATACCGGGCAGCTCGGCGTTCACCGAGCGACTCTGGCTGAAAATGGACCCCGCCACCCTCGGCTGGGCCCTGGGCGCCCCCTCCGGCAAGGGCGAGATACGGTCCTGGTTCGGGCTCGCCGACGGCCGCGACCACGACCCGTTCTCCCTGCTGCTCGCCGTCGACGCCCTCCCGCCCACCGCCTTCGAGCTGGGGCTGAAGGGCTGGGTGCCCACCGTCGAACTCACCGTGCACATCAGGGCGTTGCCCGCCCCCGGGCCGCTGCGGGTCGCCATCACCACCCGCAATCTGGCCGGCGGCTTCCTGGAGGAGGACGCCGAGGTCTGGGACAGCGCGGACCGACTCGTCGCCCAGTCCCGCCAGTTGGCCCGCGCCAAGCTGAACTGAGCCGCGCCCGTACCGGGGTGGGGGGCGGCCGGTCGGTCCAGCCTCCGGCTGCTTTGCCAACTTCCGGGTGACCCAGGTGAGTTGGCTGACGGTCGCCCAGCTCCGGTTGGCGCCGCACACGGTCAGCGATCGGGGCCGCCTCCCGGACGCCCCGGGTGTGACTCATGCCATGGTCGGCCTCACCGCCGCGGCCTCTGACACGGCCCGCACGCCGCACCGGCCTCCGCCGACCACCCCCGTCCCGGACCGGCTCGCGGGCCGACCCCGACCCGTACGACCCCCGCGCCGGATCGGCTCCCGGTGCGGGGCTCGTAGAATCGAGGCCACCATGGCCTACCTCGACCACGCCGCGACCACTCCGATGCTTCCGGAGGCCGTCGAGGCGATGACACCCCAGCTCACCGCCGTCGGCAACGCCTCGGCGCTGCACGCCGCGGGCCGCCGCGCCCGCCGCACCGTGGAGGAGGCCCGGGAGGCCCTTGCCGCCTCCCTCGGTGCCCGACCCAGCGAGGTCGTCCTCACCTCCGGCGGCACCGAGGCGGACAACCTCGCGGTGAAGGGGCTCTACTGGTCCCGCCGCGCGGAGGACCCGGCCCGTACCCGGGTGCTGGCCAGCCCGGTGGAGCACCACGCGGTGCTCGACGCGGTGGACTGGCTCGCCGAGCACGAGGGCGCCACCGTCGAGTACCTTCCCGTCGACCGCCACGGCCGGGTCCACCCGGAGGCCCTGCGCGAGGCCCTCGCCCGCGATCCGCGGAATGTCGCCCTGGCCACCGTGATGTGGGCCAACAACGAGATCGGCACCCTGCTGCCGGTACCCGAACTCGCCGAGGTGGCCGCCGAGTTCGGGGTGCCGCTGCACTCCGACGCGGTCCAGGCCTACGGTCAGGTCCCGCTCGACTTCGGTGCCTCGGGGCTCGCCGCGATGACCGTCTCCTCGCACAAGATCGGCGGCCCCTACGGTATCGGCGCCCTGCTGCTGGGCCGCGCCCACACCCCGGTACCCGTACTGCACGGCGGCGGGCAGGAGCGCAATGTGCGTTCCGGCACCCTGGATGTGCCCGGGGTGGCCGCCTTCGCCGTCGCCGGACGGCTCGCCGCGGAGCGCCGTGAGGACTTCGCCCGTGAGATCGGCGGCTTGCGTGACGAGCTGGTCGCGGCCGTGCAGAAGGCGGTACCGGACGCGATCCTCGGAGGCGACCCGGTGGACCGGCTCCCCGCCAACGCCCACTTCACCTTCCCCGGCTGCGAAGGCGACTCGCTGCTGCTGCTGCTCGACGCCCAGGGCATCGAGTGCTCCACCGGCTCCGCCTGCACCGCCGGAGTGGCCCAGCCCAGCCACGTCCTGCTCGCCACCGGCACCGATCCCGACCTGGCCCGCGGCACCCTGCGCTTCTCCCTCGGCCACACCTCCACCCCCGAGGACGTGGACGCACTGGCCCGCGCCATCGGCCCCGCCGTGGAACGCGCCCGCACCGCCGGACTCACCTGAGCCGGAGTCCCTCAGCCTTCCTCTCGCTTGCCCCGCTCGTCCCGGTCGTCCCGTCCGGCCGTGCCCGCGCGGCGCACCAGTTTCAGATAGCGGTCCCAGTCCCAGTACGGGCCCGGGTCGGTGTGGTCGGCGCCGGGCACCTCGACATGGCCGATGATGTGCCGCCGGTCCACCGGGATGCCGTACCGCTCGCAGATCCCGGCCGTCAGCCGGGCCGAGGCCGCGTACATGGCGTCCGTGAAGGAGCTGCGGCGGTCCACCCAGCCCTCGTGCTCGATGCCGATGCTGCGGTTGTTGTACTCGCGGTTGCCCGCGTGGAAGCCGACGTCCAGCTCCCGCACCATCTGCGTCACCGCACCGTCCCGCGCCACTATGTAGTGCGCCGCCGCCCCGTGCGCCGGATCCCGGAACACCTTCACCGCGCTGCGCAGACCGCCCTGGGTGACATGCACCACCACCAGGTCCACCCGGTAGTCCGCGGGGCGGTCCGCCAGCCGCCGGTTCGCCGGGGAGGCCTCGATCCAGCGGGCGCCGCGGAAGTCCACCTCGCCCGCCTTCCGGGGCCGGCTCGGGCGCCCGCCCAGCAGCCGCGCCAACTCGTCCCTGGCCAGGCCCGCCGCGCCCAGCACCGCCAGACCGCCGCCGATCAGCGCCGCCCGCCGGCCGAGATGCGGCCCCGATCCACCGGCCCCGCCCCGGCCACCCCGCTGCGTACCACCCCTGCGCTCCGCCACCCTCGCCCGTTCCTCCTCGCTCACCCCTCCAACGGATACTCGGGCGCCCGCGGTTCCCGTGGACCCGTACCCTGGTGGGGTTATGACTGAGACCACGCAGCGCCCCCTCCGTGTCCTCGCCGCCATGTCCGGCGGGGTGGACTCCGCCGTCGCCGCCGCCCGCGCGGTGGAAGCCGGACACGACGTGACGGGCGTGCACCTGGCCCTCTCGGCGAACCCGCAGTCGTTCCGCACCGGAGCCCGCGGCTGCTGCACCATCGAGGACTCACGCGACGCGCGCCGCGCCGCGGACGTCATCGGCATCCCCTTCTACGTCTGGGACCTCGCGGAGCGGTTCCGCGAGGACGTGGTGGCGGACTTCGTCGCCGAGTACCAGGCGGGGCGCACTCCGAACCCGTGCCTGCGCTGCAACGAGAAGATCAAGTTCGCCGCGCTGCTGGACAAGGCCCTCGCCCTCGGCTTCGACGCCGTCTGCACCGGGCACTACGCCCAGGTCGTCACCCGCCCCGACGGCGCCCGCGAGCTGCACCGCGCCACCGACCTGGCCAAGGACCAGTCGTATGTCCTCGGGGTGCTGGACGACCGGCAGTTGGCGCACGCCCTCTTCCCGCTCGGGGACACCGCCACCACCAAGGACGAGATCCGCGCCGAGGCCGAGCGGCGCGGCCTCGCCGTCGCCCGCAAGCCCGACAGCCACGACATCTGCTTCATCGCCGACGGCGACACCCAGGGCTTCCTCGCCGGACACCTCGGCACCGCGGAGGGCGACATCGTCGACGAGTCCGGCGCCACCGTCGGCCGCCACGACGGCGCGTACGGCTTCACCATCGGGCAGCGCAAGGGCCTGAAGATCGGCACCCCCGCCCCCGACGGCAAGCCCCGCTACGTCCTGGACATCTCCCCGGTGGACAACACGGTCACCGTCGGCCCCGCCGCCGCCCTCGACGTCACCGCCCTCACCGCGATCCGCCCCCGCTGGTGCGGCACCGCCCCCGCCGCCTCCGGCCGCTACACCGCCCAGCTCCGGGCGCACGGCGGCGAGACCGAGGTCACCGCGGAGGTCGGCGACGGCACCCTGCGGGTCGCCTTCGACCAGCCCGTCCGCGGCGTCGCCCCCGGCCAGGCCGTCGTCCTCTACGACGGCAGCCGTGTGGTCGGCTCCGCCACCATCTCCGCCACCGAGCGCGCCACCGCCTCCGTCTGAGCCGGGCGCCTCAGCCCTCGCCCACCTCCACCCGGTAAAAGCAGTAGCGGCCCCGGATCCCGGCCACCTGCTCCTTCGGCTCCGGATACGCCCACACCAGATCCTGCGCGCCCGGCACCGACCAGTACAAGGCGGTGCCCTTGAACGGGCAGTGGGTGGTGGTGTCCGAGGGCGTCAGCAGGTCGGTGCGGACGTCCTCGGCGGGCAGGTAGTAGCGCGGCGGGCAGCCCGTCTCCCGCAGCACCAGCGGACGGCGGCTCTCCGCCAGCACCCGGCCGTCGTGCACCGCCCGCACCAGCTCGCCGCCCTGCTCGACGGTGATGGTGTGGCCCGCGGCCCCGTTCCCGTGTCCAGCATGTGTGTCAGCCATGTCTCGTACAGCACCCGGCGGCCGGTCCTTCTTCCCGCGCCCGTACCGTGAGCCCATGGACATCTGCGTCTTCCTCTCCGCGGCCGATCTGGACGAGCGCTACACCCGGCCCGCCCGCGAGTTCGCCGAACTGCTCGGGCGGGGCGGGCACACCCTGGTCTGGGGCGGCTCCGACACCGGCCTGATGAAGGTGGTCGCGGACGGAGTGCGGGAGGCGGGCGGCAGGCTGGTCGGCGTCTCCGTGGAGTTCCTGTCCCACAAGGCGCGGGCCGGGGCCGACGAGATGGTGGTCGCCCGCGATCTCGCCGAACGCAAGGCGGAGTTGCTCGCCCGGTCCGAAGCGGTCGTCGTCCTGGTCGGCGGCGCCGGCACCCTGGACGAGGCCACCGAGATCCTCGAACTCAAGAAGCACGGCCACCACACCAAACCCGTGGTGATCCTCAACACCGGCGGCTTCTACGACGGCCTCAAGCAGCAGTTCCAGCGCATGGAGGACGAGGGCTTCCTGCCGCTGCCCCTCACCGACCTGGTCCTCTTCGCCGAGGAACCGGTCGGCGCCCTCGCCTACCTGGAGGAGTCCGCCGGAATCGAGTAGGCCACCCTCCGTGGTGAGGGCTGCGGGCCTGGGGTGCGAGCATGGGCGTATGGCAATCCATGTGATCACCGGGGCGGGCTCCGGTATCGGTGCGGCCGTCGCCCGGCGGCTGCACGCACGCGGCGACGAGCTGATCCTCCTCGCCCGCGACGCCGCCCGCGGCAAGGACCTCGCCGCGGCCTTCCCCGGCGCCCGCACCCTCGTCGGCGACCTCGCCGACCCCGACCGGCTCTCCTGGGCGTTCTCCCACCAGTCCCTGCCCGACCGCGTCGACTCGCTGCTGCACATCGCCGGAGTGGTCGACCTCGGCCGCGTCGGCGACCTCACCCCCAAGCACTGGCGGCACCAGCTCGACGTCAACCTCGTCGCCCCCGCCGAGCTGACCCGCCACTTCCTGCCCCAACTCCGGCTCAGCCGCGGCCACATCGTCTTCGTCAACTCCGGCGCCGGCCTCCGCGCCAACCCGGACTGGGCCGCCTACGCCGCCTCCAAACACGGCCTCAAGGCCCTCGCCGACGCCCTGCGCCAGGAAGAACACCAGGCCGGGATCCGCGTCACCTCCGTCCACCCCGGCCGCACCGCCAGCCCCATGCAGGCCAAGGTCCACCGCCAGGAGGGCAAGGAGTACGACGCGGAGCGCTGGATCGACCCCGAGTCCGTCGCCACCACCGTGCTGACCGCCCTCGACCTGCCGCGCGACGCCGAGCTCACCGACCTGACCGTACGGCCGGGACGGTAACCGGTGAGCGACAGCACCCCCGCCGCCTTCACCCCCGGCCCCGCCACCGGCGTCGGCTCGATGCCCGGCGGCGACGCCCGGGAGGCCGTGAAGACCGTCACCGGCAGCTTCGAGAACGGCCAGGGCCTGGTCCACCTGCCGGAACTGCCCGCCCGCGGCCCCGGCGCCGACATGATCGGCCGCACCACCGGCCTCCTGGTCGAGCTGTACGCGCACGTCGAGCCCAGCGGCTGGCGGCTCGGGGACCGGCCCGGCCGCGACACCCGCCGCGCCCGCTCCTTCCTCGGTGAGGACCTGGACGCCCTGGAGGAGTTCACCCAGGGCCACCAGGGGCCGCTCAAGGTGCAGGCCACCGGGCCGTGGACACTGGCCGCCGCGCTCGAACTCCGCGGCGGCGAGGCCGCGTTGTCCGACCCGGGCGCCTGCCGCGACCTGGCCGCCTCCCTCACCGAAGGCCTGCGCGGCCACCTCGCCGAGGTACGCCGCCGCGTGCCCGGCGCCCAGCCGGTCCTCCAGCTCGACGAGCCCTCCCTCACCGCCGTACTGCACGGCCGGGTCCGCTCCGCCAGCGGCTACCGCACCCACCCCGCCGTCGACCGGCAGCTCGTCGAGTCCGTCCTGCGCGAAGTGGCCGCCGTCCACGACGGGCCCGTCGTCGTGCACTCCTGCGCGCCCGAGGTGCCGTTCGCACTGCTGCGCCGGGCCGGGGTGGACGGTGTCTCCTTCGACGCCGCGCTGCTCACCGAACGTGACGACGAGGTGCTGGGCGAGGCCGTGGAGGGCGGGCTCCGCCTCTTCGCCGGAGTGGTGCCGTCCACCGACGGCCCATTGTCAGACCCTGCCGGTAGCGTCATGGGTGTCAGGACGCTGTGGCGCAGGCTGGGGCTGCGGCCCGGACTCCTCGCGGAGGCCGTGACCGTCACCCCCTCCTGCGGTCTCGCGGGCGCCTCCCCGGCGTACGCGCGGGCCGCCCTCGCCCACTGCGTCCGGGCGGCGAGATCCCTCGCGGACAACCCAGAGTAACGGGAGGACGAACGGTGGCCGGCGACCAGCACGCACAGCCCGAAGAGGCGCCCGCACAGGCGCGGGAGCAGCACGCGCAGCTCGCTGAGCAGATCGAGGAGCACCGCTTCCGGTACTACGTACGGGACCAACCGGTCATCAGCGACAGCGAGTTCGACCGGCTGCTGCGCTCCCTCGAAGCCCTGGAGGAGCAGTATCCGGAGCTGCGCACCCCCGACTCCCCGACCCAGAAGGTCGCGGGGGACTACCAGACGGTGTTCACCGAGTTCACCGCCGTCGAGCACCGCGAACGGATGCTCTCCCTGGACAACGCCTTCGACGACGAGGAGCTCGCCACCTGGGCCGACCGCCTGGCCAGAGAACTCGACGGCTCCCCGCACCACTTCCTGTGCGAGCTGAAGATCGACGGCCTCGCGGTCAACCTCACCTACGAGAACGGCCACCTCACCCGCGCCGCCACCCGCGGCGACGGCCGCACCGGCGAGGACATCACCCCCAACATCCGCACCATCGCCGACATCCCGGAGTACCTGCACGGCGAGCGGATCCCCGAGCTGGTGGAGATCCGCGGTGAGGTCTTCTTCCCGATGGAGCAGTTCCAGGACCTCAACGCCCGCCTGGTCGAAGCCGGCGACAAGCCCTTCGCCAACCCGCGGAACGCCGCCGCCGGTTCACTGCGCCAGAAGGACCCCAGAGTCACCGCCACCCGCCCCCTGCACATGGTGGTGCACGGCATCGGCGCCCACACCGGCCTCGCACTCGACCGCCTCTCCGCCGCCTACGACCTGCTGCGCGACTGGGGCCTGCCCACCGCCCGGCACAACCGCGTGGTCCAATCCATCGACGGCGTACGGGAGTTCATCGCCCACTTCGGGGAGAACCGCCACTCCGTGGAGCACGAGATCGACGGCGTCGTGGTCAAGCTGGACGAGATCCCCCTCCAGGGCCGCCTGGGCTCCACCTCCCGCGCCCCCCGCTGGGCCATCGCCTGGAAGTACCCGCCGGAGGAGGTCAACACCCGGCTCATCGACATCCGCGTGGGCGTCGGCCGCACCGGCCGCGTCACGCCCTACGCCCAGGTCGAGCCGGTCACCGTGGCCGGCTCCGAGGTCGAGTTCGCCACCCTGCACAACCAGGACGTGGTGAAGGCCAAGGGCGTCCTCATCGGGGACACCGTGGTGCTGCGCAAGGCGGGCGACGTCATCCCGGAGATCCTCGGCCCCGTGGTCGATCTGAGGAACGGCGGCGAGCGGGAGTTCGCCATGCCCACCGAATGCCCCGAGTGCGGCACCCCGCTGCGCCCCATGAAAGAGGGCGACGTGGACCTGCGCTGCCCCAACTCCCGTACCTGCCCTGCCCAGTTGCGCGAGCGGCTGTTCTATCTCGCCGGCCGGAAATCACTCGACATCGAGGCCTTCGGCTATGTCGCGGCCGCCGCCCTCACCCGCCCCCTGGAACCCACCGAGCCGCCCCTCACCGACGAGGGCGACCTCTTCGACCTCACCGTCGAGCAGTTGCTGCCCATCCGCGCCTATGTACTCGACCAGGACAGCGGCCTGCCCAAGCGGGATCCCAAGACCGGCGAGGAGAAGATCGCCACCGTCTTCGCCAACCAGGAGGGCGAGCCCCGCAAGAACGCCCTCACCATGCTGGAGAACATCTCCGCCGCCAAGGCACGCCCCCTGGCCCGCGTCATCACCGGCCTGTCGATCCGTCATGTCGGCCCGGTCGCCGCCGAGGCACTGGCCCGCGAGTTCCGCTCACTGGAGCGCGTCGAGCAGGCCACCGAGGAGGAGTTGGCCGCCACCGACGGCGTCGGACCGGTCATCGCCGCCTCGCTGAAGGAATGGTTCCAGGTCGACTGGCACCAGGAAATCCTCCGCAAGTGGCGGGCCGCGGGCGTCCGGATGGAAGAGGAGGGCGCCGGTGAGGAGCAGGGCCCGCGCCCCCTCCAGGGCCTCACCGTCGTCGTCACCGGCACCCTCGCCACCCACACCAGGGACGGCGCCAAAGAGGCCCTCCAGAGCAGGGGAGCCAAGGTCACCGGCTCGGTCTCCAAGAAGACGTCCTTCGTCGTCGTCGGGGAGAACCCGGGCTCCAAGCATGACAAAGCAGTGCAGTTGAAGGTCCCCGTCCTCGACGAGGAGGGCTTCGCGGTGCTGCTCGCGGACGGTCCCGAGGCCGCGGCGGAAAAGGCACTCCCCGCCGAGGAGTAGAGGACGAGCAGAGGTTGAAGACCGCTCGTACCGCGCATACCAGATGCATACGGGTGGGCTGTCGGTAATCGGGCAACCGCCGCCGACCGCTGCCCGTGGAAGCCTTCTGCGGCCTACTGTTGGGGACGTGCGCCTGCCGAACCCGGCCGGGCGGCGGCCCCCGGACACCGTTCCGG
>NZ_JBHVRR010000034.1:49890-68856 GCF_042885635.1 Streptomyces sp. NPDC058045 | reverse complement strand
ACCATCAGACCAAGTGGCTCCCAAACTCACCGGAGATCCACCGGTACCCGAACTCACCGGATCACCGGCACCGAAACAGCCCGGTAAAAACACACGCCCACTCGGCGACATCGAGCACCATCGAGTCAGGGCGATTTGCATCGTTTTAGCGCATCGTCGCAGGTCAAAAGCGGGTAACAAAGCTGGTTCAAGTCCCGTCACTCACCCTCGGTGATCAATGGTCCGACCTGCGAAAGCGGGTCGGACCATTGTCATGTGCGGGGCCTTGGCCGAACGGTGGCGCGGGAGCGTTGTCAGTCCCCCCGGCTAGCGTGGACGGGGTCAGTGGGAATGGCTCGGGCGGTGGGAGTGGCTGTGAGTGTGTTCGGGGATCGGGTGGGGACGGCGCTGCTCGTCGTCGACGTACAGAACGGTGTGGTGGGCGAGGCCCATGACAGGGACGGGGTCGTGGGGCGTATCGGGGGGCTGGTGGAGCGGGCACGGGAGGCCGGGACGCCGGTGGTGTGGGTGCAGCACTCCGATGGGCACATCGTGAGAGGGGAGGAGGGGTGGCGGATCGTGCCCGAGTTGGTGCCGGGCGAGGGGGAACCACTCGTGGAGAAGCACTACTTGGACTCCTTCGAGGAGACGGAGTTGGAGGCGGTGCTGGCCGGGCTGTCGGTGGGGCGGTTGCTGGTGTCCGGGGCGTCCACCGACGCCTGTATCCGGTCCACCCTGCACAGCGCGTTCTTCCGCGGCTATGACACCACCCTGGTCTCCGACGCCCACACCACGGGCGATCTCACGGCCTGGGGTGCCCCGCCTCCGGCGCAGGTCATCGCGCACACCAATCTGTACTGGTCGGAGCAGGCCGCCCCGGGGCGCACGGCCGGGACGGTCACCGCGGCGGAGGTCGACTTCGGCGGGTGACGGGCGGGCCGGTCGCGGGGTCAGGAGGAGGCGCGGGGGACCAGTTCGGTGGGGAGGATGATCTGGCGGTGGGTCACATCGCGGGTGGCGCGGGGGGTGGTGTCCGCGATCTCGGCGAGCAGTACGTCGATCATGGCGCGGCCCATCTCCTCGATGGGCTGACGGACGCTGCTCAGCGGCGGGTCCAGGTGGCGGGCGATGGCCGAGTCGTCGAAGCCGACCAGCGCCACGTCCTCGGGGATACGGCGGCCCTGGGCACGCAGCGTCTGCCGGGCGCCCGCCGCCATCACGTCCGAGCCGGCGAAGACGGCGTCGACTCCGGGGCGCCGCGCGAGGAGTTCGGCCATGGCGCGCCGCCCGCCCTTCTCGGTGAAGTCGCCGGGCACGATCAGTTCCTCGTCGGCCTCGGTGCCGGCTTCGGTGAGCGCGGCCCGGTAGCCGTCGACGCGGCGCTGGGCGCCGTACACGTCGAGCAGGCCGGTGATGGTGGCGACGGTGGTGCGGCCGCGGGCCAGGAGGTGGGCGACGGCGGCGCGGGCCCCGCCGAAGTTGTCCGAGTCGACGGAGGGCAGGGTCTCGGCGGCGGAGCGGCGGCCGCTGATGACGGTGGGGATGTCGAGTTGGGCGAGGAGATCGGGCAGCGGGTCGTCGGCGTGCACGGACACCAGCAGCACCCCGTCGACGCGGTGTGCGGCGAGGTACTGGGCGAGGCGGCGGCGCTCGCGGTCGCTGCCCGCGAATATCAGCAGCAACTGCATCTCGGTGTCGGTGAGTTCGGCGCCGACTCCGCGCAGCATGTCGGAGAAGTACGGCTCGGCGAAGAAGCGGGTCTCCGGTTCGGGGACGACGAGGGCGATGGCGTCGGTGCGGTTGGCGGCGAGGGCGCGGGCCGCCGTGTTCGGTACATAGCCCAGTTCGGCCACGGCGGCCTCGACGGCGGCCCGGGTGGACTCGCTGACCCGGGGCGAGCCGTTGATGACGCGCGAGACCGTGCCGCGGCCCACTCCGGCGCGTGCCGCGACCTCCTCCAGGGTGGGCCGCCGCCCGCTCCGGCCCCGCGTTCCGTGGCCCGCCATCGCCCGCCTCCTGTCCGCAGCCGCCCGCAGCGGCCCGCGCCCGCCCGAGCAGGCATCTAACCACGGCCCGCGCGCGCCTCCTCACCCACGGCCGAGGCCGCCGCGGGCGATGACCTCGGCGTACCAGTGGGCGCTGGATTTGGGGGTGCGGGTCTGGGTGGCGTAGTCGACGTAGACCGCGCCGAAACGCTTGGCATAGCCGTACGCCCACTCGAAGTTGTCCATCAGGGACCAGAGGAAGTAGCCGCGGACGTCGGCGCCGTCGGCGATGGCGCGGTGTACGGCGGCGAGGTGGTCGTGGAGGTAGGCGATGCGGTCAGGGTCGTGGACGCGGCCCTCGGCGTCGGGCCGGTCGTCGAAGGCGGCGCCGTTCTCGGTGACCATCAGGGGGAGCCGGGGGTGGCTGCGGGCGAGGCCGGTGAGCAGGGTGTGCAGGCCGTCGGGGTCGATGGACCAGCCCATGGCGGTGCGTTTGCCGGCGGCGGGGTGGAAGGCGATGTCCTCGGCGCCGGTCCAGGGCGAGTGGGCGCCGCTGCCGTGGCCGTCGTCGCCGCTGTCCCCGGTACCGGAGTCGGGGCGGGAGACGATGGTGGGCGCGTAGTAGTTGACGCCGAGGACGTCGATGGGGCGGGAGATCTCGGTGAGGTCCCCGTCGTGCACCAGCCGTTCCCAGTCGAGGAGTTGGCCGGTGTCGGCGAGGAGGTCCTCGGGGTAGGCGCCGTCGAGGAGGGGGCCGGTGAAGACGCGGTTGCCCACGGCGTCGATCCGGCGGGCCGCGTCCCGGTCGGCGGCGCTGTCCGTGCGGGCGTTGACCTGGTGGAGGTTGAGGGTGATGGAGATCCGGGCGGTGGCGGGGAGGCGTTCGCGGAGCACTCCGACGGCTTTTCCGTGGGCGAGGTTGAGGTGGTGGGCGGCGCGGAGGGTGGCGGCCGGTTCGGTGCGGCCGGGGGCGTGGACTCCGGAGCCGTAGCCGAGGAAGGCGCTGCACCAGGGCTCGTTGAGGGTGGTCCACAGGCCGATGCGGTCGCCGAGGGTGTCGGTGAGGAGGGCGGCGTAGTCGGCGAAGCGGTCGGCGGTGGCGCGCTCGGGCCAGCCGCCGGCGTCCTCCAACTCCTGTGGCAGGTCCCAGTGGTAGAGGGTGGCGACGGGTTCGATCCCGGCGTCGAGGAGGGTGTCGGTGAGGCGGCGGTAGAAGTCCAGGCCCTGCTGTACCGCGGGCCCGCGGCCGGTGGGCTGGACGCGGGGCCAGGAGATGGAGAAGCGGTAGGCGCCGATGCCGAGGTCCCGCATGAGCCGGACGTCGTCCCGGTAGCGGTGGTAGTGGTCGGCTGCGGTGTCCCCGGTGTGTCCGGCGGCGACCTTGCCGGGGGTGTGGCTGAAGGTGTCCCAGATGGAGGGGGTGCGCCCGCCCTCCGCGGCCGCCCCTTCGACCTGGTAGGCGGCGGTGGCGGCGCCCCAGAGGAAGTCGCGGGGGAAGCGGTGCGAGAGCGACGGGGTGCGGGTGTTCCCGGGGCTTGCGGAGGTCATGGTGAGAGCGCTCCCAGAGGTGGACGGGCGGGGTCAAGTGGTAGAGGAAGAAGGGGAGTTGAGGGTGCCGGCGGTCAGCCCTTGACCGCGCCGGACATGATCCCGCCGACGATCCGCCGGCCGAAGACCAGGAACACCGCCAGCAGCGGCAGGGTACTGATCAGCGCGCCCGCCATCACGATGGACTGGTCGGGGGTGTACGAGGCGCTGAGCTGGCCGAGCGCCACCTGGAGCGTCGGGTTCTGCTGGTCGAGGGCGAGGTAGGGCCAGAAGAAGTCGTTCCAGGTCTGGACGAAGGTGAGCATCCCGAGGACGACCATCGCAGGCCGGGCCACCGGCAGCACCACGGACCGCACGATGCGGAAGTTGGTCGCCCCGTCCACCCTGGCCGCCTCGATCAGCTCGTAGGGCAGTGCCTCCAGCAGGTACTGGCGCATGAAGAACACCCCGAAGGCGCTGACCAGGGTCGGGAAGATCACCGATTCGAGCTGACCGCCCCAGCCGAGGTCCGACATCATCATGAACAGCGGGACGACGCTGAGTTGGGGCGGGACGGTGAGGGTGGCGATGACGCCGGCCATCAGCGCGCCGCGGCCGCGGAACCGCAGTTTGGCGAAGGCGTAGCCGGCCAGGGTGCAGAAGAAGAGGGTGGCGGCGGTGACGCAGGAGGCGACGATCACCGTGTTGGCGATGGCGACGCCGAGGTGGGCCTGGTCCCAGGCGGTGGACAGATTGTGCGGCAGCCGCCCGCCGGGGAGGAACGGCGGCGATGAGTCCAGTACCCGCTGCTGGTCGTGGGAGGCGGCCACCAGGGTCCAGTACAGCGGGAAGAGGGAGCCGGCGCCGACGGCGAGCAGGCACAGATAGGTGAGGGGGCCCGCCTTGAGCTGCTGCCCGGCGCCGATCCGCAGCCGGCTGCGGCGGGCGGCGGTGGTGGTCCCGGGAGTGGTCATGGTCGTGGTCGTGGTCATGGGTCTCGCTCCCCGTCAGGCCGCGTTCCGGCGGAGGACGCGGCCGGTGATCCGGTTGAGCAGGGCGATGAGCAGCAGCAGGACGAGCATCGCCCAGGCGACCGCCGCGGCGGGCCCCAAGTGCCCTAGTTTCCAGCCGTAGTTGTAGAGGTAGACGCTGAGCGTCTCGTACTGGTGCTGGTTGCCGCCGACCGCGCCCAGCGGGCCGCCCTCCAGCAGCAGCGGCTCGGCGAAGAGCTGCATCGAGCCGATGGTGGAGATGACGATGGTGAAGAGGATGGTGGGCCGCAGCGAGGGGACGGTCACCTTGCGGAACTGCTGCCAGCGGGACGCCCCGTCGATGGACGCCGCCTCGTAGAGGTCGGTGGGCACGGCCTGCATGGCGGCCAGATAGATCAGGGTGTTGTAGCCGGTCCAGCGCCAGATCACGATGACCGAGATGGCGATCTTCGAAGTCCAGTCGCCGTTGGCCCAGTTGGTGTCGCCGAGGCCGACGAGGTGCAGCGCCCAGTTGAGCAGTCCCCCGTCGGCCCGGAAGACCAGGGCGAAGACCAGGGCCGCGGTGGCGACCGAGGTGGCGTACGGGGTGAGGACGACGGTGCGCCAGAACGTGCTGGCGCGCAGCCGGTAGTTGAGCAGATGGGCGAGGCCGAGGGCGACCAGGAGTTGCGGCACGGTCGACATCACGCCGATGGCGAAGGTGTTGCCGACCGCGGTCCAGAACTCCGAATCCCCCAGGATCCGGGCGAAGTTGTCCCAGCCGACCCACTCGGACCGGTCCAGGCTCGTCATCTCCACCCGGTGCAGCGCGATCCACCCGGTGTACAGCAGCGGATAGAGCCCGAAGGCGCCGAAGACGAGGAAGAACGGCGCGACATAGGCGTACGGGGAGGCCTTGTCATCGAAGCGCCAGAGCCGGGTCCGCCAACCGCTGCCGCCGCGCGGGCGGCCCACGGCACCGGGCGGCCCCGGCGGCGGGGTGTACGCGCCCCGGGTGGGGGTCGAGGTTGCCACGGGGTTCCTTCCCTGGGGGTTTGTACGGCGGGGCGCTCTGCGGATACGGGGGCCTATCCGATGGTCTTGTCGATCGTCTCCGTCGCGGCCTTCCAGGCGTCGGCCGGTGGGGTGCCGCGCTGCTCCATGTTGTTGATCTGGGTGGAGATGCTGTCCTTGATCACGGCGTCCTTGGGACCGAGCACCGCCTCGGGGATGGCCTGGGCCTCCTCCGCGTAGATCCGGCCGATGGGCGCGTCGTGGAAGTAGGCCAGCTCGGCGTTCTTCACCTTGTCCAGTGCGTAGGCGCCCTTGTTGGACGGGAAGACGCCGATCGCCTCGAAGATCGCGGCCTGCTGCTCGGGCGCGGTCAGCCACTTCACCAGTTCCACGGCCTCCTTGACGTGCTTGCCGCTCTTGGGCACGGCGAGGAAGGAGCCGCCCCAGTTGGCCGCGGAGTCACCGGGGGCGCGGGCGATGTCCCACCGGCCCTGGTACTTCGAGCCGGAGTTGGTGGAGATCTGCCCGGCCATCCAGGCGGGGCAGACCACGGTGGCGACGGTGCCCTTGCGCAGGGCCGCCACCCACGGGTCCTGGAACTGCGCCAGGCCCTGGGTGAGCTTCTTCCGGGCGGCCTCGGCGGCGAGGTTCCAGCCCTTGCGCACGCTGGGGCTCTCCTTGTAGACGGGCTTGCCGTCCGCGTCGTAGTACTGCCGGGGCTCGGAGCTGACCACCGCGTTGTACATGGCGCTGGCGGAGTCCATGAACCAGGTGCCGGCGGGGGCCTTGGACCGGTACTTCTCGCCGAGCTTCAGATAGTCCTGCCAGCCGCCGGTGACGGCCTTCGCCACGGACTCGCGGTCGGCGGGCAGTCCGGCCTGCTCGAAGAGGTCGCGGCGGTAGCAGAGCGACATGGGGCCGATGTCGGTACCGGCGCCGATCACCGCCCCGTCCGCGGTGGTGGCCTGCTTCGCCTTCCACGGCACCCAGTCGTTGACATCGATATCATCGCGCAGATCGGCGAACTTCCCGGCCTGGGTGTCCACGACCTCCTTGATCCGGCCGACCTCGATGCCCTGCACATCGGCCAGTTCGCTGCCCGAGTTCAACTGCTGGAGCAACTTGGGGTAGTAGTCCTGCTCGTTGGCGGTGGTGTTCTCCCGGACCGTGATGTCCGGGTGCAGCCGGTGGTACTCGGCGAAGAGACCGGCCTCCTTGTAGCCGAACTGCCCGTAGTCCGCCACGGTCAGCGTGATCTTCCCGTCAGCGCCGGCCGCGTCGGAGCCACCGCCGTCCGAGGTGCTGCAACCGGTGAGCAGAAGGGCCGAGGCGGTGAGGGCCGAGGCGGCGGCCAGGACGGCCGGCCTGCGGAGGGGGCCGCCGCCGGCGCGGGTAAGTCGCATTCCGCTACTCCTTGTTCCAGTGGTTCCAGTGGGACCGGGATCGAAGAGGCGGGCCGCCGTCACCGAGGCGGTCCACGGTGGTACGAGGGGGTGCGTACGGGGGGGTGCGGGGCGGTGCGACGGGCGTGCCGCGGAAGCTGTGGGAGCGTTCCCATGCCGTCTGTCGGAAGGGTGCTGCGTCACGGGGTGCGGTGTCAAGACTTGAACACCGGGCTTCCCCAACGCGCCTGTGCCCCGGGCGACTTGGAGTGGAATCGCGCGCACGGAGGGAGGGGGCCCGGTACGTTCGGGTGACCAAATGGGCCCGCCCCGCGCCGACTTGGGCGCGGGGCGGGGTTGAGCGGTGCGGGGTGTGCGTCAGCCGTTCTGGCTCACCGGGGCGGTGCCGGTGGGGTAATTGGTGCCCGTCTCCACGGTGTTGGGGATCTCGCGGCTGAGCTGGCTGTCGCAGTTCACCACGTTCCAGTGGAGGTGCGGGCCGGTCACATTGCCGGTGCCGCCCGAGGTGCCGATCTGCTGCCCCTGGGCCACCCAGTCCCCGGCGTTGATGATGGTCGAGCTGAGGTGGGCGTACTGGGTGCAGCGGTTGTCGCCGTGGTCGACCAGGGCCATGATGCCGCCGGGCCCGTTCCAGCCCTCGAAGCGGATGGTGCCGCTGGCGGAGGCGACGATCGGGGTGCCCGAGGGGGTGCCGAAGTCGACGGCGTGCCGGTTGTAGTCGTCGTTGTGCGAGTAGCCGGTGCCCGGTGTCTGCGTCACCGTGTACGCGCTGCCCCGGGGGAAGGGCAGTTTGAACGGTGCGGCGCCGCCGGAACAGGGGCCCACCACCGGCTGGTTGGACCCGGTCTCCAGGAAGCCGTCGGTGACCCAGCCGCCGCCGGGGAGCTTGTTCCAGACGCTGGTGTCGCCGCCGATGCCGGAGACGGTGTCGCCGTGGGCGTAGCAACTGATGGTGACGCTGCTGCCGTTGGGCAGGCTGCCGATCACCGCGGCACCGAGATTCGGCTCGGCCCTGACTTGCAGGGGCAGACCGGCGGGGACGCTCACGGTGACCGCCGCGTCGGCGTGGGCGACCGTCACCGGGACCATGACGGCGAGACCGGCGAACAACGAGGTCACGGCGGTCCGGAGTCTTCGGCGCATCGACGCCTCCATTCGTGGGGAGAGGGGGAGGCTAACTTTGGCATGGCCTCGACATATTCGGTACTCCCGTCGGCACTCCTGATGGCGAGGAACGGGAAACCTCACCGAACCGGGCTGGCCGCCGTCACGGAGGGTGCCGCTACCGGAACGCGGAGTCCGGCGGCTTCGGGGAATCGGTGGCGCGGGCGTCGGTGACCGGAGTGGCTCCGCCGGTGAAGTCGGCCAGGACGCGGCCGTGTTCGAGACGGGCGGACTGCGGGTCGCCGGCGGCACGGCGGGTGAGTTCGGCCACCGGCAGCGACCCGTCCGAGGCGACCAGCACCGCGTTGCCGAAACGGCGTCCGCGCCACACCGCGGGATCGGCGATCACCGCCGTCTCCGCGAACGCCGCGGCCGCGGTGGCGATCTGGCCGCGGAGATGAGCCAGCGGCGGGCCGTCCGCGATGTTCGCCGCGTACACCCCGCCGGGCGCCAGCGCACGGCGGACCTCGCCCAGGAACTCGGCACTGGTCAGATGGGCCGGCGTACGGGCGCCGCTGAACACATCCGCGATCACCAGGTCCGCCCCGCCGTCCGGCACCTTCGCCAGCCCCGCACGCGCGTCCACCGACCGCACCCGGATCCGCGCCCCCCGATCCCAGGGCAACTCGGCCCGGACGAACCGGACGAGCGCCGCGTCCCGCTCCACTACCTGCTGGGTGGAACGGGGCCGGGTCGCCGCGGTGTAACGGGCCAGGGTGAGCGCCCCGCCCCCGAGATGCACCACCCGCAGGGGCTGGCCGGGCGGCGCCGCCAGATCGATCACATGCCCCAGGCGCCGCTGGTACTCGAAGCCGAGATACGCCGGATCGTCGAGGTCGACATGGGACTGCGGGGCGCCGTCCAGCAGCAGACTCCAGGCCCGCGCCCGATCCGGATCCGGCACCAACTCCGCGGTGCCCCCATCCACCTCGGCCACCACCACAGCCGCCGCCCGCCGCCCACCCTTCCGCGCCTTCGCCATCCGCCCATTATCGAGGTAGGCCCGGGCGGGGGCGGTCCGGCGATGCGCCGACGGCTCAACTCCTCGGGGGGCGGGCCGCGTTGGACTTCGCGCTGTCCAACTTATGGGCGGGTGGGTGGGAGCGCCGGGCGCCCGATGGCGCGCCGTTCAAGGATCAGGGTGGGGGGTGGGCTCAGCGGCAGTTGTCCGCCGCGGCGATCAGGCGGGCCGCTTCGCCGAGGGCGGCGCGGAGGGCGGCCGGGTCGGTGAGGACGCCGCCCTCGTCGGGTGGCAGCAGCCAGCCGGAGCCGCTTGGCGGCACCGGTACCGCGCCCGCCTGGAGCCCCCGCCCCGGCGTGCGGGTACAGGCGCTGCCGGGTACGTCCCAGCCGTCGGCGGTGCCGGGCGGGACGAGGAAGCCGAGGGTGTCGCAGCCGCCGTCGTGCAGTACGGGGCCGATCTCGCGGGCGGCGCCCCGCCGCAGGATGTCGACGGCTTCGAGGCCCTGCCGGGCGGGCACGGTGACCAGTTCGCAGGCGCGGCCCTGGGTGGGCGGGCAGGCGAGCGACCACGGTCCGGCGCTGTGCTCGCGGCCGGGCAGTGCGGACAGGTGCCCCGGCCCGGCGGCGGACCCCGGGCCGGCCGCCGTCGCGCCGCCGCCCACGCCGCCCGTACATCCGCCGGGCGCCGCACGACCGCCCGCGGCCACCCGGTTCGCCGCCGCGGCCTGGGCCGCCATCGCGAGCGGCCACCTCTTGAACGCCTTCACCTCGGAACCCCTCCTGTGCCCGTCGCGCCCGCCGGAGGCAGGCACCCGCGGACCGCGTGCCGCACCCGGTTCGACACCGGGTCCAACGCTCCGGAGCGTCAACGGCAACGGCACAAAGCCGTCACAAAGGATGGCAGTTCATGGCAGATCGAGGGAGAGTTATCCCTTTTGTAGGCAAACCCAGAGTGTCCGCGCCGTCACAGCGGGTACGTTCGTCGCCCGCCCCGCAGTCAGCCGAAGCCCGCTCCCGCAGTGAGGCCCCGGCACGCAGGAGAGGTCCCGGCACATGGTGTCGTCACCGAGAACACCGCGGACGGCACAGCCCGCACCCCCGCCACCCGGCGCCCCCGAGCCGCCCCCGAACACGGCCTTCCGCCGGCTGCGGGGCCACCGCTCGCCGGGGGAGTTCGCGGCGGCGGTACGGCGGGCCGGGCGGGAGATCGGTGAGCGGGTCAGTTGCGACGCCCGCTATGTCGGCCGGGTCGAGTCGGGCGAGATCCGCTGCCCCAACTACGCCTACGAGCGGGTGTTCCTGCATATGTTCCCGGGCCGGACGCTGTCCGATCTCGGCTTCGCGCCGCGCTCCGCGGTCCGCGGCCGGGCACCGCGCCCCGCCCCGGACCCGCTGCCCGTGCCCGGCCCGCGCCCCGGGGAGCCGCCGGGGGCGTCCCGGGAAGACCGTCGAAGCGACGAGGAGGGGGACGTGCTGCGTCGCGCGTTCATGTCCGGATCGACCGCCGCGCTCGCCGCCGGGCTGGCCCCCTTCGGCCTCGGCCCGCTGGACGCGGCCGCCGCGGAGGGCGTACCGCACCGGGTCGGCTCGGCCCATGCCGCCGCCGTCGAGGAGGCCGTACGCCGGATCCGGCTGCTGGACGACCGGCACGGCGCGGACAGCCTGTACCGGCGGGCGGGCGGCCCGCTGCGTACCGCGTACGCGCTGCTCGACGCCGGCGGCACCGGGGCGCGGCTGATGTCCGGGGCGGGTGAACTCGCGCTCTCGGTGGGCTGGTTGGCGCATGACTCGGGCCGCCTGGACGATGCCCGCTCGCACTACGCGGAGGCGCTGGCCACCGCCCGGCTGGCGCAGGACCCGGCCCTGGAGGCGCACGCCTTCTGCAACACCGCCTTCCTGGCCCGCGACGCCCACCGCCCCCGGGAGGCGGTACGGGCCGCGCAGGCGGGGCAGCGGGCGGCGGGCGGGCTGGGCTCGGCGCGGCTGCTGTCGCTGCTGACCCTGCGGGAGGCGGGCGGTTGGGCGGTGCTCGGGGACCGTACGGCGTGCGGGCGGGTGCTGGACCGGGCCCGCGTCTTCTTCGAGCGGGGCCCGCTGCCGGACCGGGACCCGGAGTGGATGAGCTTCTTCGGTACGGCGGAGCTGGAGTTGCTGACCGCGCAGTGCTGGTCCGCGCTGGGCGACCGGCGGCGGGCGGCCGGGCACGCGGGCCGGGCGGCCGCCGCGCAGCCCCCGCACTTCACCCGCAATCTGGCGCTGTGCACCGCCCAGTTGGCGGGCGAACTGGCGCACGGCGGGCGGCCGGACGAGGCGGCGGCGGCCGGCGAGCGGGTCCTCGACCTGCTCTCGGAGGTCCGCTCCGCTCGTATCCGCGCCCTGCTCGCGGACACCGGCCGCACCCTGCTGCCGCACCGCGCCTCACCCCCGGTGGCCGCCTTCCTGGACCGCCGGGCGAGCGTCCCGGGCGGCCCCCGGTGACGGCACCGCCCGTTCAACTGCCCACCGCCGCCTACCCGTACAGGTGGCCGCTGTCGTTCCAGACCTCGACGGCGGGGGCGCCGTAGGCCCAGCCGAGGACGGAGAGGGAGGCCGGGTCGAGGCGGATGCGGGACGCGAAGGACAGGTCCTCGCCGAGCCAGCGGGCGCCGATGGCGCGCAGGATGTGGCCGTGGGCGAAGACCAGCACATCGCGGTCGGCGGAGCGGGCCCAGTCCACGACGGCGTCGGCGCGTGCGGTGAACTCCGCGCGTCCCTCCCCGCCCGGCACCCCGTCGCGCCAGATGAGCCAGCCGGGCCGCAGCTCCTGGATGCGGTCGGGGGTGAGGCCCTCGTAGTCGCCGTAGTCCCACTCCAGCAGGGCGTCCCAGGGGGTGGCGCGGTCGCCGAGGCCGGCCAGGGCGCAGGTGTCGGCGGCACGGGCGAGGGGGCTGGTGCGGATCTCGGCGGCGCGGACGGTGTCCGCGAGGGGTGCGCGGCGCAGGCGCTCGCCGAGGAGTTCGGCGCCGCGTCGGCCCTCCGCCAGCAGCGGCACATCGGTACGGCCGGTGTGCCGGCCGGAGCGGGACCAGGCCGTCTGCCCGTGCCGGGCCAGCAGGATGCGCGGAGCCATGGGTGAGCCTCCAGCTCGTCGGGGACGCGGTGCGCCGGGCGCGGAGCCGCGGCGGCGGGATCGGCGCTGATCCCCGGGCGGTACGGACCTGGGCCGGTCCGGGACGCCGCCCCATCATCGCGCACCCCGCGGGCAGGCAACCCGCCGGTCCGGCCTCGCGTCTTTGACGATCGGGACCGCACCCGCCTACGCCGGCCGCGCACACCGTAATGTGGTCGGTCCCCGCATGTGACGCAGGGGGACGGGGAGCACGGGGAGTACCAGGGGAACGTGGGGAAACGGGGGGACGGCACCGGGTCGCCCGCCCGCACGGTGAACACCGCGGGAACACCGCGCAGCGCGGAGACGGCGAAGAGGGAGAGCGAACGGATGCCGCAGACCGACGCACCGGCCGACGGTGCGATAGGCAGCCGACTCCGCTGGTGGACCGAGCTGCCGCTGATACTCCTGGTCTACGGGGCGTACTCGGGCGGCCGGCTGCTGGCCCGCGGTGATGTCGACTCGGCCGTCGACCACGGCCTGTCCCTGCTGCGAATAGAGCAGGCGCTGCACATCGACGCGGAACACCCCCTCAACCGGATCTTCACCGCCCACCCCTCGCTCGGCGTCCCCGCGGACTTCTGGTACGCCTCGCTGCACTACCTGGTGACGCCCGCCGTCCTCATCTGGCTCTTCCGCCGCCGGCCCGGCGTCTACCGGGCGGCCCGCACCTGGCTGATGGCCGCCACCCTGATCGGCCTGATCGGCTTCACCCTCCTCCCGACCTGCCCGCCCCGCCTCCTCGACCCCGGGTACGGATTCACCGACACCATGGCCCAGTTCAGCTCCTACGGCTGGTGGGGCGGGGAGGCCAGCGCACCGCGCGGGCTCGGCGGCATGACCAACCAGTACGCGGCGATGCCCAGCCTGCATGTGGGGTGGGCGCTGTGGTGCGGGGTGATGCTGTGGCGGCAGAGCGGCAATCCGCTGCTGCGGACGGCCGCCGTGGTGTATCCGCTGGTGACCACCATCGTGGTGATGGGCACCGCCAACCACTATCTGCTGGACGCGGTGGCCGGGGCGGCCGTGATGGGCGCCGGGCTGCTGCTGGCCCGGCCGGTGATGCGCGCCGCGGACCGCGTCCGGAACCGGCTCACGGCCCGGCTCGCCCCCGTACCGCCGGTCCCCGCCGAAGAGGTCCCCGAGGAGGTTCCGGCCGAGGTTCCGGCCGAGGTCGTCGAAGGGGTCAAGGTGCCCGCGGGCGCCCAGAGTTCCCCGATTGTCGGTGACGGGTGCCAGACTTCGCCGGGTGAGCGATTTCCCCGACAGCGCGAAGAGCAGCGCCCCCAGCCGAGTGCCGACCCAGCCGCGGGCGACGGGGCTCCGGCAGCGGCTCGCTGAGCTGCGCGGCCCCGACACCCCGCCGCGGGCCATCGACGCCCGCGGGCTCGCCGCCCTCGCCGCCAACCCGGGCTGCGGCCGGCGCGCCCTGCTGGACGGCGCCGGGGTCGACAAGGCGGCACTCGCCGGCGCCCTCGGCACGCCCTCGGGCTACGGCCAGTCCCAGTTCGCCCTGATCCGGGGGAACGCCTTCGAGGCCCGCGTCAAGGCGGACGGCGGCGTACGGCTGCTGGAGCTGGTGCACGAGCGCCTCGACCCGTCGGCCGCGCCGCCCACCCCGGACGGCGCCCGGGTACCGGACCTGACCGCGGCCGGGCCCGAGGGCCGCACCGCGCGTACCGCGCTCGCGCTGCGGGAGGCGGCCGCGGCGGGCACCTGGACCCTGCTCGACCATCCGATGCTGGCGCTGGACGTGGCCGGGACCCCGGCGTTCCTGGAGCCGGACGCGGTGGTGGTCCACCCCGACGGGCGGTGGAGCGTGGTCGAGATCAAGTCGTTCCCGATGATCGACGGCAGCGCCGAGCCGTCCAAGGTGGGCGCCGCCGCCCGGCAGGCCGCGGTGTACGTACTGGCCCTGGAGCGGCTCGCGGAGCAGGTGGCGGCGGCCGGTCCGGTGGTGCCGCGGGTCGGTGAGCGGGTGCTGCTGGTGTGCCCCAAGGACTTCTCCAATCTGCCCGCCGCCGCCCCGGTCGACATCCGCAAGCAACGGGCGGTCACCCGGCGGCAGTTGGCCCGGCTCACCCGGGTCGAGGAGCTGGCGGCCCAGCTCCCCGCCGGGACCAGCTTCGACGTCCGGCGCCCGGCGGCCGAGCTGGCCGAGGCCCTCGGCGCGGTGCCCGCGCAGTACGCGCCGGAGTGCCTGGCCGCCTGCGAGCTGGCCTTCCACTGCCGGGCCGGGGCCCGCGCCCGCGGCGAGGTGACCGCGCTCGGCCGGCAGACCAGAGCGGAGCTGGGTGGGCTGGCCGAGATCGGCTCGGTGCTCGCCGCGGCCCGCGGCGAGCAGGGGGACCCGGCGGACCCGGCGGTGGCCGCCCTGCGCCGGGCCGCGGCACTGCGGGCCGAGGCCCTGGCCGCCGCCGGACTGGCGGAGGCCCGCTGATGCCGCAGTCACCGCCCCGCCCGGCCGGGCCGGAGGGCCGCTGATGTCGCTGCTCACGGACCTCGCCCGGCTGGAGGCCATGCACACCGGCCGCGCCCGCCCCGCCGCCACCGTCCGCCACCGGCACCTCTCGGACCGGCCGCTGGTGCTGGTACCGCTGATCACCGCGGGTGAGACCGGCGCCCCGCTCGGCGCCCTCGTCGGCACCGAACGCACCGCGCCCCGCGCCCTGTTCGTCCCCCAGCCCCGCGACCGCGACCAGCGCTTCGCCTTCCTCGCCGAGCTGGCCCAGGCCGTACTGCCGTATCTCGACGGGTACGCGGAGCGGGTCGAGGCGGCCGAGCGCACCGAGAGCGATCCGGAGACCGGCAAGCGGGTCAAGGTCGAGGTGGAACTCTGCGCGGACGCACCCCAGTTGATCGTCCCGAGCCGCCCCGGGGTGGACTTCGTACGGCTGCTGGGCCGGTCGACGCGCTTTCGGCGGACCGCCGAGCAGGACCCGGACAGCCCGTTCCCGGCGCCCCCGCAGATCCCGCTGCTCGGCCGCTGGCTGACGCATCTCGGGGAGCGGGCCCGGGTGCCCGGCTCCTCGATGCTGCTGGCCATGACGGACCTCCTCGGGCTGCACTGGGCCACCGGCCAGTCCGGCCTGGAGGACCAGCACCTGGGCGCGCTGCTCGCCTGGCTGGAGGCGCCCCCGGGCACCTCGGGCGCCGAGGCCGCGCTCAGCGCCGAGCTGGACCGGGACGCGGCCGGGCAGTTGCTCCATCCCCCGGCGGGCCCGGCCACCGACCCGGCCTTCGACAACGACCTGCTCGCCCCCGCGATCGAGCGCTACGACCGGGCCCGCACCGCGCTGGCCGCCGCCACGGACGGGGTCGAGGCCGACGAGCGGCTGGGCGAGGTGACGGCCGCCGAGGACGCGATCCGCGCCCTGGTCGTCAGCCGCACCCGCCCCACCTGGGACGCGGTCTGGCGCGGCCTGGACCTGCTGTGCACGCTGCCCGCCGGCGCCCATGTACCGGACCGCTGGACGCGGGACCGCTGGTCGTTCACCGGGCACCGGGACCGGGTGCGGGCCGGCGAGCCCCCGCAGCCCCGCCGGGACGACGCGGTGACGGCGGCCGCGAAGCTGGCCGCCAGGGAGCGGGAGCAGGCCCGGCTCGACGCGCAGGAGGCGCTGGACGATCCGCTGGTGATGGCGGCCCGCCGGTTCGCGGGCGAGGCCTTCGCGGGCGAGGTGACGGAGGTGGTGATGGCGTACCGGGAGGGCTCGCGTCCGGCGCCCCGGCCGCTGGTCACCCTGCGCACCGCGGACCGGCCGCACCTGGGCGAGCGCACCAAGGTCCACCGCTCCCTCGACGGCCGCCCGCAGACCGCCGAGTTCGCCGGATACGCGGACGAGGAGGGCGGCGCCCCGTCCGGTACCGGTGAAGTGGCCGTCGTACTGCGGCTGTTGGACAAGATGGGGCGGGGCCGGGAACCCGCGGAGGGATCGGTGCCGCGGAAGGGCGACCGCCTCTGCTTCACCCTCTTCGAGCACGACCAGCGCGGCGGGCCCAAGCTCCCCGCCCCGGAGGACACCCCGTGGACCCACGGCGGCCCGCCCGACGAGGCCCCCGAGCCCGACGATCCGACCACCCGGGAGGACCTGCTGTGACCGCCGCCACCCCGCAACAGCGGCACCAGGAACGGGAGTCGGCGCCGTCGGCCGCCGCCGCCCGGGCCACCGAGGCGATCCTGCACGACACCCTGCACGGCCCGCACCGCGGCGTGGTGGTGGACTCCCCGCCCGGCGCCGGCAAGTCCACCCTGGTGGTGCGCGCCGCCCGTGAACTCGCCGCGGCCGGACGCCCGTTGATGATCGTCGCGCAGACCAACGCCCAGGTGGACGACCTGGTGCTGCGGCTCGCCGAGAAGGACCCCGAGCTGCCCGTGGGCCGTCTGCACAGCAGCGACACGGACGCCTACGACAAGGCACTCGAAGACCTGCCGCGGGTGCGCCGCTCCACCAAGGCGCGCGAGCTGCGGGAGCTGCCGGTGGTGGTGTCCACGGCGGCCAAGTGGGCGCACGTCAGCGGCGTGGAGCCATGGCGGCACGCCATCGTGGACGAGGCGTACCAGATGCGTTCGGACGGGCTGCTCGCGGTCGCCGGGCTCTTCGAACGGGCCCTGTTCGTGGGCGACCCGGGCCAGTTGGACCCGTTCGCCCTGGTCGGCAGCGAGCAGTGGGCGGGCCTGGCGTACGACCCGTCGGCGAGTGCGGTGAGCACCCTGCTGGCACACAATCCGGGGCTGCCGCAGCACCGGCTGCCGGTGTCCTGGCGGCTCCCGGCCTCGGCGGCGGAGCTGGTGTCCTCGGCGTTCTACCCGTACACGCCGTTCCGCAGCGGCACCGGGCCCGGGGAGCGGCGGCTGGAGTTCGGGCGCGGCCCGGACGGTTCGGCGGCGGACGAGGTGATCGACGAGGCGGCGCGCTCCGGCTGGGGCCTGCTGGAGCTGCCCGCCCGGCACACCCCGCGCACCGACCCGGAGGCGGTCGCCGCGGTCGCCGGGGTGGTGCGCAGACTGCTCGACCGGGAGGGCGCGGCGTACTCGGAGCGCGGCCCGGACGCGGAGCCGCTGACCGCGGAGCGGATCGCCGTCGGCACCGCCCACCGGGACCAGGCCGCCGCGGTCCGCGCCGCCCTGGCCGAGGCCGGCGTCCCCGCCGTCACCGTGGACACGGCGAACCGGCTCCAGGGCCGCGAGTACGACGTGACGGTGGTGCTGCACCCGCTCTCCGGACGCCCCGACGCCACGGCGTTCCACCTGGAGACCGGGCGGCTGTGCGTACTGGCCTCCCGGCACCGGCACGCCTGCGTCGTGGTGTGCCGCGCGGGCGTCCCCCGCCTCCTGGACGAGCACCCCGGCACCGAACCGGTCCGCCTCGGCGTCACCCTGAAGTTCCCGGACGGCTGGGAGGCCAACCACGCGGTACTCGCCCACCTCGCCACCCACCGGGTCCGGGCGCGGTAGGCCGTGTCATTCGGCTCTGCGCGGCGGGGTTGCGGGGCGCGGGACAATGGTGGGTGGCCCACCCCCGGCAAGACCTGTGGAGGAGAACATGGCGGAGTCCGAGCGGCCCCGTGACACCCCTCGGCTGCGCCCCGCACCGCTGCTCTTCGAGCCCACGGAGGCAGCCTCGGATCCGGAGCACTTCTTCGACCTGGAGTCCATCGACGACCCGCGGGAGCTGCTGTCCCGCGCCACCGAACTGACCCTGGCGTTCCGCGCGGCCGCCGACCGCTCCGTGGAGTACCAGGCGATCGCGGCCGCCCAACTCGCCGATGTGCGCCGCTTCGACCGGCTGACCGCGGCGGACATCGGGCGCCGGGCGGAGTGGACCGAGGACTATGCCAAGAAGATGATCGAGTACGGTCAGGACCTGCTGAGGGGCGGTGCGGACCGGAGCTGAGAGAGCGCCCTGCCGGGCGGGGCGCGGGCCGGAAGCACGATCTTTCGGCATATGCCCGGCGGCACGATACCCCCCGTATCGCCCTCCTGTCTCGAATTCCGGCAACCCTCCGGAACCGCCCGCGCACCGCGAGTAGATGTAGTTGCCATGAGCAGTGCACGGTACGCAGCGACCCCCGTCCGCCTCGCCGCCCCCGACCGCGACCGGTTCGACGTCAGCGGTGTCACCCGCGAGGGAGCCGCCTGGCTCGCCTCCGCAGGAACGTATCCCCGCAGCGCCCTCGCACTCTGGGCGGACCGGCCGACCGCCCCCCTGGTACTGCCCTGCGGCTCCGCCTTCGACGTGGTCAACGCCCCCGCCGTCTTCGGCCGCCGGATGCTGGACCGGCTCTGGGACGAGGGCCCGGGCTCGGGTCCGGTCGCGGTGCACCGGGGCCGGATGCTGTTGTTCACGGCGCCCGGTACGGCGGAGCGGCTGCCCGCCCTGCTGGAGTGGGAGGAGTGGGGCGCCGGGCAGCGCGGCAAAGGCGTCCCACCGCTCCTCTGCCACGGCACCGGCGACGCGGTCACCGTCCCCCCGCTCAGCCCCCAGCCCGGCACCGCCGCCGCCTCCCGCTGGCTGGTCGCGCCCGACGCCCGCCGCCCCTGGCTCCCGGGCCCGGAGGTGGCGCTCTGGGCCGCGGTCCGCGCGGCCGCACCGGACCGCCGGGAACGCCTGCACAGCGGGGGTGCGCCGACCCCCGAGACCCCCGCCACAGAGCCCCTGACCGCCACCCGCATAACGATTTTTCCCAGCGCCGAACAGGGTGCTAACCTCTACGACGTCAGCAGGCGCCGCTAGCTCAGTTGGTTAGAGCAGCTGACTCTTAATCAGCGGGTCCGGGGTTCGAGTCCCTGGCGGCGCACCGGACGGTCG
>NZ_JBHVRR010000034.1:0-49791 GCF_042885635.1 Streptomyces sp. NPDC058045 | reverse complement strand
GACGTCAGCAGGCGCCGCTAGCTCAGTTGGTTAGAGCAGCTGACTCTTAATCAGCGGGTCCGGGGTTCGAGTCCCTGGCGGCGCACCGGACGGTCGAAGGCCCCTCGCGAAAGCGGGGGGCCTTCGGCCTGTGGCGACGACCCCAGCCCCGGCGGCCCGGCTGGGGGTCCGGGGGTTATCCCCCGGGAGAACGCAGCATCAGCGGGTCCGGGGTTCGAGTCCCTGGCGGCGCACCGGACGGTCAAAGGCCCCTCGCGAAAGCGGGGGGCCTTCGGCGTGTGGCGACATACCCCTCTCGGGGGCCCAGGACGGCCACTCTCGTTGGCTCAGCCCGAGGTGGCGATGTGGACGGTCCAGTCGCCGGCGCGGGTGCGGCCCTCGGCGGTGATGTCGATGCGTACCCGGCCCTCGCGCACCGTGAAGCGCTCGCCCTCGCGGAGTGGGGCGTCGGCCAGTGGCGGATACACCGAGGTCTCCCGGCAGGCCGAGGTCCGCGGGTGGGTGTCGAGTACCTCGACGGGGCCGCCGCCGGAGACGGTGGTGCTGCGTACCCGGTACACCAGCAGGCCCTCGGTGCAGGTGGTGCTGTCGTTGCCGGCGGCGCCGCGGGCTTCGACGGCTACGGCGCCGGAGCGGCCGGTACGGATGACGGCGAGTTTGGTGCCGCGGCCCGTACCGAAGACGCGGTGGGAGACGGCGGCGGTCGCGGCGGGGGCGGCGGAGAGCGGCTCCAGGGTGAGCCGGGTGTGGCCCTCGCCCTCCACGCACACCACCTGCCGCGGATCCAGCCACCCCAGCTTCCACTTGTGCCAGCCGAAGAGGTCCGGCGCCAGCCCGAACTGGCTGCCCATGACGTCCCAGTCCCCGACATAGGTGTCCCAGTCGCCCTTGCCGTCCGCCGGCCGGTGGTAGAGGTCCGGCAGGTCGAAGACATGGCCGGTCTCGTGCGCGAGGACGTTGCGGTCCGGGGGGTGTTGCTCGAAGACGGTGACGATACGGCGCAGCGGTGCGCCGTCGGCCTCCACCGGCTGGTCGAGGTTGACCACCTTGGTGGCGTCGGAGTCCACTCCCGGGGCGTCCGGATCGGCGATGAAGTACACCACGTCGTACTTGGCGAAGTCGGTGCGGGGATCGGCGGCGGTGACCGCGTCCCGCAGATAGGCGGCGCGGCGGCCGGCGTCCCAGTCGCGGCGGATGCCGTAGGCGGTGGACGGCTTGGGCATCCGGACCCACTGCTTCTGGGGGTGCGGGCGCAGGGTGAAGCGGCCGTAGGAGGCGCGCTGGTAGAAGCGGGTGGTGGCGGGGAAGTGGTCGGCGGCCAGCTCGCGGGGCGTGGTCAGGGGGCGGGAGTCCGGGAAGGACAGGAAGACGAGGACCGCGTCGAGGGAGCGGCGGGGCTTGGGGTAGGCCGCGTTCCAGGTGTCCAGGCCCTCGGAGTGGTGGGCCTCGGTGCGTTGCAGGGCGCAGCCTTCGGGTCCGGTGGCGGCTCGGGCGGGGCCCGCGACGAGGGAGGTGGCGGTGAGTGCGGTGAGCGCGGTGAGGGCGGCGCCCGCGTTGCGCAGCCGGAGGCGTCGGCGGTCGTCGGGGCTTCTCGCGCCGCGGCGGCGGTGCGGGCTCGGCCGTCTCGGCACAGGTACCTCCTGCCGACTGCGGAGCGGTAAGGGGGACGTGACCGCACCGGCGGCGGGGCCGCGGCGGTCTCCGTGATCGCGGAGATCGAGGGGATCACCGGGAGCACCGCACCCAGACTGATGGCGTTTGTCATACTTTGCCCTGTTGATCTCCCCCGGCCGAGTGAGCGGTTGCGACAACGGTGCGACACTCCGGCACTCACGGACCGTCACTTCCGGTCGGGGCTCGGCGAGTACGTGTTCAGGAGCGCGCAGAAACGATCCCGCTAGGGGGTCGAGGCGAAAGCTCCGTCAGATGGAGGCTGGCTCGGCTCTCGGGGCGGGCTCTATGATCGGCAGACTTCCTGCGCGGACCTACGGTGACCGGCCCCTGTGGCCTGCGGAACCGCCGGTCGCCATCGGACGGGACCGGCCCGGGCCCGGTACAGGCCCCACGGCCACGAGAGCACGGCGGGAGCGAACGGTGAGCGGAGCTTGTGAGGGACCTGGACCGGGGGTCGGCCCCGGTCGCCAGGCCCCCCTGGCCGAGCCCCCCGTCACCGAGCGTCACGCCGAGCCCACCGCCGCCCGCTCCCCCGTACACGCCGCCTCCGCCGCGCAAGCCGTGGACCCGCGGACGTATCGGGCCGCGTTCGCCGCCGCGCCCGTCGCGCTGGCCGTGGTGGACCGCGAGGGGCTGCTGGTCACCGCCAACGAGGCCTTCGACACGCTCCTCGGCACCCGCCCCGGCGACCGCTCAGGACAGCCCGCCGCCGAACTCGTCGACCTGGGCTCCGACAGCCGCACCTGGCACGCCTACCGCGAGATGCTCCGCGGCCGGCAGGCCCGACTGCGCTGCACCCGCCGCCTCAAGCACCCCGACGGGCACTCCCTCTGGGCTCAGGTCACGGTCACCCCGCTCGGGCCCGGCGGCGGTCCCGGGGTGGTGCTGCTCTCGGTCAGCGACATCAGCCTGCGGCGGGAACTCCAGTCCCGGCTGCGCCACCTCCAGATGCACGACCCGCTCACCGGGCTGCCCAACCGCACCCTCTTCTTCGAGCGCCTCACCGCAGCCCTGGAGACCGCGGCCCACGAGGACGGCGGCACCGGCCGGGTCGGGCTCTGCTATCTGGACGTGGACGGCTTCAAGGCGGTCAACGACAGCCTGGGGCACCGGGTGGGCGACCGGCTGCTGGCCGCCGTCGCCGAGCGGCTCACCCGCTGCGCCGAGAACACCGCGGGCGAGCGCCCCGGACCGCTGGTGGCCCGGCTCGGCGGGGACGAGTTCGCGCTGCTGCTGGAGGACTCCACCGGCACCGAACAGGCCGCGGGCCTCGCCGAATCGGTCCTGCGGGCGCTGCGGGAGCCATTCGAGCTGGGCGGGCGGCGGCTCGCGGTGTCCGCCTCGATCGGGGTGGTGGAGCGGCGGGCGGCGGGCAGTACCGCGACTGGTCTGATGCAGGCCGCGGACACCACGCTGTACTGGGCGAAGGCCGACGGCCGGTCCCGCTGGACGCTCTTCGACCCGGAGCGCAACGCACACCGGATGACCCGCCAGGCCCTCTCCACCACGCTGCGGCCGGCGGTGGAGCGCGATGAGTTCGTGCTGGAGTACCAGCCGCTGGTGGGGCTGGCGGACGGGGTGCTGCACGGGGTGGAGGCGCTGGTGCGGTGGGCGCATCCGCAGTTCGGTCTGCTGGCGCCGAACCGTTTCGTTTCGCTCGCGGAGGAGGACGGCTCCATCGTCCAGTTGGGCCGCTGGGTGCTGCGTACCGCGTGCCGGCAGGCCCGGCGCTGGCAGGTGGACCACCCGGAGGCCGATCCGCCCTATGTCAGTGTGAACGTGGCGGTGCGGCAGGTGTGGGACTCGGATCTGGTGGCGGATGTCGCGGAGATCCTCGCCGAGACGTCGCTGCCGCCGGGGCTGCTCCAGTTGGAGCTGACCGAGTCCGCGGTGATGGGCTCCGCGGGCCGCCCCCTCCAGTCGCTCCAGGCGCTCAGCGCGATGGGGGTGCGGATCGCCATCGACGACTTCGGCACCGGCTACTCCAATCTCGCCTACCTCAGCCGCCTCCCGGTGCACGCCCTCAAGCTGGACGGCTCCTTCGTCCACGGCTTCCGCTACGAGGACGGGGCGCACCCCAATCCGGCGGACGAGACGATCGTGGAGGCCCTGGTGCAGCTCGCCCACAAGCTGGGGCTGACGGTGACCGCGGAGTGTGTGGAGACCGCGGGGCAGGCGGCGCGGCTGCGGCGGATCGGCTGCGACACCGGGCAGGGCTGGCTCTACTCGCGCCCCGTGCCGCCGTCCGGTATCGACGCGCTGCTGAGCCGCCCCGCCCCGTGAGCGGTCAGACGGTGGGCAGCCGGTAGGCGTCGGCGATCAACTCGTAGGAGCGGACGCGGAGTTCGCCGCTGTGGGCGTTGGCGGTGAGCATCAGCTCGTCGGCGCCGGTGCGCTTCTGCAACTCGTCCAGGCCGGTCCGTACCGCGTCCGGGGTGCCGTGGATGACGTTGGCGTTCCAGCTCTCCACGAACTCCCGCTCGGCGGCGCTGAATGGGTGGGCCTCGGCCTCCTCGGGGGTCGGCACCAGGCCGGGGCGGCCGGTGCGCAGCCGGACCATGTTGAGCGCGGCGGCCAGCACCTGCCGCCGGGCCTCCCGCTCCTCGTCGGCGGCGAGCGCGGCCACCCCGATCAGCGCGTACGGGGCGTCCAGTACGGCGGAGGGGCGGAAGGACTCGCGGTAGAGGTCGAGCGCGGGCACCGTGTTGCGGGCGGAGAAGTGGTGTGCGAAGGCGAAGGGCAGCCCGAGGACCCCGGCGAGGCGGGCGCTGAACCCGGAGGAGCCCAGGAGCCACAGCGGGGGCCGGGCCGGTGACTGCACCCCGCCGGGCGCGGAGCCCTGCACCGGCCCGGGCACCGCGTGGATCCGGGCGTAGGGGTGGCCGTCGGGGAAGTCGTCGTCGAGGAAGCGCGTCAGCTCGGCCAGGAGCTGTGGGAACTCGTCGGCGCCCTCGTGCAGATTATCGGTACGGCGCAGGGCGGCGGCGGTGGCGCCGTCGGTGCCGGGGGCGCGGCCGAGGCCCAGGTCGATACGGCCGGGCGCCAGCGCCTCCAGGGTGCCGAACTGCTCGGCGATGACCAGCGGGGCGTGGTTGGGCAGCATGACGCCGCCGGAGCCGAGGCGGATGCGTTCGGTGTGGGCGGTGAGGTGGGCGAGGATCACCGCCGGGGAGGTGGAGGCGACACCGGGCATCGAGTGGTGCTCGGCGACCCAGTAGCGGTGGAAGCCGCGGCTCTCGGCCAGCCGGGCCAGCTCCACCCCGGTACGCAAGGCCCGGCTCGCGGTGCTGCCCGCGCCGACGGTGACCAGGTCCAGCACGGAGAGCGGGACCGGGGCCTCGCCCTGTGCGGTGCCGCGGATCTGTGCGGCGCCCTCGCCGTGCCTGTCGTCGGTCGCGTCCACCGGAATGCCTCCTGCCGGGTGTTCGGATGTACTGCGGGGACGCGTGGGTACGCGGCCCCGGACACCGTAACGGGAGGCTGTCTCCGGTTATTCCGTGGCTATTCCCTGGCCTGGACGATCGGCTCGCGGGTGAAGAGCGCGCCAAGGGAGGGCGCGTTGACGCGGCGGCCGGCCAGCCGCAGGCCCTCCCAAGCGGTGACCTGGTTCGCGGTGAGCACCGTCTTGCCCAACTCCCGTTCCAGCAGGGGCAGATGGGCCACCGTGTGCAGTGCGGTGTCCGGCAGCAGCAGCACCTCCGCCTCCGGTACGTCCGCGGCCCGCGCCAGTTCCAGCACCTCGGTCGCGCCCCAGGTGCCGACCTCCGCGGCGGTACGGGCACCCCCGGCGTGCAGCGACACCACCTCGAAACCGGCCGCCGCGAGGAACTCCCCGAAGAGCGCGGCCACCTCCTCCGGATAGGTCGCCGCCACCGCCACCCGCCGCGCCCCCTCCGCGGCGAGCGCGTGCGCGAAGGCGAAGGACGTACTGGAGGCGGGCATCCCCGCGGTCCTGGCCAGGGCCCGCACCTGCTCATGCGCCCCGTCCCAGCCGTGTACGAAGCCGCCGCTGGTGCAGGCCCAGACCGCGGCCTCGGCGCCGGTGAGCCGCAGTTCCTGCACCCCGGCGGCGAGGCGCTCGGCGGAGCCCATCTCCCGCAGGGTGCCGACCCGCTGGGCGTCCTCCCCGATGTCGGTGTGGACGACGGCGAGCCGCACATCGCTGCCGAGCAACTGCTCCATGCGCGGGTAGTCGTCCTCCGCCGAGTGGCCGGGATAGAGGAATCCCAGTGCGGTCACGTCCAGCCTCCTTCTGCGGGTGGTCCCTCGGGCAGCGGCGGCATGTCCAGTTGCCGGGCACCCGGGCGGGCACCGGGGTCGAGCAGCGCCTGGTACGGCCCCACCGCACGGGTACCCAGGCGACGCAGCGCGGCCCACATCGTCACCTGATTCGCGGACAGCACCGGCATCCGCAGCTCCGCCTCCAACTGCGGGATGGCGTCATAGGTGGCGAGGTTGGTGCAACTGATCACCAGCGCGTCGGCCGCGGTACCGGCGGCCCGCCGCGCCATGTCCACCACATCCCGGTAGGACACCTTCCAGATGTGCCGGGTCAGACCCAGGTCCGCCCCGCCCACGACCTGCACCCCGGCCTCGCCCAGATACTCCTCCAGCGCCCCGGTCACCGAGCGGGTATAGGGGGTGACCAGGGCGATCCGTCGGGCGCCGATCTCCTCCAGCGCCTCGATCATCGCCCCGGAGGTGGTCAGCGAGGGCAGCTCGCCGGCCCGGGTCATCGCCTCGCACATGGCGCGCTCACCGGCGGTACCACCGACGAAACTGCCCGAGGAGCAGGCATAGGCGATGACCTCTGGCTCGGCGGCGCTCAGCGCGCGTACCGCCTCACCGAGGGTCTCGTGCTCGCTGACCACCCGCGCCAGGTCCAGGCTCACCTCGACCGGCACATACGGGGTGCGGGTGAGATAGAGGGAGACCCCCTCGGGCACCCAGCGCCACAGTTCGCGGTCGAGCGCGAAGTCAAAAGGGGCGACGATCCCCACACCTCGCTGCGGCTGGGGACCACCCAGAAAAGAGACGTCCATAGCAAGCCCCGATTTCGGTCAAACAGGAAAGGAGGAGGCTCCGGCCACCGAAGGAATCGGGGAAGGCCGGGGAGTGGGGAGGACTGGATGCCGGCACGCGCCGGGACGTCGGGATGGGAACGCGCGGGCCCAAGGGAGGCACGTCCGCGAAGGCCGACCCGCCCTGGGAAATGGGTCCGTGCTGTCGAAGGTAGATTCCACCGCGACCGTGGTCAATCCATCTCTGGCCACCGCTTTTACCGATATCAGCCCCCAAACAGGAACACCGTGCGGGCACCGCCATCGAACCCCGTCCACCCCACCGCCAACTCCCTTCCGCGGAGGCGCCGTTGGAGCGGATTCCGATCCGGGCGGCACGTACGGGACCCGGACCACCTCACCGGAGATTTCCCGGCGCCCGACCGGGTGCCGCGGGCCTCGTACCGGCGGGCCGGCGCCGCGTACACCCCGCGCCCGCCC
Organism: Streptomyces sp. NPDC058045; assembly: GCF_042885635.1. Lineage (NCBI taxonomy): Bacteria > Bacillati > Actinomycetota > Actinomycetes > Kitasatosporales > Streptomycetaceae > Streptomyces > Streptomyces sp. NPDC058045. Next base: position 42,616 of record NZ_JBHVRR010000034.1, on the reverse strand, counting down.
CCACCTCCGCGCGATGAGCCGCGCCCGAGCGCCCGGCAGGGACGGGACGCACACCGCAGGACACTCGGCATAAAGCACCAGCAAAGGACGCAACAAAGCACCGCATAACGGGTCACACAACAGGTCGCAGAATGGGCCGCATAACGGGCCATATAAAGGACACACCGCCTGAAAACAGCGGGCGGAACTTCGGCCGGAATTCAGGGGCATGGTTTGCGGTGGCGCGGGTAGCCGCGCCTCCATGGCTCGACGACAGGTGAACAACTCAGACATAGCCAGACGCGCCAGGTTCAGCCGCAGGTCGCTGCTGGGCGGTGTCACCGCGCTGGGCGGGGCCGGACTCATCGGCGCGACCAGCGCCTGCAGTCGGGTATCCGTCGAAGACGGCCACGACGGCGGGCACCTTCTTGAGCGACTGCGTGCCCAGAAGACCGTGCGACTGGGAATCGCCGGCGAACAGCCCTACGGATACATCGGGACGGACGGCAAGATCACCGGGTCCGCACCTGTTATCGCGGAACATATCTTCAAACGGCTCGGGGTGCCGAACGTCCAGCCCGCCCCGACGGAATTCAGCTCACTGATCCTGGGCCTCAACTCCCAGCAGTTCGACATGGTCGCCGCGGGTATGTACATCAATCCGGACCGGTGCGACCAGGTAATTTTCGCGGACCCCGAATACCAGATGCTGGACGCCTTCATCGTCCGCAAAGGGAATCCACTGGGCCTGCACACCTACGCGGACATCGCCAAGAAGAACGCCCGCATGGCCACCGGCACCGGTTACGCGGAGATCGACTACGCGAAGGCGGCAGGCGTCAAGCGGATCACCACGCTGCCCGACCAGTTGGCCGGTCTGCTCGCGGTCGAACAGGGCCGGGTGGACGTCTTCGTCGGCACCGCGGTGACGGTACGCAATGTGATCCGGCAGACCAAAAGCACCAAGGTCGAGGGCACCGCCGAGGTCACCCCCCATGTCCGCAACCAGAAGACCAAGAAGATGGAGCCCGTCATCGACGTCGGCGCCTTCGCATTCCGCAGCTCGGAGACGAATCTGCGCGACGCTTTCAACCGCGAGCTCCACAAGATGAAGAGCAGCGGTGAACTCCTCCGCATCATGCGGCCGTTCGGCTTCACGAAGGAACAGATGACGAACATAACGGCCAAGGAGAAGTGCCAGCCATGAGCGAGATAAATTCGCACCTCTGGGAACTTCTCTTCAGAGGCCTCTGGGTCACCGTCCAGCTCACCATCTACAGCGCGGCCCTGGGAGCCTTCGTCGCCCTCGTCGTGGGCATAGCCCGCTCCCACCGGCTCCGAACCGTCCGCTTCATATCCGGCCTGTATTTCGAGGTGTTCCGCGGAACGTCCGCGCTGATCCTCATGCTGTGGGTGTTCTTCGTCCTGCCCCTGGCGTTCGGCTGGCAGCTGGTCCCCATGTGGGCGGCGGTCCTGACCCTCGGCCTCACCTACGGGGCGTACGGCTCCGAGGTGGTCCGCGGCGCCATGGCCGCGGTCGCCCCCGCCCAGCGCGAGGCCGGTATCGCGCTCAGCTTCTCGCCCGCCCAGCAGCTACGGAAGATCGTGCTGCCGCAGGCCTGGCCCGAGATGGTGCCGCCCTTCAACAACCTGCTGATCGAGCTGCTCAAGGGGACCGCGCTGGTCTCCATCCTCGGTGTCGGCGACACGAGTTTCGCGGCGTCCCTGGTGCGCAATGCCACCGGCCAGAGCGCCCCGGTGTACACGGTGATTCTGGTGATGTATTTCGTCGTCGCCTTCGTCATCACCCGTGTGATGCGACTCGTGGAACGCCGGGCGAAAGCCGGAATCGGCCAGCGCCCCGCGACGGGCGGCAGCTCGTCGGAGAAATCAGGCCTACGTCACAGAAGTGACCCGGCTGTGGAGATCAACAGCACCGGGGGTGCAGCGTGAAGTGGGACTGGTCGGCAGTCGCCGACTTTATGCCGGACTTCTGGAAGGGTGTCCTGGTCACCCTTCAGGCCCTCGTCCTGGGCGCGCTCATAGCCTTCGCGCTCGGACTTGTCTGGGCGCTCGCACAGCGGTCGAAGTTCGCCGCCGTACGGTGGCCGGTGACGGCGATCACCGAATTCATCCGGAACACTCCGCTGCTGGTGCAGTTGTTCTTCCTGTTCTATGTGCTCCCCGAATGGCATGTGACGCTCTCGCCGCTCGCCACGGGCGTGGTGGGGCTCGGACTGCACTACTCCACGTACACGGCCGAGGTCTACCGGGCCGGAATCGACGGAGTTCCCGTCGGGCAGTGGGAGGCCGCCACCGCGCTGAGCCTGCCGAAAACCCGCACCTGGACCGCGGTGATCCTTCCGCAGGCCATCCGCCGCGTGGTGCCCGCCCTCGGCAACTACGTCATCTCGATGCTGAAGGACTCACCGCTGATCGCCACCATCGGCGTCCTGGAAATGCTGGGCCAGGCCCGCCAGTTCGGCTCCCGGACCTTCCAGTTGACCGAGCCGTACACGGTGATCGGTATCGCCTTCATCGTCATCGCCTACATCGCCTCTCTCTCCCTTCGATCCCTGGAGCGCCGCCTTGTCCGCTGAGAAGACACCTGCCGCGGGAGCCACCGCCCGGGAAACGCCCGACGGCGAGATCATCCGCTTCGACAACGTCACCAAGCGCTTCGGCAGCAACACCGTGCTGGACTCCCTGGACTTCTCGGTCGACGCGGGAAAGCATGTGACGCTCATCGGTGCTTCCGGTTCCGGAAAGACCACGATCCTCAGACTTCTGATGACGCTGCTCAAGCCCGACGAGGGCACCATCAAAGTGGGCGGGGACTATCTCACCCACGAGCAGAAGAACGGAAAGCTGGTCCCGGCCGGCGAGAAGCACACCCGGGACGTCCGCAAGAACATCGGCATGGTGTTCCAGCAGTTCAATCTCTTCCCGAACATGAATGTGCTCCGCAACATCACCGAGGCGCCCGTCTCGGTACTCGGCCTGCCCAAGGACGAGGCGGAGCACCGGGCCCGCGAACTGCTGGAGATGGTGGGCCTGGGCGACCGCTGCGACGCCTACCCAACGCAGCTCTCCGGGGGCCAGCAGCAGCGGGTGGCCATCGCCCGCGCCCTGGCCATGCGCCCGCAGGTGCTGCTGCTCGACGAGGTGACCTCCGCCCTCGACCCGGAGCTGGTGGCCGGGGTGCTGGACGTACTGCGGGACATCGCGCACACCACGGACATCACCATGCTCTGCGTCACCCATGAGATGAACTTCGCGCGGGACATCTCCGACCAGGTGCTGATGTTCGACTCCGGCCGGGTCATCGAGTCCGGTACGCCGGAGAAGATATTCACCGAGCCGGAACACGAGCGCACCCGGGAATTCCTCAGCGCGGTGCTCTGACACCGGGACGACCCTGGCGGGGAGGGGGGCCGGATCGCCGGTCCGCCCCTCCCCGGCAGGAGGCCGAGGCCGTGGTGCCGAGCACCGGCTGGAGGCGGGTATGATTTCCGGGTCAGCAGGCGCCGCTAGCTCAGTTGGTTAGAGCAGCTGACTCTTAATCAGCGGGTCCGGGGTTCGAGTCCCTGGCGGCGCACAGACACACAGGAAGGCCCTCGTTTCGGCGAGGGCCTTCCTGCTGTGTGCGTGGTGGTGCGGGTCAGAAGGCGGTGGGGTGTTCCGGTTCGCCGGGCGGCGGGAACTCGCCGAGGGCCGCGAGGTGCCGGCGGCGGAGGAGGGCCGCGGCGTCCGGTTCGTAGTCGATACGGGACGGGTGGACCGAGAAGACCTCCAGGCCCACCGGCCGGACGCCCTCCGCGACGCGGGTGGTGAGCGCCCTCCCCAGCGCCTCCACGTCGGCGGGGAACCGCGATCGCACCCTGGCCGCCGCCACCGCCGCCTCGGCCGTCTCCCGCAGGAAGGCCTGGTGGTCGTCGACCGCGAGCAGCGCCCGCGCGGTGTCCGCCACCCGCCACACCACCAGCAGCACCACCCGCACCGCGAGGCCCTCCGCGTCCACCGCGGGCATCGGTTCGCTGCGCCAGTGCCGCAGCCGTACGTCGGCCCGGCGCCGCAGCAGCAGCGGGTTCACCCAGAGCAGGCCGGTGGCGCGGACGGTGCCGCGGTAGCGGCCGAAGAGGGTCAGCACCCAGGCCCGGCCCGACCGCCCCCGGGCCAGACCGCCGAAGCCCAGCAGCGCCACCGCACCCGCCCCGGCCAGCGTCAACGTCACCGGCAGCCCGAGACCCACCGCCGGACGCGGCACCAGACCCAGCAGCCAGAGCGCCGGAAGCGGCAGCAGCCCGGCCCACCACAGCGCCGCCCCACACCCCGCCACCCCGGCAAGTCCCGCCACCGCACCCACCGCGCCGGGCACCACCCGCGCCGCCCGCTCCTCGATCCCCGGGTCGACCTCGATGCCGAAGCGGGCGGCGGGGTAGGCAGGGGTGCGGGGCAGTTCGCCGGTGCCGCGGCGGCGCCCGACCACGGCGGGGCCGGTCGACGGGTAGCCCACGGGGTCGTCGCGGAAGAGCAGGTGGACCGGGATCTCGGTGGTGGTCTCGCCGTGGATGAGCCGAGTCTGGCGGGGACCGGTGGGCGGTCCTGCGTCCGGTACCGGTTCGGGCCCCGGAGACTGCGGTGTGGTGGTGGTCATCCGTACCTCCCCGTCCTCCGGGCGGCGCGGCGCGGGTGGGGTGCGCACTGCCTGCGGCCCGGGCGGCTGCATGATCGCCAGTTTTGCAACCCGCCACGCTTTCCGCATTCTGACGATCCAAACGAAGGAACCACCGCGGCGGCCGCCCACGGCCCGGGGCCCGCGACCGGGGCACCCTCCGCCATCGGGTACAGTTCTCCAGGTCAGCAGGCGCCGCTAGCTCAGTTGGTTAGAGCAGCTGACTCTTAATCAGCGGGTCCGGGGTTCGAGTCCCTGGCGGCGCACAGACACATCGAAGGCCCCTCGTGAGAACGGGGGGCCTTCGGCGTGTGGCGACATCCCCCAGCCCCGGCGGCCCGGCTGGGGGTCCGGGGGTTATCCCCCGGGGGAACGCAGCATCAGCGGGTCCGGGGTTCGAGTCCCTGGCGGCGCACAGACACAACGAAGGCCCCTCGCGGAAGCGGGGGGCCTTCGGCGTGTGCGGTGCGGGTCACCGTTCAGGTCGGTGGACGCCCGTCAGGTAGGCGGTGGCTACGACGGGGCGGTGGCAGGTGGTGGGGGCGGGGGTGGGGCAGGTGATGAGGTGGAGTTCGGCTCGGCCGGGGTGGCGTGGGTGGGTGGCGGTGGTGGGACCCCGGCGGTCGGCGGCGCGTACCTCTTCGACGGTGTAGGTGGCGACGGCTCCGGCGGTGTCGGTGACTCGTACCGTGCGGCCTGCGCGGAGTTCGGCGAGCCGGGACAGGGCGGGGGTGCCCGGGGAGGTGAGGAGGGTGACTCCGGCGGCGCCCGGTCGGGCACCGGTCCGGTCCCAGCGGACGGCGGCGGTGCCGGTACGGGCGGACGGGCCGGGGGCGGCGTTCGGATCGGGGGCGGCGGCGACCTGGGTGTGGATGCCGAGCGCGTCCACGTCCAGGGCGCGCGGGGCCCCGCCCGCGACCGGCGGATGTGCCGGCGGCAGGGCCGGGCGGGGGCGGCCCGCGGCGGCGATGTCCCCGGTGACCGGCACCGACGTACCGGGCTGCCCGTCCAGGCCCCCGCTCCCCCACGCCCAGGTCCCGATCAGGAGCCCCGCGCCCAGCACGCCCACCAGCAGCCGGCGGCGTACGGCGCCGGGTGCGGCGGCGAGGGTGCCCGGGTCCGAGGCGGGCGGGGCGGGCCGGTGTTCCCGGGGTCCGGCGGTGAGGGTGGGGACGGCCGCGGTGCCGGTCTCGGCGGTGGTCATCGCGCCACCCGGTCCCGGCGGCCGCGCCGTCGTCCCCGTACGCCGCGGATGGTGAACAGGACGCCCACGACGGCGGCCAGCACCAGGCCGGTCACGGCCTGCGGCATTCCGGGGCCGGTGCGCGGGGCGTCCCGGTCGGAGTCGCCGCGGGACTGCCCGATCATCTCGGCGCGTGCGGTGGCGGACGTGCCGTGGCGGGCAGCGGGTGCGGCCACCGTGGTCTGCGGGTGGGCCGGGAGGCCGCCCGCGGCCGCCGCCGCGGAAGGGGCCGCGGCCAGGACGGCGGCCGCCCCTGCTGTACGGAGCGCGAACACTGATCTACGCATGGTGAACCTCCTGCTCCTCGAAGGCTCCGCGCTACCCGGCGGTACCGCATCCGGGCCCGCGCGAGTGCCGTACAAGTGCCGTACGCGTGCCGCACAAGCGCAGTACGAGTGCCGTGTCCCGGGGGGTGCGTTCTGACTGGTGGACGTGGGAATGCCCCGGTTCGGCGTGTGCATAGCATGGGGTCCCATGGCCCACGCACGGCAGGAGTCCGGCCCCATGACAGAGCGCAAGCCCATCGAGTCCTGGCTGACCGACATGGACGGGGTGCTGATGCACGAGGGGATCCCGGTGCCCGGGGCGGACTCGTTCATCAAGAAGCTCCGGGACTCCGGGCGGCCGTTCCTGGTCCTCACCAACAACTCGATCTACACCGCACGCGATCTGCACGCCCGGCTGAACCGGATCGGTCTCGATGTGCCGGTGGCGAACATCTGGACCTCGGCGCTGGCCACCGCGAAGTTCCTGGACACCCAGCACCCCGGCGGCACCGCCTATGTCATCGGCGAGGCCGGTCTGACCACCGCGCTGCACGACGCCGGGTACGTACTGACCGACACCGACCCGGACTTCGTCATCCTCGGTGAGACCAGGACGTACTCCTTCGAGGCGCTGACCAAGGCGATCCGGCTGATCAACGACGGTGCCCGTTTCATCGCCACCAACCCGGACAACACCGGCCCCTCCCCCGAGGGCGCGCTGCCCGCGACCGGTTCGGTGGCCGCGCTGATCACCAAGGCCACCGGGAAGGAGCCGTACTTCGTGGGGAAGCCCAATCCGCTGATGATGCGGACCGGGCTCAATGTGATAGGCGCACACTCCGAGAGCTCCGCGATGATCGGGGACCGGATGGACACCGATGTGCTCGCCGGTCTCGAAGCGGGGATGGAGACCTTCCTGGTACTCACCGGGCTGACCGTCGAGAGCGACATCCACCGCTACCCCTTCCGGCCGACCCGGGTGGTGGACTCCATCGCGGATCTGGTGGACCTCATCTGACGCCCCCTTGTCCCGGCACCGACACGGCGCCAACTGGCCACCGGGGCCAGGTAGTTCAGGGGTACGGGCGGCGCAGGCGGCGGGCGAGGAGGAGCAGGGACGCGCCGGCCGCCACCAGCAGCCCGGCCACTGCGGCGAACCCGGCGAGCCGAGCCCCGGTGAGCCCCCGTCCACCTCCCGTCCCGGCCAGTTCCGCGGGCAACTCCCCACGTGGCAGGGGCTGTTCGGGCCGGGCCGACTCCGGGGGGACGGGGTGGGCCTCGGCGGCGGGCGGTGCGGCCCCGTCGGCGTCGGGTGCGACTTCGAAGGTGTAGGGCGCGGATTCGCCGACCCACTCGCCGTCGCGGCCGCCGCCGGTGCGCCGTACCACTGCGACGGTGGCGCGGACGTGGTCGGGACCGGCGCCGGGCGTCAGGGTGAGCCGGACCCGCACCCGTACCGTGCGGCCCGGTGCCACGGTGAAGCCGGGGAAGTCCGGGGTCTCGCCGAGGACAGCCACAGTCTCGTGCCGGTCGGTGCCGTGCGGGTGGACCGGGTGCCAGCGGCTGCCGCGGTCGAACTCCAGCCGCACCTGGGCGGGTTGGACCTTCCGGTCCGCGTCGACGAGGACCAGGACCGGATACAGGGCGCGACAGGTGCCGCGGGCCCGGCCGGACAGTTCCACGGTCCACTCCTGCGGGGCGCCGCCGGGCCGGTATGCGGCGGGCCCGCCGAGGATCCGTGCCGCCACCGGGAACTCCCGCCCCTCGCCCCGGACGCACCCCGCGGCGCCCGGCGGGTGGCCCGGGGGTGCCGCGGCGGCGAGGCAGCAGAGGGCGGCGGCCACGGCTGCGGCCGGTACCGCGGGGTGCGGCGGGAGGTGGCCGGTGCCTCGGGTCCGTGGTTGTCGCATGGCGGGCGCCTCCGTCGCTCCCGGTACCGCGTCCCGGTCCTGGTACCTGTGCCGATACCTGCCGTTACCTGTCCTGGTACCTGTTCTGAACCGCGGTCCCTGCCTGCCCCGCCTCTGCGAGCACACCGCACCACCGCCCCCGGCACGACCGCCGGCCGCCGATCGGCCGCTGTCCTTCCCTCTCCGGTGGGCGCCGCGGGTGCCGTTCAGTGGCCGAAGAGGGGGGCGAGGGGGAGGTGGGCGGCGCCTTCGGCGACGGTTTGCGGGCCGCCGGGGGCCAGGGTGGTGGGGACCGGGGTGCGGCGGCCGGTGCGGGCGGCGTGGGCGGCGAGCACTTCGGCAACGCCGTGGAGGAAGGGTGCGGGGTGGGCGGTGATGGTGCGGCCGCCGAGGAGGACACGGTCGACACCGAGGAGGGCGACCAGGTTGGCGGCGCCCTCACCGAGGACGCGGGCCGCCTCGGGCAGGGCGCCGCGGGCGACGGCGGCCCGGCAGAGGGCCTCGATACAGCCGCGGTTGCCGCAGTCGCAGTCCGGGCCGTCGAGTTGGATGACCTGGTGGCCGAACTCGCCCGCGCCGGTGCGCGGTCCGCGGTACACACGGCCGTCCAGGACGAGTCCGGCGCCGAGTCCGGTACCGAGGTGGAGATAGGCGAAGGAGGGGTGCGGGTCCTGGTCGGGGCGGAGGGCCTGTCCGAGGGCGGCCGCGTCGGTGTCCTTGTCGACGGCGACGGGCAGGCCGAGCCGCCGCCGCAGGGCCGCCCGCAGCGGGAAGCCGTCCCACTGCGGGTGGCCGGTGACCCGGTACAGTACGCCGCGCCGGTGGTCGAGCGGCCCGGGCACGGCCACCCCCACCCCGAGCAGCGCCGTCTCCCCCTCCACCCGCAGCGCGTCGACCGCCGCGCAGGCCCCGGTGAGTACGTCCTCCGCGGCGGCCCCGAGATCCAGCGGGGCCTGGTGGACGGCGACCGCGGTGCCGGTCAAGTCGGTGCGGACGGCGGTGAGTTGGTCGCGGTCGAGGTGGAGGCCGATGGCGTGGGCGGCGTGCGGGACGAGGCGGAGGGCGGTGGCGGGCTTGCCGCCGGTGGAGGCCCGGCGGCCGGCGTCGGCGGCGAACCCCTCGGCCCGCAACCGGGCGGCGATCTTGCTGACGGCCTGCGGGGTGAGCCCGGTGCGCTCCGCCAGCTCGGGCCGGCTGAGACCGGAAGGGCCCGCGGTCCGCAGCAGGTCGAGCACCAGGGCCGCGTTGTGCCCGCGCAGGGCGGAGATATTGCCACCGCGGCCGGTCAGGAGGGCGGTACTCCTGGCGGTCGCGGGGTTCTCGACGGCCCCGGCGGTCCCCGTGCTCCCGATGGGGGCGGCTCCGGGCGGGCCGCCGCCGGTTGTCGTGCCTCGTCCGCTGTCCTCGTCCACGGGTCCATTGTCCGGCTCCCGCTTGCACTTCGGCAACAGCGTTGTTTAAGTGGCCGTATGACCTCTGGTACCAGCTCCCCGCTCCGCGTCGGCCTGATCGGCTACGGCCTGGCGGGTTCCGTTTTCCATGGCCCGCTGATCACCGCCACCGAGGGGCTGGTCCTGGACACCGTGGTCACCTCCGATCCGGAGCGGCAGGCGCAGGCCCGCGCCGAGTTCCCCGGGGTGCGCTGCGCGGCCGGGGCCGGGGAGCTGTGGGCGCGGGCCGGGGAACTCGACCTGGTGGTGATCGCCTCCCCGAACCGCACCCATGTGGCGCTGGCCGAGACCGCGCTGCGGGCCGGGCTGCCGGTGGTGGTGGACAAGCCGCTCGCGGGCACCGCGGCCGAGGCACGGCACCTGGCGGCGCTGGCCGAGCAGCAGGGCGTACTGCTCTCCGTCTTCCAGAACCGCCGCTGGGACAACGACTTCCGTACCCTCCAACACCTCGTCGCACAGGGCGAGTTGGGCGAGGTGCAGCGCTTCGAGTCGCGTTTCGAGCGGTGGCGGCCGCAACTCAAGGGCGGCTGGCGGGAGTCGGGCGACCCGGCGGAGATCGGCGGTCTCCTCTACGACCTGGGCAGCCATCTGGTGGACCAGGCACTGGTCCTCTTCGGCCCGGTGCAGCGGGTGTACGCGGAGAGCGACGTACGCCGTCCCGGGGCGCGGGCCGACGACGACACCTTCCTCGCCCTCACCCACACCGGCGGCGTCCGCTCCCACCTCTATATGTCCGCGACGGCAGCCCAACTCGGGCCGCGCTTCCGGGTGTTGGGCTCCACCGCGGGCTGGGTGAAGTACGGGCTCGATCCGCAGGAGGCGGCGCTGCGGGAGGGCCGCCGCCCGGCCACCGAGGCCGAATGGGGCGTGGAACCACGGGAGTTGTGGGGCACGCTGGGCGCCGGCGAGTCCCCGCTGACGGGCGGCGGGCACCCGGTGGAGACCCTGCCCGGTGACTATCCGGCGTACTACGCGGCGGTGGCGGCGGCGCTGCGCGAGGGCGGGCCGAACCCGGTGACCGCGGCGGAGGCGGCCGCCGCCCTGGACGTACTGGAGGCGGCGCGCCGCTCGGCCCGCGAGGGCGTGACCGTCAGCCTCTGAGCCGCGCCCCCGCGCCGCCGCCCCCGCGCGCCGTCTCAGGCCTGCTTCAACTCCTGCCGCTGGCGCCCGAGTCCGGCGATCTCCAGCTCCATCACATCACCGGCCCGCAGATACGGTTTCGGGTCCGGCTGCCCCATGGCGACGCCCGCCGGGGTGCCGGTGTTGATCACATCGCCGGGGTAGAGGGTCATGAACCGGCTTGCGTAGCACACCACTTCGGCCACCGGGAAGATCTGGTCGGCGGTGCTGCCGTCCTGCCGCAGCTCGCCGTTGACCCAGGTGCGCAGGGTGAGCGCCTGCGGGTCGGGGATCTCGTCGGCGGTGACCAGCCAGGGGCCCAGCGGGTTGAACGTCTCGCAGTTCTTGCCCTTGTCCCAGGTGCCGCCGCGCTCGATCTGCCACTCCCGCTCCGACACGTCGTTGGACACCGCGTACCCGGCGATATGCGCACCGGCCTCCTCCGCGGACTCCAGATAGCGGGCGGTGCGGCCGATCACGATGGCCAACTCGACCTCCCAGTCCGTCTTCACGGAACCCCGCGGCACCAGCACCGGGTCCTCGGGGCCGACGACGGTGTCCGCGGCCTTGAGGAAGACCACGGGCTCGGCCGGTGCCGCGGCGCCCGTCTCGGCCGCGTGGCCGTGGTAGTTCAGCCCGATGCACACCACCTTGCCGATCCCGGCCACCGGCGGGCCGGTGCGCAGGCCCGCCGGGTCCAGGGCGGGCAGCTCGCCGCCCGCCGCCGCGGCCCGGATCCGCTCCAGGGCCGTACCGTCGGCGAGGACGCTCCCGTCGAGGTCAGGCACGATGCCGGAGAGGTCGCGCAGGGTGCCGGCGGTGTCGAGCAGTGCGGGACGCTCGGCCCCGGCCGTACCGACTCGCAGCAGCTTCATGGTTCGTCTCCCTTGTGAGCGCGCCCAGCCGATGGGTGCGGCCATCGGAGCATCGGCCGATCGTCCAAGAAGCCCGTCCACTCTGCAAGACCCCGTTCACGTACTGGACCGCCGGGCGCCTGCCGGGGCCATCCGGGCGCGGTTCAGCAGGGCGCGTTCCGCGGTGCTCCAGGCGGTGCTGGTGACCACAGAGAGCGCGGCGGCCAGTGGCAGTACGGCCACGGTGGCGAGCGTCGCGTAGGAGAGGAAGGGCAGCAGGCGGGCGATGGCGCCCGCGCCCGCTATCTCCTCCGCCCCGGTGACGGGGGTGGCGGCGGTGTGCCGGGTGAGTACCAGGTTGGCCGTGGCGACGGCGGCGGCCAGGGCGAACAGCACCAGATAGACCAGGCCCGGCCCGCCCAGCAGTCCGCCGTGGGCGAGGGCGCCGGTCCAGCGGTCGCCGAGCGGGGCGGCGAACAGGGCATGTGCCAGCGGGGAGTTGGCGCGGCCGCCGATCTCGGTACCGGAGAAGAGACGGTAGAGCAGGAAGAACGCGGGCAGTTGCAGCAGCCCCGGCAGGCAGCCGGTGAGCGGCAACACCCCTTCCCTGGTGTGCAGTTCGAGGACGACCCGCTGGAGGCGCTCGGGGTCGCGGCGGTGCCGGGCCCGGGGTTCGGCCAACTCCGGTGCGAGGCGGGCGCGTTCGCGCTGCCCGCGGGCGGCGGCCCGGGCCAGCGGATGCAGCAGCAGCCGGACCAGCGCGGTACCCAGCACGATCGCCGCGGCGGTGGCGTTGGCGTCGAACAACGGCCCCAGCAGGTCGGCCAGTTGCCCGACCAGGGCGGCGGCTCCGCTGAGCACGGGGTCGAGGACAGAGGTGAAGACAGGGGTGAAGACAGACGCGAGAGAAGGCAAGGCAACCCCTCCGGGGTCTCATCGCGCCGCACTGGCCGGACGCCGTCAGGGCACCGGAGGACGCGGTACGCGGGAAGCGGCCACCACCCGGCACCGGCACCAGACCGGCCCGGCGGCGACACCGCGGGAGACGAGGACGGAGCGACGACACACGGGGCTTACGGCACCGACGTCACCGGTACAACTGCGCTCGGACAGCGACCAGTTGACGGATCCCGGGGAGGGTGGTGCGTTACGCGGTCGTCGGGAGGGGGCGGCCCGGGGCTCGGGGGCGGGGTCGGCCCGCGGCATCCGGGTCCCGCTGTGGCAGGAAGGCGGTACGCCGGGCACGGTCGCGCAGCGCGGTACGGACCCGGTGGGTCGGCACGGCCGGGGCACGACCCGCGGCAAGCAGCGCACAGGCGGCGAGCAGCGTGGCGGCCACGGCGGTCGCCGTCAACGCGACGGCGGTCGGAAGACTCCCGGAATCCACCAGCAGCAACTGCCCGAGAACCAGAAGCAACAAGGCCAGCGACCGCAACGGCAACCGACTCCTCACCATGCGCTTCCCCTCCCCTCAGCCCCTCCGTGCGGCCGTCACAAGCTCCGGCCAACTCCCGCCCACCACCGGACGATTGCCTTCGACCTTGCCGGTCGCCTGCGGGAAGTCATCCCCTTGGGCTGAGGCGATGCGTCATACCCCGGGGGTGCGGAGCCGTATGCGCTGGGTGGGTGCGGAGTTGTTGCGGCCTACGCTGCGGGGGTCTCCGGGCCGCCTCCGCAGGCTCAGCGGCGCCTTCACTCACGTGATCGTGCGCAGGAAGTCCCTTCCTGTCGCGGTCGTTCGTCACCGGCCAAACCCTGAGTGACCGCGCGATCACCGTGCCACGATGAGCCCCAACGCCCCCCCCCGGAGAAAGGGGTTTTGGGAAGGCTGCCGCATCGAAGGTCGCCGTTCGGAGACGCCGTTTGGCAGAGCGAGGAGAGCGATGTCCATGCCGCAGCACAGTCCCGCCGCCTACCACGATGTTCCGACCGCCATGGTCTTCGAGTCTTCGCCGAAGCGGCGACCCGGCTGACCGGTCTCTACGTCCACCTGTCCAGGACAGCCAGCACCAAGGAAGAGTGGGGCGCCTGGTGGGAGAAGGTCATGCGGCTGCGCGACGCCGAGCGCGCCGTTTCGGCGGACGACCGCGAGCAACTCATCGCCCGCATTCAGGAGTGGACCGAAGAGTGTGCGCGTATGGAGTCGGCTGGCCGTGACTGACGCGAGCAACTACGCCCTTTCGTAAAGCGAGTTGGACGAAATCTTCGAGCACGAGGTACGCGGTTCGGAGGCACGTTCAAGGACCCCGTGGCCACGTTCGGCGACGCGGAGCGGTTCGCGGCGGCGGGTTTCCAGGTCGAGATGGTGGCCCTGGCGGTACGGGCCGAGCGGAGCCGCCTGGACGCGCTGTACCCGGTTCTCACCAACTGCCGCCTCGGAACCGGGTGTTGGGTGTGGCCGGAGGATCATCAGGAGGCCTATGACGCGATACCGGGACCGTGGCGGCGGGTGGGTCCAGTGGCTGGGTGCACACCGTTTCCGGGTGACCAACCGGCTCGCCCAGGATCTGTACGTCAACGGGCGGGGTGCGGACGGGGCGCTTCTGCGGGCAGGCGGCGGTGCCGAGGCCGTGGGTACGGAGCGGGCCCGGTCGTTCTCCGGTGAGGAGGCGGAGGCCTGGTTGTCGCGGTGCCGTTCGGTGCTGGTGGACTTCGCGGTCGGCGGCCGGGGCGACGTGACCACCCGGCCCGCGCTGGGACAGGTCCTCGCCGACAGCCGCACGGTGTCCGCCCTGGCCGGGGACGACGCGCGCACCGCACACACGGCCGTGCTGCCGTTGCTAAAGACCTTGGTACGGGAATCGCTGCCCGATGCCGACAGCGCACTCCCGCACACGCTGCCGACCTCGCACGACCTGTCGCAAGGCCGGGGGCCGCCGCCGAACTCGCACGCCGTGAGGCACTCGGCCCCCGGGCAGCGTCAGGCGGAGGACACCTTGCGCCAGGGTGTCGCAGGCGCCCGAGGAGAGGTGGCTGCCTCCGCTCAGGAGATGGCGCGGGAGCGGGCCGGTCGGACGGGCCTGCCGCCGGTTGGGGCTCGCCGGTGTCCGCGGCCAAGGCGCGGACGCGGTCGACCACCGCGTCGGGCAGACCGGGCAGGGAATCCGTCGGGCCCTGGGGAGCGGTCTTCGACTCCCTCCTCGCGGGCCGCCGGCCAGGAACAGCGGTCTCGGCGCGGACGGGGCCGCTGACCGTACGACCTCCCGAGCGGGCCAAGTCCCTTGTCGTGGGGGCCAGTTCAGATGCGGGCCGACGCCGTGAGCCGGCCAGGCGGTTCGCTCACCGGCGTCTCCGGCTCAGTACGGCGGTCGCCTTGCGGTCCGTGGCGTCCGTGGCGTCCGGGGCGTCCGGTGCGTAGTGGACGCGCAGCTTTTCGCCGGTGTGTACGGTGCCGGCGATGGTGTCGGTCGCCCAGCGGTCTCTGCCTCGGGTGTCGGTGAACTTCACCGTCACGCGGGTGGCGGGGCGGTGGTTCAGCAAGGAGCCGCGGGCGCGGGTGACGACCCCGGTGGTGACGACGCCCGAGCGCCCGACGAGTTCCCGCAGGCTCGCCCTGGCGCGGGAGTGGCGGCGCAGTAGCCCGGAGACGGCGATCGCGGCGATCCCGCCGGCGAGGAACACCGCGAAGACCGCGTGCCCGCCCTCAAGGCCGTGCTCGGACTGGTAGCCGCCGAGGAGCGCGCCGGTGCCGTTGGCGATGAAGTACGAGGCCAGCGGGACGACCAGGTACCGCGGGTCGAGGCCGTCGCGGTGCGCGGAGGCGAACCCGATGAGGAACATGCCGCCGAGCAGCAGCGGGATCGGGAGGACTGCGGAGGCGACCCCGAACCACATCGGCAGCGGGCTGACCCCGGCGGCCATGGTGCTCCACATGCCCACCAGGGCGAGGAGGACGGCGACGGTCCAGCAGGTGTAGGCGGCGCCGCGGCGGTTGGCGTCCCGGTTCCACCAGCGGGAGGCCGGATCGACGAGGCTCATGGCTGCGGCTCCTCTCTGCGGGAGGCGCGGGAGGCGCGGGAGGTGTGCGTCGCCCCCGGCATCCGATCCGGGAATGCCGAGAACCCCGGTGACCGCTCCCCCGCACGCATACGCCACAGCGTGCCACCTCCACCGCCAGCGTCCGACCCCCGTGCCAGCCCCCGCGTTCCGCATCCGCGGCCCCCGCCCGGCCTCCCTTTCCGCCCGCACCCGGCAGTACCGTTTGCGTATGCGTCCCGACACCTCCGCCGCCAGTCCAACCGGCCCCGCCGGATCCGCCGAGACCGCCGCCGAGGCGGACCGGGTCGACCACATCGCCGAAGCAGAACGCCTGGAGCGCACCGCCGGGCTGTACCCCGAGGACACCGAGGAGTTGCTGCTCCAGGCCGCCGCCCATCTGGAACTCGCCGGTGCCCGCGACCGCGCCAGTTCCCTCTACGACCGGATGCTCGCCACCACGGACCCGGGCACCGCACCGCCCCTCGACCGCCCCCACCTGGTGAAGGCCCTGAAGGCGGCCAACCTGTGGGAGTACGGGCACGAGGCGGAGGCCCGTGCCGTCATGGCCGGGGTGCGCGCCGCGGCCCCGGGCGACCCGGCGCCCTGGGTGGTCGTCGCCGAGGCGCTGGAGGCGCATGACGAACTCGACGCCGCGCACGAGGTGTTCAGCGAGGCCGCGGCCCGCATCCTGGCCGAGGACGGCGCCCCGCCGCCCGCCACCGCGACGGTGCTCGCCGACCCCGCCGCGCAGTCCGTGGTCGTCGGGCGGCACCGGGTGCGCCGGATGCTGGGCACGGGGCACGACGGGTGGGACGCCCTCGCCGACGCCCTGCACACCTCCTCCGTCCCGCTGGACGAGCTGCACGACCCGAACCGGGTGTGGGCCCTGGGCTCGGACAACCCGGCCGAGTTGCGCGCCGAGATCGCCCGCCTCCGGGCCGAACTCGGCGCCTACCGCGCCGCCCTGTCCCGTCCCTTCCCGGTGGCCGTACTGCACTGGCCGGCCGGTGAGTTGACCGAACTGCTCGCCGGATACCCGGAGTTGGCCGAGGAGTATCCCTCGCACGCAGCGCATCTGGCGGGTGTGGAGACCGCGTTGCGGGAGCTGGCCGCCTCCGGCACCCGCAATCTCGGCATCGTCTCCGCCACCGTCCCCTCCTACGAGGCCTTCGCCGCCTCCGAGGCCGCCGACCCGGCCGACGCCACCCTCCTCCCCCTGTACGCCACCATCCTCGCCGCCCGCGGCCTCGCCACCGCCTGGCCGCCCGCCGCGACGGCGCCCTGCTGGTGCGGTTCCCCCAGGCCGTACGGGGAGTGCCACGGGGCGTAGCCTCGGGCGGGCAGGGCGCTCCGCCCTGCCCGCCCGGACCGGCCGGGTGCCCGGAGTCCTCTGAAGGTCCTCGTCATGGCCCGTGTCAGTGCCACCCCCATCGCCGCCGCCGGGCTCGTCGGCGGTTACGCCGTTGCCCGCTGGACCAGGAAGCGGCCGCTGGGCGGGGCCGTGCTGGCGGTGGCCGGGGCGGCGGCGGCCGAACAGTGGCGGCGGCAGGCCGGGGGCGTGGCGGCGGGCGCGCTGACCGCGGCCTATGTGGCGGCGTTCGCGGGCTCCCACCCGCTGGCGAAGAAGGTCGGCGCCTGGCCGGCGGTGTTCTCGGTGGCCGGGGCGGTCGCCGTGGCGTCCTGGGCGGTCGCGGACCGCCGGGCGTCCTGACCTCCGGCGCCGCCCGCCCCGGGCGGCTGCTGTGGATCAACGGGCCGTTCGGCGGCGGCAAGACGCACACCGCGTACGAGTTGCGGCGGCGACTGCCGGGGAGTGTGGTGTGCGATCCGGAGGAGGCCGGTTTCGGGCTGCACCGGACGCTGCCACCCGCGCTGCGCGGCGACTTCCAGGACCTGCCGGTGTGGCGGCAGGCCGTCTTCGAGTTGCTGGACCTGGCGCTCTCGCGGCACCCCGGCACGGTGATCGCCCCGATGACGGTGGTGGAACCGGCCTACTTCGCCGAGACCGTCGGCCGCCTCCGCCAATCCGGCCACGACGTACGGCACTTCGCGCTGCTCGCGGATCGGGAGACGGTGCTGCGGCGGCTGCGGGAGCGGGTCCTGGGGCGCGCGGTGCGGGTGCTGGGCGGGGAGCGGGCGGCGTTGCGGCGGGAGAGCTTCGCGGTGCGGAAGGTGGACGTCTGCCTGACGCGGCTGGGTGAGCCGGAGTTCGCCGAGCACCTGTGGACGGACGAGCTGACCGTGCCGCAGGTCGCCGACCGGATCGCCGCCTCGGCCGGCCTCACCCTGCTCCCCGACCGGGACGGCCCGCTCACCGCCTGGACCCGCCGCAAGGCCACCGGCCTGCGCCACATCCGCCTCGGCTGAGGCACCCGCCCCGTCAGCCGCCCAGTGCGCGGGAGAGGGCGTAGATGGCGAGGCCCGCGAGGGAACCGACGACGGTGCCGTTGATGCGGATGAACTGCAGGTCGCGGCCGATGTGCGCCTCGATCTTGCGGGAGGTGTGCTCGGCGTCCCACCCGGCCACCGTCTCCGTGATCAGCGAGGTGATCTCGGCCCGGTACGTCGACACCACGTACACCGCGGCGCCCTCCACCCAGCCGTCGACCTTGGCGCGGAGGCGGGCGTCGGCCGACATCCGGGCGCCCAGCGACAGCAGCGACGCCCGTACCCGCAGCCGCAGTTGGCTGCGCTCGTCCTCGGCGGCGGCCACGATCGTGGAGCGCGCCGCGGACCAGGCCGAGGCGATCAGGTCCTGCACCTCGCCGCGGGCCAGCACCTCCCGCTTGAGGCGCTCCACCCGGGCCCGGGTCTCGGTGTCGGACTTGAGGTCGCCGGCGAAGTCGGCGAGGAAGCGGTCCACCGCGCCGCGCGCCGGATGCTCCGGCATGTCCCGCATCTCGGTGACGAACCGCAGCAGCTCCCGGTAGACCCGCTCGCCGACCTTGCGGTCCACGAAGCGCGGCGTCCAGCCCGGCGCCCCGCCCTGCACCGCGTCCATCACGGAGTCACCGTGCAGCACCAGCCAGTCATGGGCGCGGCCGCAGACCAGGTCGACCAGGCGCCGGTGCCCGCCGTCCGCGACCACCTTCTCCAGCAGGGTGCCGAGGCCGGGCGCGATCTCCTGGGCGTCGGCCCGCCGGGTGATCGCCTCGCCCACCACGGCCTGCACATCGGAGTCCCGCAGCACGGTGAGCGCGCCGCGCAGGGCGGTGGCCAACTCGGCGGTGACCCGGTCCGCGTGGGCGGGCTCGGCCAGCCAGGCACCGAGCCGGGCGCCGATCCCGACGGAACGCAGCCGGGCCCGCACCACCTCCTCGGAGAGGAAGTTCTCCCCCACGAACTCCCCGAGCGAGACGCCCAACTGGTCCTTCTTGGTGGGGATGATCGCGGTGTGCGGGATGGGCAGGCCGAGGGGGCGGCGGAAGAGCGCGGTCACCGCGAACCAGTCGGCGAGCGCACCGACCATGCCCGCCTCGCAGGCCGCCGCCAGATACCCGGCCCAGACTCCGGCGCCCGAGCTCTGCGCCCACTTGGCGAGTACGTACACCGCGGCCACGAAGAGCAGCAGTCCGGTCGCGGTGAGTTTCATCCGCCGTACCCCGCGCCGCCGTTCGGCGTCCGCGGCGGCCGAACCGGGGGGCTCGGCGGGGGTGTTCGGCGGGACCGGAGCGGGGGCGGGAGCCGGGGCGCCGCCGTTCATGACGCGATCCGATGTGAATCGCGACATGCGGGTACCCGGGCCCTCCGGCCGGGAATGCTCCACTCCGGCCGGTCCGTCCGGAACATCCGCCGACTCACCTGGAAAACCAGCCGGTTCATCCGGTTGTGCACCCTTCATCCGCTCCCCCCGTCCGCAGCTTCCCTTCACATTCTCCCTTGCCGACGGACTCATGGAACGCGCCACGGGTTCCCGGCGTCTGGAGGGATGGGGGGCCTGTCCGGTTCCCTCGGCCCATGCATCATCATGGGTTCATCACAACGGAGCCTCGGGCTCCCCCTGTCCGAGGAGAAAAACACCGCATGACCGAGCGTCACGACGGGGACACGGGGGTGTCCACCGCACGGTACGGCGCCCTGCTGGCCGCGGTCGTCGCCGCGGTCGTGGCCGTGTCCACCGGGATATACCTGGTCGCCGCCGGCTCACCGGACCGTACGCAGGACAACGCCCTGGCCGGTCCCCGCAATCCGCACAACTCGGCCGCACCCGCCTCCGCCGGCACCTGGGTCGGCTCCTGGTCCGCGTCCCCCACGGGCGCCGAACCGGGCACCGAACCCCGCGGCTACGCCGGCAGCACCGTCCGCAACGTGGTGCACTCCAGCGTCGGCGGCACCGGCGCACGCATCACGCTGTCGAACCTCTACGGACAGTCACCGCTGACCATCTCGCACGCCTCCGTCGCCGTCGCCACCGGCCACAACAACCCCTCGGCGCAGCCCGGTACGCTCCGCAGCCTCACCTTCGACGGCGCCACCAGCGTCGTCATCGCCGCCGGCCAGCAGGTGATGAGCGACGCGGTACGGCTCCGCGTCCCGCACGACGCGGACCTCCTCGTCAGCAGCTACTCCCCCACCCCGTCCGGGCCGGTCACCTACCATCTGCACGCCCGTCAGATCAGCTATCTCGCCCAGGGCGACCGCACCACCGACACCACCGGCGGCGCCTACAGCGAGCGCAGCTCCTACTGGCGCTATGTGACCGCGCTCGACGTACTGAGCAACGAGTCCGAAGGCACCGTGGTCGTCATCGGGGACTCCCTCACCGACGGCATCACCTCCACCATGGGCGCCGACCGCCGCTGGACCGACCTGCTCGCCCAGCGGATGCGCGAGGAGTCCGGCGCCCCCCGCTACGGCGTCGTCAACCAGGGCATCAGCGGCAACCAGATCCTCACCGACGGCCCCGGCCGCCCCCCGGGCAACCCGAGCGGCCTCTCCCGCTTCCGGCGCGACGTACTGGACCGCACGGGCGTGCGCACCGTGGTCGTGGTCCTCGGCATCAACGACATCCTGCGCAACCCGCAGGCCGACGCGGGCAAGATCACCGGCGGGCTGCGGGAGATGACCCGGCAGGCACACGCACGCGGACTGCGGGTGGTGGGCGCGACCCTGATGCCCTTCGCGGGGCACCCCGGGTACTCGCGGTACCTGGAGGGCGTACGGCAGTCCGTGAACGGCCAGCTCCGCGGCGGAAAGGTCTTCGACGCGGTCATCGACTTCGACCGCTCCCTGCGCGACCCGTACAACCCGCGCAAACTGCGGCCCGACTTCGACTCCGGCGACCATCTGCACCCCAGCGACCGCGGCTTCCGCAGGATGGCCGACGCCGTCGACCTGACCTCCCTGAAGGGGGCGACTTCGGCGGAGCTGTGAGGCGGGCCGGGCGCGGGGGCCTGGGGCGCCGTTCCCGCCGTGCGGGTCAGTCGCCGCGGTCGCCGTGTCCGTAGCGTCCGTCGTGCGGGCCGCGGCCGTGGCCGTAGCGGTCGCCACGGCGGGCGCCGCGGTCCTCGCGGCGGTCCCCGCGGCGCTCCTCCAGGGCCGCGCGGCGATCCGCGCGGCGGTCCTCGATCGCCTCCCGGCGGGCCCGGCGGCGCTCCATCCGCTCCTGGTGGCGCGTCTCCTCCAGCCGCCGCTTCTCCTCCCGCGGCAGCTTCCGCTCCACCCCGACCCCGCCCCAGAAGGCGAAGCCGGTGATCACCACCCGCGGGGCGCCCGGATCCGGCCGCGAGCCGTCCTCGCGGTGGTCGAAGCCGCCCATGACGCCGATCCCGCGGACCACGACCTCCACCCCGGGCGGCACCTGCACATTGAGCCCGCCCATCACCGCGACGCAGTTGATCACGACCTCGCGGGTGGCGAAGTGGGCGTCGCGCAGATCGATCTCGCCGCCGCCGAAGACCGCGACCGCGTTGAACCGCGCGGGCACCGTCCAGGTCCCCCTGCGTTCGAACCCGGCCATCACGGCGACGCCCCACTCGGAGGTGGCGGTCCCGCCGATCCGCGCGGCCCAGTCGGCACCCGCGGCGGGCGCGGTGTCCGGCCGCTTCACCATCGACACCGGCGCCGGCCCCCCGGCCCCGGGCAGATCGCGGGTGAGCGGCGCCAACTCGCCGTAGGTGCGGGCCCGGTAGGCCTGGTCCAGGCGCTCGCCGAACTCCTCCAGGTCGAGCCGGCCCTCCGCCATCGCCTCCCGCAACTGCTCGGCGACCCGCTCGCGGTCGGCGTCGGAGGCCCTCAGATCCGAGGTGTCCGGGACGTCCGCTGCGTGGTCCGGAGAGCGGTCCGGAGAGCGGTCCGGGGATTCGTCGGTCATACCCGCCAGCCTACGAGTTCCCCACCGCGGATGGGGAGTTGACGGTCGGCCCCCTCTGCGGAGCCCCCGGACCGGGCCGGTGCGCACGGCGGACGCGACCGGCCCCACGAGCGGCGACCGGTACGGCCCGGAGCACCGGTACCGGCCGCGGGATTTCCACCCGGACGCACGCTCCACGCACCCCGTACCGCGTTTTGGTGCGAAAGTGTGCAAACAGGGCGCACTCCGGGAGGCGCCCGCCGCGTTACGGCGTGAACGGGTACGGCGTGAACCGGGAGCCGCGAGAGATGAGCGACGAGCCGCAGCAGCACGAGCAGCGCGCCCGCAGGTCCGGCGCCCAGGACCAGGAACGGGGCCGGGACCGGGGCCGGAAGCGGAACCGTGCGCGCCGTTCCAAGGCCGCCAAGGACCGGCCCGCGGGCGGCGGCAGCACAGCGCACCCGGCGAAGAAGTCCGGCCGGCGCCCCGCCCCCGAAGGCCCGCACCCCGCCACCGACCACGACGCCCAGGACACCCCCCGCGAGACGCGGCAGGAGGCCGGCCAGGAATCCCGTCAGGAAGCGGACGCCCGCCCCGACGCCCGCCCCCCGACCCGCCGGCAGCGGCGCCGGGCCAAGGCCGCCGCCCGCCGGGCGAAACGCCACGGCTGGCGGCGCCTCGTCCCCACCTGGCGCATGGTGGCCGGCACCTTCCTCGGCCTGGTCGTCCTCCTCGTCGGCGCCTTCTTCCTCGGCTACTTCCTCGTCGGCATCCCCGCCGCGAAGGAGTCCGCGACAGCCCAGTCCAACGTCTTCCTCTACGCGGACGGCAGCCAGCTCGCCCGCGACGGCGACATCGACCGGGAGAACATCCCGCTGCGCCGCGTCCCCCGCCCCGTGCAGCACGCCGTACTGGCCGCCGAGGACCGGGACTTCTACTCGGAGTCCGCCGTCGACCCGCAGGCCATGATCCGCGGGGCGTGGATGACGGCCACCGGCAAGGGCCGCCAGTCCGGTTCGACGATCACCCAGCAGTATGTGAAGAACTACTACCTGGAGCAGGAACAGACCCTCAAACGGAAGGTCAAGGAGTTCTTCATCGCCATCAAGGTCGACCGGGAGCAGAGCAAGGACGAGATCCTCCAGGGCTATCTCAACACCAGCTACTTCGGCCGCAACGCCTACGGCATCCAGGCCGCCGCCCAGGCCTACTACGGCGTCGACGCCAAGGACCTCGACCCCTACCAGGGCGCCTATCTCGCCGCCCTCCTCAACGCCCCCAGCTCCTACGACGTGGTCGCCCACCCGGAGAACAAGCCGCGCGCCCTGGCCCGCTGGCGCTATGTGCTGAACGGCATGGTGAAGGAAGGGTGGCTGACCCAGGCCGCCCGAGCACGCGCCGCCTTCCCCACCCCCGTCGACCCCAAGGGCCGCTCGGGCCTCTCCGGGCAGCGCGGCTACCTCGTGGAAGCCGTCCGGGAGTATCTGACCCGCAACCACATCATCGGCCGCGACCAGCACGGCTACCGCATCACCACCACCCTGCAGAAACCCCGCCAGCGGGCCCTGAAGGCCGCCGTGGACGAGCAGTTGCTGGCCAAGCTGAACAAGAAGGCCCGGCCGGTGGACCGCGCCGTGCGGGCGGGCGGCGCCGCCGTCGACCCGGCCACCGGCAAGGTCGTCGCGCTGTACGGCGGCGTCGACTACACCCGCCAGTTCGTCAACAACGCCACCCGCCGCGACTACCAGGTCGGCTCCTCCTTCAAGCCCTTCGTGCTCGCCGCCGCACTGCAGAACGGCGCCCGGGACAGCAAGGGCCACACCATCACCCCCAACACCGTCTACAACGGCGACGACCGCCGCCCCGTCCAGGGCTGGACCGGCCCCCGCTACGCCCCCGGGAACGAGGACCACCACGACTACGGCGACATCCCCCTCCGCAAGGCCACCGACCGCTCCGTCAACGCGGTCTACGCCCAACTCGCCGTGGACGTCGGCCCGGACAAGGTGAAGCAGACCGCGATCGGCCTCGGACTGCCCGCCGGCACCCCCGATCTGCGGCCGTACCCGTCGATCGCGCTGGGCACCGCCACCGCCAGCGTCCTCGACATGGCGCAGGCCTACGCCACCCTCGCCAACCACGGGCGGCACGGCACCTACACCGTCGTCGAGAAGGTCACCAAGGACGGCAAGGAGATCAAGCTGCCGGACCGGCCGGTCACCCAGGTGGTGAGCAGGGAGGCCGCCGACACCACCACCGATGTGCTGCGCGGCGTGGTCGAGGGCGGCACCGGCACCGCCGCCCAGGCCGCCGGCGTCCCCGCGGCCGGCAAGACGGGCACCGCCGAGGACGACATGGCCGCCTGGTTCGCCGGCTACACCCCCGACCTCGCCACCGTCATCGCCGTCATGGGCCAGAACCCGAAGACCGGCACCCACACCCCGCTGTACGGGGCGCTGGGGCAGGGGCGGATGAACGGCGGCGCGTATCCGGCGCAGATCTGGGCCCAGTTCACCCGCACCGCACTCCACGGCCGGCCGGTGCACGACTTCGACCTGTCGCTGCTGCCGGACTCCGAGGAGAAACCCCAGGACGAATCCTCCGGCGAGCCCTCGGGCGAACCGTCCGGCGAGCCCTCCGGCGGCACCGACCAGACGCCCGCCCCTCAGTGACCCGAGGTCGCCTTCAGACCCACCACCGCCACCAGCAGCAGGCAGACGAAGAAGATCCGGGCGGCCGTCGCCGGCTCCCCCAGCACCACCATCCCCAGCACCGCGGCCCCCGCCGCACCGATCCCGACCCACACCCCGTACGCCGTCCCGATCGGCAGCGTCCGCGCCGCGTACGACAGCAGCACCATGCTGACCACGATGCCCGCACCGGTCAGCACACTCGGCACCAGCCGGGTGAAACCGTCCGTGTACTTCATCCCGATCGACCAGCCCACCTCCAGCAGACCGGCCACCACCAGCAGAACCCACGCCACGACAGGCACCTCCGTGCACTCCGGAACGAATGACAGCGGTGCGTCGTCTTTTCCCTACATCCCGGTACGGCGCGTCTCGTCGGGCTCCCCCAACGGTAGCAACGCCCGGCCCCCAGAACACCGGGAAGGGCTGGTGATCAAGGTCACCAGCCCTTCCGCGGATACGAACTCCCCTACAGATACAGCCCCGTCGAGTCCTCCGACCCCTCGAAGCGGTCCGCGGCCACCGCGTGCAGATCACGCTCCCGCATCAGCACATACGGCACCCCGCGCACCTCCACCTGAGCCAGGTCCTCCGGGTCGAACAGCACCCGGTCCCCCGGCTCCACGGTCCGCACGTTCTGCCCCACCGCCACCACCTCGGCCCACGCCAGCCGCTTGCCGACGGCCGCCGTCGCCGGAATCAGAATGCCGCCGCCGGAGCGCCGCTCGCCCTCCGCGGAGTCCTGCCGCACCAGCACCCGGTCATGCAGCATCCGGATGGGCAGCTTGTCCTGCTGACCGCTGAGGTCACGGCTGTGGTTATCGCTGTTGGCGCTCACGCCCCAGAACCTACCTGCCCGGTACGGAGCCCATGACCACCGGCCGCTACTCGCCGTCCCGGCGGGACCGCGCCACCACCAGCCCCACCACTCCGGCCACCAGCAGCGCCGCGGGCACGATCCGCTCCAGCCGCGGCTCCCCCTCCTCCGTCACAAACTGCGAACGCACCTGCGACACCGCACGGTTCACCGCCACGTAGGCGCGCCCCAGCGTGTGGTCCACCGTCGAGACCGCCTTGGCCTTGGCGTCCCCCACGATCGTCTTCGGGTGCACCCGCACCCCGATCTCGTCCAAGGTCTGAGCCAACCGCTCACGCCGACCGACGATGTCCGCCTCGATCTGCGCAGGGGTCCTGGCATCCGCTTCCGCCACCGCGCCGCCTCCGTGGGTCTGGGTCGTGTCCGACATCCGATTGCTGCTACCGGTCGACAGTCTGTCAGCTCATCCCGCCCCGCACCCCACGAGGCCCCCCGTAGCGCTGGTTACGCTCGAACCCACCGAACCACGCGCCAGCCCCCGGCACCGCGCCGAAGACACCACGGAGAGCCACCATGAGCGAGCGACTGCAGCCCGGCGACACCGCCCCCGCCTTCACCCTCCCCGACGCCGACGGCACCCCGGTCTCCCTCGCCGACCACAAGGGCCGCAAGGTCATCGTCTACTTCTACCCGGCCGCTCTCACCCCCGGCTGCACCAAGCAGGCCTGCGACTTCACCGACAACCTGGAGGTCCTGACCGGCGCCGGCTACGACGTCATCGGCATCTCCCCCGACAAGCCGGAGAAGCTCGCCCGCTTCCGCGACAAGGAGAACCTCAAGGTCACCCTGCTCGCCGACCCCGACAAGACCGTCCTCACCGAGTACGGCGCCTTCGGCGAGAAGAAGCTCTACGGCAAGACCGTCACCGGCGTCATCCGCTCCACCGTCGTCGTCGACGAGGACGGCAAGGTCGAGCGCGCCCTCTACAACGTCAAGGCCACCGGCCATGTGGCGAAGATCATCCGGGACCTCGGCATCTGACCCCGCCGGGGGGGGGGGGGGGGGGGCCCCCCCCCCCCCCCCCCCCCCCCCCCCCCCCCCCCCCGGGCCCCCCCCCCCCCCCCCCCCCCCCACCTACCGCCCCCCCGCCCTTGGGCCTAAGACCCCCCGGCCCCGCGCAAACGCCCCCCCCCGGGGGGCCGGCGCCCCCCCCGCCCCCCCCCCCGCCTCACCCGCCGCGATCACCCTGGATGCGCCCCGAGCCCCGCCGCTCGAAACTGTGAGGAACCTCCCCCTGGACGGGACCCCGGTCTGCTCCCCGCACCACAGAGCAACCGCAGCCCGGCAGAACGTCCAGAGAAAGGATCCGCTCCATGGCGGCGAACGGCGACGAACCCGAAGCGGCCGACCCCTGGGCGCTCAAACGCCACCGGGCCCTCTTCCGCGCCGTGCAGCGACGCAAGAACCCCCCGCTGCGCCGGACCGACATCACCATCACCGACGACGCCGCCGTCCGCCGCGCGGTGAAGGCCGCCGCCCTCGGCAACGCCATGGAGTGGTTCGACTTCGGCATCTACAGCTATCTCGCCGTCACCATCGGCCATGTCTTCTTCCCATCCGGGAACGGCACCATCCAGTTGCTGTCCTCGTTCGCCACCTTCGCGGTGTCCTTCCTGGTCCGCCCGATCGGCGGCATGGTCTTCGGACCCATGGGCGACAAGATCGGCCGCAAGAAGGTCCTCGCCCTCACCATGATCCTGATGGCGATCGGCACCTTCGCCATCGGCCTCATCCCGTCCTACGCCACCATCGGCTTCTGGGCCCCCGCCCTGCTCATCTTCTTCCGCCTCGTCCAGGGCTTCTCCACCGGCGGCGAGTACGGCGGCGCCTCCACCTTCATCGCCGAGTACGCGCCCGACAAACGCCGCGGCTTCTTCGGCAGCTTCCTCGAATTCGGCACCCTCGCCGGCTACACCGGCGCCGCCGGCATGGTCCTCGTCCTCACCCTGCTCCTCGACACCCACGCCATGGAGTCCTGGGCCTGGCGGCTGCCCTTCCTCGTCGCCGGCCCCCTCGGCCTCGTCGGCCTCTACCTGCGGCTCCGCCTGGACGAGACCCCCGCCTTCCAGAACCTGGAGAACCAGGCCACCCACCCCGCCTCCGAAGGCGCCAGCGCCGTCGAGACCACCGCCAAGGGCGACCTCGCGCACATCTTCCGCAGCTACTGGCCGAGCCTCATCCTCTGCGTCTGCCTCGTCGGCGCGTACAACATCACCGACTACATGCTGCTGTCGTACATGCCGACGTACCTCACCGACGAGCTGGGTTACGACGACGCGCACGGGCTGCTGATCCTGGTGTGCACCATGGTGGTGCTGATGCTGGTGGTCAACCAGGTCGGCCGGCTCTCCGACCGCTTCGGCCGCAAGCCGCTGCTGATGACCGGGATGCTCGGCTTCTTCTTCCTCTCCATCCCGGCCTTCATGCTGCTGCACCTCGGCAGCGTGCCGGCCGTCGCCGGGGGCTGCCTGCTGCTCGGCTTCTCCCTGGTCTGCCTCCTCGGCACCATGTCCGCCGCCCTCCCCGCCCTCTTCCCCACCCAGGTCCGCTACGGCTCCCTCTCCGTCGGCTACAACCTCTCCGCGTCCCTCTTCGGCGGCACCACCCCCCTGGTCGTCACCGCCCTCATCAGCGTCACCGGGACCGACATGATGCCCGCCTACTACGCCATGGCCGCGGCCCTCGTCGGCGTCGTCTCCGTCGCCTGCATGAAGGAAACCGCCCGCCAGCCCCTCGACGGCTCCCCACCCTCCGTCGAAACCAAGGAGGAAGCCGCCCAACTGGTCGAAGCCCAGGCCCCGGAGCCCCGCTTCTGACCCGCCCTGACTCCCTGGTCTGACCTGCCCTGGCTCCCTGGCCTGGCTCCCTGGCTCCCTGTGACAGGGGTCACTTGAGAGGGGCGTGCCCTGGGGGGCGGGTGGTCGTTTACCAGTTCGAGCGTCGAACGGTGAACGAGAGGGGCGGGCCGGTGGCTGAGCGCATCGACAGGGAGACACTGGCTGACGCGGTGGCCGGGGTGGACACCTGGGCCGCGCTGCTCCGGCGGCTCGGCCTGAAGGCGAACGGTGCGTCCAGGAGACGGGTGCAGCGGGAGGTGGCCGCCCTTGGGCTGGACACCGGGCACTTCACCCGGGTCAGCCCCTGGCGGAAGTTCTCGGACGCGGACATAGCGGCGGCCGCCGCCTCCGCGTCCTCGCTGCGCGAGGTGGCGCTCGCACTCGGCGCCACCCCGGCCTCCGGCACCATGTCGCATCTGTCCCAGCGGATGGCGAAAGCCGGTCTGGACACCCGGCACTTCTCCGGAATGCAGCGCCAGGCACCCGAACTTCCGTTCACCCAGGAGGAGTTGGCCACCGCGGCGGCCGGGGCGACCAGTGTCAGATGTATGGCGCGGCGGCTCGGCATACCCGACGACGGCCGGTCCCGCGCCGCACTGCTGCGGATGGTGCGCGCACAGGGCATCGACACCTCACACTTCCGCCACCACCGCGTGCAACTGGACGAGGAAGCCCTGCGCCGAGCCGTCCCGGAGGCGGCGGGGTACGCGGAGGTGATGCGCGCGCTGGGCCTCGACGTCACCTATGCCAACCACCGCCGGGTGCAGCGGGCGGTGATACGGCTCGGGCTGGACACCGGCCACTTCACCCGCCGGTCCTGGCGACGGGCCACCGCACCGACGCCCCGCCCACCGGTCGCGGACACGGTGCTCGTGGTGCTGCCACCCGGGGCGGCCCGGCGAAACCGCGACCGACTACATCACGCACTCCAGGAACGCGGTGTGCCGTACCGGTGTGCGGAGTGCGGGAACACCGGGTCGTGGCGAGGGCGGCCGATCACCCTCCAGATCGACCACATCAGCGGCGACTGGCACGACAACCGACAGCGGAACCTCCGCTATCTCTGCCCCAACTGCCATGCGCTGACGGCGACTTGGTGCCGCCGGAAGCCTTCTCGCCAGAGCGCTTCCGCCGCCTGATCCACCGCGACGTTTTCCCTTACGAGCGCGCAGCCCGATACCATGCGAGGCACAGGCGGCCGTGGTGGAACTGGCAAGACACGTCAGGTTTAGGTCCTGGTGGGGTAACACCCGTGAGGGTTCGAGTCCCTCCGGCCGCACGGTACGAGTCGAGGGCACCCGCGCAGCAGCCGGGTGCCCTCGCCGCCTTCACCCCAGCAGTTCCCGTACCGCCGGGACCAGTGCGCGGAAGGCCTTGCCTCGGTGGCTGATGGTGTTCTTCTCGGCGGGGGTGAGTTCGGCGCAGGTGCGGGTGTCGCCGTCGGGCTGGAGGATCGGGTCGTAGCCGAAGCCGCCGGTGCCTGCGGGCATGTGGCGGAGGGTGCCGGGGAGTCGGCCCTCCACGACGTGTTCGGTGCCGTCGGGGAGGGCGAGGGCGGCGGCGCAGGCGAAGTGGGCGGTGCGGTGGCCGTCGGCGATGTCGGCGAGCTGGGCCAGGAGGAGTTCGAGGTTGGCCCGGTCGTCGCCGTGGCGGCCGGCCCAGCGGGCGGAGAAGATGCCGGGGGCGCCGCCGAGTACGTCGACGCAGAGGCCGGAGTCGTCGGCGACGGCGGGGTGGCCGGTGGCGCGGGCGAGGGCGTGGGCCTTGAGCAGGGCGTTCTCGGCGAAGGTGACGCCGGTCTCCTTGACGTCGGGGACGTCGGGGTAGGCGTCGGCGCCGACGAGTTCATGGGTGAGGCCGGCGTCGGCGAGGATGGCGCGGAGTTCGGTGATCTTTCCGGCGTTGCGGGTGGCGAGGATCAGGCGGGTCATGGGCCCAGTATCGCCAGTGCGCCGGCCGCCCCGTGGTGCGGGTGCACCGCGGGCGGCGCGGCGGTGGCGGTCGTACTCCGTCCCGGGCCAACTCCCCTTTCGGGCAAGTCTGTTCAGGACTGCTGGTCGAGGGCGGTTCGCTGGGCCGCGGCGAGTTCGGCGCAGCCGGTGGTGGCGAGGTCGAGGAGGGTGCCGAGTTCGGTGCGGTCGAAGGGTTCGGCTTCGGCGGTGCCCTGGATCTCCACGAAGCGGCCGTCGCCGGTGCAGACGACGTTCATGTCGGTGTCGGCGCGTACGTCCTCCTCGTAGCAGAGGTCGAGGAGGGGGGTGCCGGCGACGATGCCGACGGAGACGGCGGCGACGGTGTCGGTGAGGGGGGTGCGGCCGGCCTTGATGAGTTTGCGGCCGCGGGCCCAGGTGACGGCGTCGGCGAGGGCTACATAGGCGCCGGTGATGGCGGCGGTGCGGGTGCCGCCGTCGGCTTGGAGGACGTCGCAGTCGAGGACGACGGTGTTCTCGCCGAGGGCCTTGTAGTCGACGACGGCGCGCAGGGAGCGGCCGATGAGGCGGGAGATCTCGTGGGTGCGGCCGCCGATCTTGCCGCGGACGGATTCGCGGTCGCCGCGGGTGTTGGTGGCGCGGGGCAGCATGGCGTATTCGGCGGTGACCCAGCCTTCGCCGCTGCCCTTGCGCCAGCGGGGGACGCCTTCGGTGACGGAGGCGGTGCAGAGGACGCGGGTGTCGCCGAAGGAGACGAGGACGGAGCCCTCGGCGTGCTTGCTCCAGCCGCGTTCGATGGTGACGGGGCGGAGTCGGTCGGGGGTTCGGCCGTCGGTACGAGACATGGGGGCGAGCCTATCGGCCGGTGCTGCTCGGGCTCGCCCCGGTGGGTCGCGCGGGTGGTGCCGGTGCTGGTGCCGGCGCCGGTGCCGGTGCCGGTGCTGCCGGGTCTCAAGTGGCTTGCGCCGGGCGGCGGTTGTCAGCGGGTGCGGCTCACATCATGTCTTCGATGTCGGCGGCGATGGGGTCGGCGTCGGTGCCGATGACGACCTGGATCGCGGTGCCCATCTTGACGACGCCGTGGGCGCCGGCGGCCTTGAGGGCTGCTTCGTCGACGAGGGCCGGGTCGGCGACCTCGGTGCGGAGGCGGGTGATGCAGCCCTCGACCTCTTCGATGTTGTCGATGCCGCCGAGCCCGGCAACGATCTTCTCAGCCTTGGTGGCCATGTGTTTCTCCCTGTCGGTTCCGGCCGGGGCCGGGGTGTTCCGGTGTCGGCGGGTTCTCTGGGCGGGCGGCGTCATGGGGCCGCTTTGCCACGGTAACCCACGGTTGGCCCCTCTTCGCGGGCGGTCATGGGGGCCGCCGCCGAGGATGCGGTCTAGGTCGTGTGGTGCGGATCTGCCGGTGCCGTCCCCTGTCCGGGCGGCACCGGCAGGTCATGCCGCAACTGGTCTACACCACTTTGGGCCAACCGCCAAGCCCGGGTCGCCGAGCCCAGGTCGCGGGCCCGGGTCGCTCGGGAGGGATGCCGATGAGTACCGAGAGCGCAGCCGCGCCGGGTCGCCCGTGGTGGAGCGGCTTGTTCCAGGGGTTGCAGAAGATGGGCCGCAGTCTGCAACTGCCGATCGCGGTGCTGCCGGCGGCGGGCATCCTGAACCGGCTGGGGCAGCCCGATGTGTTCGGCGCGGACGGGCTGGGCTGGGACAACGTGGCGAAGGTGTTCGCGGCGGCGGGCGGTGCGCTGCTGGATTCCTCGCTGGGGCTGCCGCTGCTGTTCTGCGTCGGTGTGGCGATCGGTATGGCGAAGAAGGCGGACGGTTCCACGGCGCTGGCGGCGGTGGCCGGTTTCCTTGTGTACTTCGCGGTGCTGCACGCCTTTCCCAACGGCTGCCCGCCGGGGACGACCTTCGCCACGGCCGGTGCGTGGAGCGGGGTGTGCGTACCGAGGCACGGGGAGGTGACGCCGGCGGAGTACCAGAATCCGGGGGTGTTCGGGGGGGATCGTGCTGGGCTATGCGACGGCGCGGGTGTGGATGCGTTTCCACCGGACGAAGCTGGTGGACTGGCTGGGGTTCTTCAACGGCCGCCGTCTGGTGCCGATCATCATGGCCTTCATCGGGCTGGCGCTCGGCGCGTTCTGCGCGTGGATCTGGCCGCCGATCGGTGACGGGCTGACGAGTTTCTCGAAGTGGCTGGTGGCTCTGGACGCCTGGGGTTCGGGCATCTTCGGGGTGGCGAACCGGGCGCTGCTGACGGTGGGGCTGCACCAGTTCCTCAACACGTTCGTCTGGTTCCAGTTCGGGGACTACACCAAGCCGGACGGCACGGTGGTGCACGGTGACATCAACCGGTTCCTGGCGGGCGATCCCCATGCCGGGCTGTTCACCACGGGTTTCTTCCCGATCATGATGTTCGCGCTGCCGGCGGCGGCGCTGGCGATCACGCACTGCGCGCGTCCGGAGCGGCGCAAGGTGGTGGGCGGTCTGATGCTGTCGGTGGCACTGACCTCGTTCGTCACCGGGATCACCGAGCCGATCGAGTACTCGTTCCTGTTCATCGCGCCGGGGCTGTACGCGGTCCACGCGGTGCTGACGGGTGTGTCGATGGCGGTGACCTGGGCGCTGGGGGTGAAGGACGGCTTCAGCTTCTCGGCGGGGCTGATCGACTACGTGATCAACTGGAGCCTGGCGACGAGGCCTTGGCTGATCCTGCCCATCGGGCTGTGTTTCGCGGCGGTGTACTACGTGATCTTCCGGTACGCGATCATCCGGTTCAATCTGCGGACGCCGGGGCGGGAGCCGGAGGAGGAGTCGGAGCGGCAGGACCGGGAGAACGTCGCGTAGACGTCGCGCGGCGACCGTCCCAGCCGCTCCCCGCCACCGCCCCCGCTATGGTTCAGACCACAGAAAACGCGGGTTCCTTATCCCACCTTCACCGTGCTACAACAGGTCTACACCAGTAGTGGTGTAGACCACATGGCGCTGCCCGGCGCTCCTCTGCCGCGGCGGCGAACCGGCACCTGGAGGAAGTTGATGAGCACCGCCACCGCCCCGGCGGCTCCCGCGAAGAAGCGGGGATCCGGTCTGTTCCAGGGCTTGCAGAAGGTGGGCCGCAGTCTGCAGCTCCCGATCGCCGTACTGCCGGCCGCCGGGATCATGGTCCGCCTCGGCCAGGACGACCTCTTCGGCAAGGACGGACTCGGCTGGGACAGGATCGCCGCCGTCTTCAACAACGCGGGCGGCGCCCTCACCGGCTCGCTGCCCATCCTGTTCTGCATCGGTGTGGCCATCGGCTTCGCCAAGAAGTCCGACGGCTCCACGGCGCTCGCCGCGGTGGTCGGATTCCTCGTCTACAGCAAGGTACTTGAGGCCTTCCCGGTCACCGAGGCGGTGGTGAAGAAGGGCGAGGACGT
Organism: Streptomyces sp. NPDC058045; assembly: GCF_042885635.1. Classification (NCBI taxonomy): domain Bacteria; kingdom Bacillati; phylum Actinomycetota; class Actinomycetes; order Kitasatosporales; family Streptomycetaceae; genus Streptomyces; species Streptomyces sp. NPDC058045. Next base: position 9,101 of record NZ_JBHVRR010000034.1, on the reverse strand, counting down.
CGCCGCCACCTACAACGACCCCGGGGTCCTCGGCGGCATCATCATGGGTCTGCTGGCCGCGGTGCTCTGGCAGCGGTTCCACCGCACCAAGCTGGTCGACTGGCTCGGCTTCTTCAACGGCCGCCGCCTCGTCCCGATCATCATGGCCTTCGTCGGCATCGTGGTCGGCGTCTTCTTCGGCCTGGTGTGGGAGCCCATCGGCAGTGGGATATCCAGCTTCGGCGAGTGGATGACGGGGCTCGGCTCGGGCGGTGCGGCCCTCTTCGGCGCGGTGAACCGGGCGCTGATCCCGATCGGGATGCACCAGTTCGTCAACACGGTGGCCTGGTTCCAGCTCGGCGACTTCACCACCTCCGCGGGCGATGTCGTACACGGTGACATCACCCGCTTCCTGGCCGGGGACCCGTCCGCCGGTATCTTCCAGTCCGGCTTCTTCCCGATCATGATGTTCGGTCTGCCGGCCGCCGCGATCGCCATCGCGCACACCGCACGCCCCGAGCGCCGCAAGGCCGTACTCGGCATGATGATCTCGCTGGCCCTGACCTCGTTCGTCACCGGTGTGACCGAGCCGATCGAGTTCTCCTTCATGTTCATCGCGCCGATCCTGTACGTGCTGCACGCGGTGCTCACCGCCGCCTCGATGGCGATCACCTGGGGCCTCGGGGTGCACACCGGGTTCAACTTCTCGGCCGGTGCCATCGACTACGCGCTCAACTGGCATCTGGCGACGAAGCCTTGGCTGATCATTCCGATCGGGCTGGTCTTCGCGGTGATCTACTACGTCACCTTCCGGTTCGCCATCGTCAGGTTCAATCTGACCACCCCGGGCCGCGAGCCCGAGGACGAGGTCGAGGACCTCACCAAGGCGTAGGCCGCCGGCGGCCACCGCCCCGACCACTCGGTGGCCGCCGGATCGGTTCTGCGGGAGCGGGCGCGGGCGGCGGGGTCAGATCTGGTGGACGGCGCCGGCCGCGGCGAGGTCCACCGGGCCGTCGTACACGGCGCGGGCGTCGGAGAGGTTGACCTGCGGGTCGGTCCACGGCGGGATGTGGGTGAGGACCAGGCGCCCGGCGCCGGCGGCCTGGGCGGTCTGGCCGGCCTGGCGGCCGTTGAGGTGGAGGTCGGGGATGTCCTCCTTGCCGTGGGTGAAGGCCGCCTCGCAGAGGAAGAGGTCGGTACCGGCCGCGAGCCGCGTCAACTCCTCGGCGGGCCCGGTGTCCCCGGAGTACGTGAGCGAGCGGCCGCCGTGCTCGACGCGGATGCCGTACGCCTCGACGGGGTGCCGCACCCGCTCGGTGCGCACCGTGAACGGGCCGATGGTGAAGGTGCCGGGCCGCACGGTGCGGAAGTCGAAGACCTCGCTCATCGACTTGGTGGAGGGGGTGTCCGCGTACGCCGTGGTGAGGCGCTGCTCGGTGCCCTCCGGGCCGTACACCGGGAGGGCGGGGCAACGGCCGCCGTTGTGGCGGTAGTAGCGGGCCACGAAGTAGGCGCACATGTCGATGCAGTGGTCGGCGTGCAGGTGGCTGAGGAAGATGGCGTCGAGGTCGTAGAGCCCGATGTGGCGCTGCAGTTCGCCGAGGGCGCCGTTGCCCAGGTCGAGGAGCAGCCGGAAGCCGTCGGCCTCTACGAGGTAGCTGGAGCAGGCCGATTCCGGGGAGGGAAAGGAGCCCGAGCAGCCGACGACGGTGAGCTTCATGGGAGCTGGAACCTCCGTGCTGGCGGGAAGGACGGGGGTCGTGCGCAGGGTGATCCGTCGAGCGTAAGGCGCCAAAGCGCCGGTCGCTCCTTCGTCCCGGGCCGTTGTGGGCGAACTCACCTGCCCTGTCACCGGTTCGGAGGGAACGCGGCCGAACACCCGGCCGGGCGTGCGGCGGTACGGTCGCGGGCATGGACGCCGGGATGGACGGGATGTGGTGGCCCGCGGTGCTGCTGGTGCTGGTGCTGGGCCTGGCGGTGGCCCTGGCCGACGGGCTGGGGCGCGGCCTGCGGGGGCGCCGGGGGCGGGGGCCGCGGCCGGGCGAGGTGTGGTGGCTGGACGGGGAGCCGTGGCTGGTGGTGGAGGTGCCGGGCCGCCGGGTGCGGGTGGCGCCGGTACTGGCCGCGGAGGGGGCGGCGCCACCGGGGGCGGTGTGGCTGCCGGCGGGCAGTACCGGCGAGGGGCGGGGCGGCCCGGCGCCGGCGGATCCGGACCGGGTGCGCGCGGTGGCGGCGCGGCGTCTGCGGGGCCTGGTCGGCGTGGTGGAACCGGAGGCGTGGGAGCGGATCCGGGAGCGGTTCTGAACGCCGGCAACTGGGCTTGTGCGCAGGGCTGTTGGGGCCGGGCTTCCGCCAACCGGGCTGTGCCGGGGGCCGGTTGAGGGATCGTCAACTGGCCTGTGTGGGCGGCCGGTTGAGAGTGATGGCCGGGGAGGTGGGGCCTCCCCGGCCAGGGTCGGGCTGACGTACGCGGACCGGCGGGTGACGGGTCAGGCCCAGAGCTGGCCGTGCAGGGTTTCGATGGCGGCCTCGGTGGTGGGCGCCGTGTAGACCCCGGTGGACAGGTACTTCCAGCCGCCGTCGGCCACCACGAAGACGATGTCGGCGCTCTCCCCCGCCTTGACGGCCTTGCGCCCGACGCCGATCGCGGCGTGCAGGGCGGCGCCGGTGGAGACCCCGGCGAAGATGCCTTCCTGCTGGAGGAGTTCGCGGGTGCGGGTGACCGCGTCGGCGCTGCCCACCGAGTAGCGGGTGGTGAGCACGGAGGCGTCGTACAGCTCGGGGACGAAGCCCTCGTCGAGGTTGCGCAGCCCGTAGACGAGGTCGTCGTAGCGGGGTTCGGCGGCCACGATCCGGACGTCGGGGCGGTGTTCGCGCAGATAGCGGCCGACGCCCATCAGGGTGCCGGTGGTGCCGAGGCCGGCCACGAAGTGGGTGACGGACGGCAGGTCGGCGAGGATCTCGGGGCCGGTGGTGGCGTAGTGGGCGCCCGCGTTGTCCGGGTTGCCGTACTGGTAGAGCATGACCCAGTCGGGGTGTTCGGCGGACAGTTCCTTGGCCACCCGTACCGCGGTGTTGGAGCCGCCGGCGGCCGGGCTGGAGATGATCTCGGCGCCCCACATGGCGAGGAGTTCGCGGCGCTCCTGGGAGGTGTTCTCCGGCATCACGCACACGATGCGGTAGCCCTTGAGCCGGGCCGCCATGGCGAGGGAGATGCCGGTGTTCCCGGAGGTCGGTTCGAGGATGGTGCAGCCGGGGGTGAGCCGGCCGTCCTTCTCGGCCTGCTCGATCATGTGCAGCGCGGGCCGGTCCTTGATCGAGCCGGTCGGGTTGCGGTCCTCCAGCTTGGCCCAGATGCGTACGTCCTCGGACGGCGACAGCCGCGGCAGGCGCACCAGAGGGGTGTTGCCCACCGCGGCGAGCGGGGAGTCGTAGCGCATCCGGGATCAGGCCCTGCCGCCGGCCACCGCGGGCAGGATGGTGATGCTGTCGCCGTCGGTGACCTTGGTGTCGATGCCGTCGAGGAAGCGGACGTCCTCGTCGTTGAGGTAGACGTTGACGAAGCGGCGGAGCTGGTCGCCCTTGGCGTCGTCGATGAGGCGCGCCTTGATGCCCGCGTGGCGGGATTCGAGGTCGGCGATCAGCTCGGCGACGGTACCGCCGCTGCCCTGGACGGCCTTCGCACCGTCGGTGTACTGGCGGAGGATGGTCGGGATGCGGACCTCGATGGCCATGGCTGTGGGCTCCTGTCGGAAGGAAGTCGGGTCGGTGCGCGGTGCGTCCCGCCGCGGTCCGGGCGGGAGGGGCTGCCCCGGCGTGGTGCGGGGGCGGGCGTGGAGCGCTGGGCGCCGCGGCTCACTGCCGGACGGCGGCAGGGGTCAGCGCGAACAGATGGCGCTGGCCAGCCTGCACAGGTCGACGTGCAGCCGTGCGACGAGCAGCGGGGCGCCCGGGCGATGGATGCTCACGTCTAGGGGAACCATGCGGTCATCGTATCGATTCCCGGGGGGTGTCAGGAGATGTGATCCCGCATTACGGACGTTATCCGTCCGGGATGTGAACTGCCTTGCGGAACACGCCTGTTGGGCGGTCAGTACTCCTCGACCACCCGCACCTCCTCCTCCGTGATCGCACCGTCCACGATGCGGAACGAGCGGAACTGGAACTCGCCCAGGCCCTCGCTGTCGGCGGTGGAGACCAGGACGTAGTGGGCGCCCGGCTCACTGGCGTAGGCGACGTCGGTGCGGGAGGGGTAGGCCTCGGTGGCGGTGTGCGAGTGGTAGACGATCACCGGCTCCTCGTCCCGGTCGTCCAGGTCCCGGTAGAGCTTGAGCAGGTCGCCGGAGTCGAACTCGTAGAAGGTGGGCGAGCGGGCCGCGTTGACCATCGGGACGAACCGCTCGGGCCGGTCGGAGCCCTCCGGTCCGGCGACGATCCCACATGCCTCGTCGGGGTGGTCCTCGCGGGCGTGCGCCACGATCTGGTCGTGCAGGGCCTGGGTAAGGGTCAACATGCGGCCCAGCATAAGCATGAGGGCGGGGCCGTATCGGTGGGTGATACGGCCCCGCCCGCATTCCGGGACGGGGTGGGACTTAGGCCTGGTCGGTGGCCCCGGGGCGGTCAGTCCCGGTCGTCGCCGCCCGGCCGCCGTCCGGACTGCTGCGCGGAGTGGCCGGCGGTCTCGACCGGGCGCCGGTTGAACGCCTCCGGGTTGCGGCTCTTCAGCACGTAGTAGGAGAGGAGCAGGGCTGCCGCCCAGAGCGGGGCGCAGTAGAGCGAGATCCGGGCGTCCTTGTCCACGCCCATCATCACGATGACCATGCCGATGAAGGCGAGCGCGAACCAGCTCGTGAACGGGGCGCCGGGGGCGCGGAAGGCGGAGACCGGGAGTTCACCGCGGTCGGCCTTGGCGCGGTAGCGGATCTGGCAGACGAGGATCATGATCCAGGCCCACATACCGGAGATGGTGGCGAAGGACACCACGTAGTTGAACGCCTCGCCGGGCCACTGGTAGTTGATCCAGACGCCGACGAGCATCAGCGCCGCGGAGAAGGTGGTGCCGACGAGCGGGGTGCCGCTGCGGGTGAGCCGGGTGAAGAACTTCGGGCCCTGCCCGTTGAGGGCGAGGTCGCGCAGCATCCGGCCGGTGGAGTACATACCGGAGTTGCAGGACGACAGGGCAGCGGTGAGCACCACGAAGTTGACGATGCCGGCGCCGGCCGCGAGTCCCATCTGCTGGAAGGCCTTGACGAACGGCGAGACGCCGGCGGAGAAGCTGGTCCACGGCACCACGGAGAGGATCATGATCAGGGCGCCGATGTAGAAGACGGCGATCCGCCAGGGCACCGTGTTGATCGCCTTGGGCAGCGTCTTCTCCGGGTCCTTGGACTCGCCCGCGGTGACACCGACCAGCTCCACGGCGAGGAAGGCGAACATCACGATCTGGAGCGTCATCAGGGTGCCGCCGACGCCCTTGGGGAAGAAGCCGCCGTGGTCGTAGAGCTGGCTGAAGGAGGCGGTGTCACCGGCGTCGGAGAAGCCGAGGGTGAGCACGCCGAGGCAGATCAGGATCATGCCGACGATGGCGGTGACCTTGACCATGGAGAACCAGAACTCCAGCTCCCCGAAGAGCTTCACGGAGATCAGGTTCACCCCGTAGAGGATGACCGTGAAGACCAGCGCCGAGGCCCACTGCGGGATGTTCCACCAGTACGTCATATAGGTGGCGGCGGCGGTGACCTCGGTGATGCCGGTGACCACCCAGAACAGCCAGTAGGTCCAGCCGGTGACGAAGCCGGCGAGGGGGCCGATGAACTCGCGGGCGTACTCCGAGAAGGAGCCGGAGACCGGCCGGTACATCAGGAGTTCGCCCAGCGCCCGCATGATGAAGAAGATCACCAGGCCGGCGATCGCATACGCGAGGATGAGGCTGGGGCCCGCCTTGGCGATGGCCTTCCCCGCGCCGAGGAAGAGGCCGGTGCCGATGGCTCCGCCGATGGCGATCATCTGGATCTGCCGGGCGCCGAGCCCGCGCTGGTACCCCTCGCCTTGTGCGGTGTCCGCCGTGGCCTGCGAGCTGCCGCGGCCTTCGGGGCCGTGTGGTTCGACCTGCACGGAGGTCATTGATGGTGCGCCTTTCTCCATGCCCGATCCGGACCTCGCCGGCCTCGGATCGGGTCCCGATCCCCCCGGATGTGCTGGAGCTGCCGCCTGCCGACGGTCCGCCGGCCGGGGCACCCCCGGCGGTCATGGGTGGCGTCCGCCGGGTGGTCGTGAAGATCTATCACGGCAGATGTACGGCTTTGGGCGAACGAATGTGGCGGACTCCACTGGAAAAAGTGGACAAACGCGGCGCGAGCCGGACGGAAAACCACGCCCGATTGACGCGATCGTTATTCGGATTTGAGCAACCGCTGAGCGAACGCGGGCTCATGACGACGTGACGCCCACCCCGGACCCCGGTCAGAGCCGGGCAGGCGGGCACCCACAACCGGGCGCGCTCCGGCAAGACGGACAGACGGGACGGCAGACGGGACGGAACCGGCGAAGACCCGCGGCCCGCCCCGCGCCTACAGCAGTGTGCCGACCAGCGTCTCCTGGAGGCCGCCCAGCCACAGGTACGCCATCACCATCGGCTTGCGCGGATCGGTGTCGGGCAAGCGGTACAGCTCGTCGGTGTCGTCCTCGGCGGCGATCTCCAGCCGGGCGCCGATCGCCAGCCGCAGGTCGTTGAGGGCGCCGAGCCAGCGGCGGGACTCCTCGGGCTCCAGTCGCAGCACCGCGCCGTCCTCGCCGGGGGTGAGGGCGTCCAGCGAGCGGATCACCGCCAGCGCGTCGTCCCGTTTGCGGGCCCGCAGGTCGTTCTCGGTGAAGCGGCGGAACTCGGCGGACCTGGCCCGTTCCTCCGCCGCCTCGGCCGACTCCGCCGCACGGTCGCGCTCGGGTCCGGGTCCGCCGTAGGCGTCGGGGAAGAGGCGCTTGAGCACCGGGTCGGCGGGCGGCTCGGTGGGGCCGTCGGCGAACAGCTCGGCCAGCGGGTCCTCGGGCGCGTCCTCGCCGGGGCCCGGTCCGACCAGCTCCAGAAGCTGCACCGCAAGCGAGCGGATGATGGAGATCTCGACCTCGTCGAGGGCGACGGCGGCGCCGCCCGAGGGGGTCGGTTCGAAGTGTCCTGGCATGGAGGTCAGTCGCTACTTCCGGTCATGCTGGAGGGTGGCCCACAGACCGTAGCCGTGCATCGCCTGCACATCGCGCTCCATCTCCTCGCGGGAGCCGGTGGAGACGACGGCGCGCCCCTTGTGGTGGACGTCCTTCATGAGCTTGGTCGCCTTGTCCTTGGAGTAGCCGAAGTAGCTCTGGAAGACGTAGGTCACATAACTCATCAGGTTCACCGGGTCGTTGTGCACGATGGTGACCCAGGGGAGGTCCGGCTCGGGCACGGCGGAGGCCTGCTCGGCCGACTCGGGCTGCTCGATCTCTAGTGGTGCGGGGGCCGTCACAGGCCCCATGCTGCCACCCCGGGCCGGACGCCGCACACATGGCCCCGGGCCCGGGCCGCGTCAGCGGGGGCCGGGCGGCACAGAGCACCTGGGGCGTCCCGCACCTGCCAGAACTAAAATCGTCAGAGTGACGATTTTGGGGGTAGCATCCTCGTCATGAACACTGCGGACCTTGGGCTGCCGGTGGAGATTCCCTCGACGGCGCTCTTCACCGATCACTACGAGCTCACCATGCTGCAGGCCGCGCTGCGCGCCGGCACCGCCGACCGCCGCTCGGTCTTCGAAGCCTTCACCCGCCGCCTGCCGGAGGGCCGCCGCTACGGCGTCGTCGGCGGCACCGGGCGGGTACTGGACGCCGTGGCCAACTTCCACTTCGACCAGGACCAGCTCCGCTTCCTGCGTGAGCGCCGGATCGTGGACGAGCAGACCCTGGACTGGCTGGCGCAGTACCGTTTCAGCGGCGACATCCTCGGCTACCCCGAGGGCGAGGTGTACTTCTCCGGCTCGCCCGTGCTGCGCGTCGAGGGCACCTTCGCCGAGTGCGTACTGCTGGAGACGGTGATCCTCTCCATCCTCAACCACGACTCGGCGATCGCCGCCGCCGCCTCCCGGATGGCCTCCGCCGCGGGTGACCGGCCGCTGATCGAGATGGGCGCCCGCCGCACCCATGAACTGGCCGCCGTCGCCGCCGCCCGCGCCGCATACGTCGGCGGCTTCGCCCTCACCTCCGACCTGGCCGCCGGCTTCCGCTACGACATCCCCACCACCGGCACCTCCGCCCACGCCTTCACCCTGCTCCACGACAGCGAGACCGACGCCTTCCGCGCCCAGGTCGACTCCCTGGGCCGGGACACCACACTGCTGGTCGACACCTACGACGTGGCCGAGGCGGTCCGCGCCGCCGTGGACATCGCCGGGCCCGAGCTGGGCGCCGTCCGCATCGACTCCGGGGACCTGCTGCTCGTCGCCCACCGCGTCCGCCAGCAACTGGACGAGCTGGGCGCCACCAAGACCAAGATCGTCGTCACCTCGGACCTGGACGAGTACGCCATCGCCTCACTCGCCGCCGCCCCCGTGGACGCCTACGGGGTGGGCACCCAACTGGTCACCGGCTCCGGGCACCCGACCTGCTCGATGGTGTACAAGCTGGTGGCGCGGGCCGAGTCCGGGGCGCCGGACGCCGCGCTGACGCCGGTGGCGAAGCGGTCCACCGGCGGGAAGACCTCCATCGGCGGCCGCAAGTGGGCGGCCCGGCGGCTGGACGAGCACGGGGTGGCCGAGGCGGAGGTCATCGGCACCGGGCCGGTACCGGAGGCGCTCGCGGACCGGCAGTTGCTGGTGGAGCTGGTGCGCGGCGGGGAGGTCGTCGGGCGCGAACCCCTCGAAGCGGCCCGCAGCCGCCATGCCGCCGCCCGCGCCCATCTGCCCCTCTCGGCCACCCAGCTCTCCCGCGGCGAGGCCGTCCTCCCCACCGAGTACCTGACGGGGAGCTGAGACGCCGCCTAGGCCGTGTCGTTTGGATCTCCGTGGCGTCGCGTGCCCTGGCACGCACTCTCGCCGCACCGGCCAAACGCCCAAGTACGTCCAGTACGAGGGCGCTTGGCCGGCGCACCGAGAGCACGC
>NZ_JBHVRR010000033.1:0-70975 GCF_042885635.1 Streptomyces sp. NPDC058045 | reverse complement strand
CGGTGTGTGCGCTAGGGAATACTCGGGGGATGCCTTCCAAGCTTCAGGAACTGCTGGCGTCCGCCCGGGTGTGGGACCCGGCCGAGACGGAACTGCCGCCGTTTCCCGCACTGGACGCGGAGGCGGCGCCGGACGATCCGGTGGCGCTGTTCACCGAGTGGTTCGCGGCGGTCCTCGCGGCCGGGCAGCGCGAACCGCATGTCGTCTGCCTGGCCACCGCCGACGCGGACGGGCCGGACGCCCGGATGCTGACGCTGCACGGCGCGGACGAGCGGGGCTGGCTGGTCGCCTCGCACTCCGGCAGCCGTAAGGGCCGGCAACTGGCGGCGCTGCCCCGGGCCGCGCTCTGCTTCCACTGGCCGGTACTGGGCCGCCAGGTCCGGGTGCGCGGCAGCGTACGGACGCTGCCGCGGCGGGAGGCGCAGGCGGATCTGCACGCCCGCTCGACGGGGGCGCTGGCCGCCGCGCTCGCCGGCCCGCAGAGCGAACCGCTGGACTCCGCCGCCACCCTGGCCGAAGCCTCCCGCACGGCCTGGGAGCGGGCCCGGCGGGAACCGTCGGCCGAGGTGCCGAGCTGGACGGTGTACGCGGTGCGGCCCTGGGAGGTGGAGTTCTTCCAGGGCGAGCGGGACCGCCGCCACCTCCGGCTCCGCTACCACCGCCCGCCCACCGGGCACCCCGCCGGCCCCTGGTCCCGCGAACTGCTCTGGCCGTGAGGCCTGTCGTCTACTCGGTTTCCGGCCCGGGGTCGAAGGCGTAGACGGTGAAGTCGCGGAGCGGGCGGTAGCCGATGCGCTGGTAGAGGGCGTTGCTGGTGGGGTTGGCGAGGTCGGTGAAGAGGAGGATGTCGCGGGCCGTCGTGCCGGTCAGCCTGCGGCTCAGCTCGGCGGTGACGGCGCCCGCGTAGCCGCGGCCGCGCAGCCCGGCCGGGGTGTAGACCGGGCCCACCCGTACCTGCCCGGCGATCTCCGGGCTGCATCCGGCGAGGGAGACCGGGGTGCCGTCCGGTGTCTCCCACAGCAGTGTCCGGCCCTGCGCGATGCGGTCCTCGGCCCAGGGCGCCGGGTCACGGCTGAGCGGCTCCCCGATGGCCTCGGCGAACTCGGTGAACCAGCGGGTGAGCAGGGCGTGGTCGGCGGGGGCGGCGGGGCGGGCGCGGCCGGGCGGGGCGGGCCGCGGCATGGCGAGGTCGGCCAGCGCGTAGAGGCGCTCATGGGTCTGGGGGCGCGGTACGGCTCCGGTGCGGCGCTGCCAGGCCCCGGCGAAGACGGTGGCGGTCTCGTCGGGTGCGGTGAGGCCGGGCAGCTCGGGGTGGGTCTCGGCGAGGGACTCGGCCGCGGCGGTGAGGAAGGGGCCGGGCGGGGCGCCCGGCGGCGGGGTGACGGAGACCAGCGCACCGCGCGGCGGGGTGCGGACCATGGTGCCGTGCACCTGCCCGTCCGCGGTGAGTATCCCGTACCGGGGTGGGCCGCCACCGAAGGCGTCCGGGCCGTTCCGGCGGAGGGCGTCGGTGACGGTGAGCTGCACGGTGTGCAGGGCGGGCGCGGCGTGCAGATAGGGGCCGGCGCGGTCCAGGAAGGCGTGGACGTCGGGGAGTTGATGCCATGCGGCGGGCGGCTGCGGGGGCGTCATGTACCAGTGCTACCAGGGGGCGCGGACCGGTCACGAATGGTTTTCGGCGCCCGGGTCCAGGCCGTCGCCGGGGTCGAAGGGGCCGGTGCCGAGGTGGGCCGGGTCCGGTTCCGGGTCGGTGGAGAGGCGGGCGTGGAGGTGGGCGTCGCGGTAGGTGCCGAAGCCTCCCTCGCCGGCCATCTCGTCCCGCATGACGCCCTCCAGCGGGAAGCCGCAGCGTTCCGCGGTGCGGCAGGAGACGTCGTGGCCGACGGCGTGCCCGAGTTCGATGCGGTGCAGGCCGAGGGCGGTGAAGGCCCAGGTGCCGGCGAGGGTGAGGGCGCGGGGGGCGACGCGGCGGCCGCGGGCCTCGGGCAGGACCCAGTAGCCGACGCGGGCGCGGAGCATGGTGCGTTCGATGTCGTTGAGGCCGATATGGCCGAGGACGGTGCCGGTGGCCGGGTCGGTGACGGCGAAGGAGACACAACTGCCGCTGAGGCCCCGACGGATCCGGTCGAGCAGCGAGATCCGGGCGTCGTCGTAGGTGTCGACGGTCTTGAGCGGGGTGTTCCAGCGGCGGAAGTCGGGGTCGGTGAGGCCGCGCAACCAGGCGTCCAGGTCCTCCGGTACGCCCGGCCGCCAGGGCCTGAGAAGCAGTCCGTGGCCGGATATCCGGGCGTCGGTGGGCACCTTCATATGTCGCACGTCGGTCATCTCCCCATCCAACACCCGTGGTACGCGGCGCCGTTGGGCGGTGCCGCGGGGGTGGTCGCCGGTGGGCGGGCGGGCCGTGACCCTTTCGCAATCGGTTCCCGTTCTTGACGTGACTCCATCAAGCGGGGGGCTGGTTACGCTCGCGCCCATGGCCGACTCGCACAACCGGCGCGACCAGCGGATTCCGCGCGCCGCACCCCCCAGTGTCCAGGACCGCCCGGTGTATGTCGTGGGCGGCGGCCCCGGCGGTCTGGCCACCGCCCACGCGCTGGGCGCCCGAGGGGTGCGGGCGGTGGTGCTGGAGCGGGCGGAGCGGGTCGGTTCCTCCTGGCGGGGCCACTACGACCGGCTGCGGCTGCACACCACCCGCCGCCTCTCCTCCCTGCCGGGCCTGCCGATCCCGCGCTCGGCCGGCCGCTGGCCCGCCCGGGACGAGGTGGTGCGCTATCTGGAGCGGTACGCCGAGGAGCACCGGCTGGAGATCGTCACCGGCGTCGAGGTGTCCCGGGTGGAGCGGGACGGGGACGGGGGCTGGGTGCTGCACGCCTCCGGCGGGCGCCGGCTCACGGGGCGGGCGGTGGTGGTGGCGACCGGCTACAACCACACGCCGTATATGCCGAGTTGGCCCGGCGCGGAGGACTTCGCCGGGGAGCTGCTGCACGCCGGGCGGTACCGGAACGCGGCCCCGTACGCGGGCCGGGACGTACTGGTGGTGGGCGCCGGGAACACGGGGGCGGAGATCGCGGTGGACCTGGTGGAGGGCGGGGCGGCGCGGGTACGGCTCGCGGTGCGCACCGTGCCGCACATCGTGCGCCGCTCCACCGCGGGCTGGCCGGCACAGGCGAGCGGGATCATGTGCCGGCGGCTGCCGGTGGCGCTGGTGGACCGGATGGCGCGGCGGCTGGCCCGGATCAGCGTGCCCGACCTGTCCGCGCGAGGCCTGCCGCGACCGGACACCGGCCTGTACTCCCGGGTCCGGCAGGGGGCGATCCCGGTGCAGGACGTGGGGCTGATCGAGGCGGTGCGCACCGGGCGGGTGGAGCCGGTGGCGGCGGTGGAGTCCTTCGAGGACGGTGAGGCGGTGCTCGCGGACGGTACCCGGATCAGGCCCGAGACGGTGATCGCGGCCACCGGCTACCGGCGGGGTCTGGAGCCGCTGGTGGGGCATCTGGGGGTGCTGGACGCGCAGGGCCGCCCGCTGGTGCACGGCCGCCGTACCGCACACCAGGCCCCCGGTCTCCATTTCACCGGCTACACCAACCCGTTGAGCGGCACCCTGCGCGAACTCGCCCTGGATTCGGGGAAGATAGCCCGCGCCATCGCCAAGTCCCGCTGACCGCAAGCCCGTTAGGACGCTGCCTGCCGGGGCCGGCGGATGACGAGGGCCATCAGGGCGGCCGCGGCGCACAGCGCTCCGGAGGCGTACCAGACGACGTCGTAGGAGCCGAAGGTGTCGCGGGCGGCGCCGCCGAGGAAGGCGACCAGGGCGGCGCCCACCTGGTGCGAGGCGAGGACCCAGCCGAAGACGATGGGGCTGTCCTCGCCGTAGTGCTCGCGGCAGAGGGCGAGGGTGGGCGGCACGGTGGCGACCCAGTCCAGGCCGTAGAAGACGATGAAGAACACCATCGGCGGGTGGACCGAGGGCGCCAGCAGCAGCGGCAGGAACAGCAGGGAGACACCGCGCAGCGCGTAGTACACGGCGAGCAGCCGGCGGGCCTCGAAGCGGTCGGTGAGCCAGCCGGAGGCGATGGTGCCGGCCACGTCGAAGAGGCCGATCACGGCGAGCAGCGAGGCGGCGGCGGTGGCGGGCATTCCGTGGTCGTGGGCGGCGGGCACGAAGTGGGTCTGCACCAGACCGTTGGTGGAGGCGCCGCAGATGGCGAAGGTCCCGGCGAGCAGCCAGAACGGCCCGGTCCTGGCGGCGGAGGCCAGGACCGCCAGGGTGCGGCGGGCGGCCCCGGTGACCGGCGGCGGCCTGGGCACCACGCGCTCGGCGCCGTACGGGGCGAGGCCCACATCGGCCGGGTGGTCGCGCAGCAGGAGCCACACGAAGGGCACCACGGCGAGGGCGGCCAGGGCGACGGTGACGGCGGCGGGCCGCCAGTGGTGGTGGGTGACGATCCAGGACAGCAGCGGCAGGAAGACCAACTGGCCGGAGGCGGCGGCCGCGGTGAGGATGCCGGAGACCAGGCCGCGCCGGGTGGCGAACCAGCGGTCGGTGACGGTGGCGGCGAAGGCCAGCGCCATCGCCCCGGTGCCGAGACCCACCAACAGGCCCCAGCCGAGCATCAGTTGCCAGGCCGCCGTCATCCACACGGTGAGGCCCGACCCGGTGGCGATCACGGCCAGGGCGCAGACCACCACCCGGCGGATGCCGTAGCGGTCCATCAGGGCGGCGGCGAAGGGGGCGGTGAGGCCGTAGAGCGCGAGGTTGACGGAGACGGCGAGGCCGATGGTGCCGCGGGACCAGCCGAACTCCTGGTGCAGCGGGTCGATCAGCAGGCCGGGCAGCGAGCGGAAGGCGGCCCCGCCGACGATCGTCAGAAAGGCGACGGCGGCCACGTACCAGGCCCGGTGCACCCGCCGCCGGCGCACCGGCCGGGCCTCGGGTGCGGCGGGCTGCGGGGTGCCGGGGGTGCGGGTCGTCTGTGTCACCGTTCCAGCTTCCGGGCGGGCCCCGCCCACGACGAGTGGCCCAAGAGCCATGGTTCGCTACGATCGGGCCATGGCCACCGCTTCCGCCGCACCCCGCCCGCACCGGGTCGCCGTCCTCGCCCTGCACGGCGCGATCCCCTTCGAACTGGGCATCCCCCAGCGCATCTTCGGCCTGGCCAAGGCCCCCGGAGGCGACCCGCTGTACGAGGTGGTGACCTGCTCGGCCGGGCCGCCCGGCCCGGTGCGCACCGACGCCGACTACTCGATCCTGGTGGAGCACGGCCCCGAGGCGCTGGCCACCGCCGACACCGTGGTGGTGCCCGCCTCCTACGAGCTGGGCCCGGTCTTCGAGGAGGGCCGCCTCACCCCCGAACTCGCCGCCGCCCTGGCCCGTATCCGCCCCGGCACCCGCCTCATCTCCATCTGCACCGGCGGCTACGTGCTGGCCGCGGCGGGCCTGCTCGACGGGCGGCCAGCGACCACCCACTGGGCCTCCGCCCGCCACTTCCAGCAGCTCTTCCCCGAGGTCCGGGTCGACCCGGAGGTGCTCTTCGTCGACGACGGCATGGTGCTCACCTCGGCCGGGGTGGCCGCCGGGATCGACCTGTGCCTGCATGTGGTGCGCCGCGACCACGGCACGGCCGTCGCCAACGAGGTGGCCCGCCGCACGGTGGTGCCCCCGCACCGGGACGGCGGCCAGGCCCAGTACATCCGGCGCCCGGTGCCCGAGCCGGGCGCCTCGTCCACCGCGGCCGCCCGCGCCTGGGCCCTGGAGCGGCTGCACCAGCCGATCCTGCTGCGCGACATGGCGGCCCGCGAATCCATGTCCGTACGCACCTTCACCCGCCGCTTCCGGGACGAGTCCGGACTCAGCCCCGGCCAGTGGCTGACCCGCCAACGCGTCGAGCGGGCACGGCAGTTGCTGGAGTCGAGCGAGCTGCCGGTGGACCGGGTGGCGGAGCAGGCGGGCTTCGGCACCGCCCAGTCCATGCGCCAGCACCTCCAGTCGGCACTGGGCGTCACCCCCACCGCGTACCGGCGCACCTTCCGTACGGAGACGGCGAGTTGAGCGTGTGGCCGGGCCGCCGGGGCTCCGTCCACAGGCTGTGGACGGGACGGTCCGGTGCCGGATGCGCCGAAAGCGGTGGCGCTCAGACCACCTGGTAGGCGGCGGGCGCGGCGTACTCGGTCTCCTCGGGCGCGTCCGGCGGGGCGCAGCGGTCGAGTTCGCACCAGATCCGCTTGCCGGCCCCGGCCGGTTCCCAGCCCCAGCGGTCGGCCAGCCCGTCCACCAGCTCCAGACCGCGGCCGTTGGTGTCCTCGCCCTCCGCGTGGCGCGGCCGGGGCGGGCAGGCACTGCCGTCCGCGACCTCCACCCGCACCGTGCCCGCGGGCCCGGCGCACGGGGCGCCGGGCGGCGACGCCGGCGGCAGTTGGATCCGCAGTACGGCCGAACTGCCCGTATGCACCACGGCGTTGGTGACCAACTCGGAGACGATGAGGATCAGCGCGTCCGCGATCGGCTCGTCCTCCCCTATCCCGGACCCGGCGAGCCGGGTCCGCGCCCATCTCCTGGCCCGTCCCACCTCCGCGGGGTCGGGACCGACCTCAAGCTGTACCTGAAGCACCTGCACCGCTCACACCATCCGAACCGGCCTGGGACACCACCCGGGCCCGAAGGCCCCGGGGGGAACATCGCCTCGCGCCTCCGACGCTCCACCGGGTTCACGGAACGTGATCCCTGTCGGGACAGCATGGTTGACGTACAGTCACCTCAACAAGCGCTTCGGGCATATTCCAGCGCGAAGGAGTACGGGTGCGGCATACTGTGCGACGCGCTGCACGGGGACTCGAACAGGCCGGCACGCTGATCCGTCCTGCCCCGAACTCCCCACGCACCAGCCGGAATCGGCCCCGCCACCAGGACGGAACCGCATCCCCGCACCGCACGTGAAGCGTCCCGCGTTCCACCCAAGCTACCGGAGCCGGCCGTGACTGCGGGCCGTGACGGAGTCACACGCCGCCCAGGACCGGGTGGTTACGGTACGCAGCCGCCACACGTCACTCGGGAACGGTGAAGTAGTCCGCGAAGGCGCGTACCGCCACACTCTCGGCGACCGTGCCGGACACCGGGTCCGCGAGGGACTCGGCGGCCGCCCGCCCCGCCTCCTCCGGCACCCCGAGCACCCGCAGCACCCGCACCGTCTCCGCCACGGTGAGCGCACCGTCCGCGTCGGCGTCGGCGAGATCGCGCACCGCGTGCAGGAAGGGGCGGGCGATCTCCGCGAAGCGCTCCGGGTTGTCCCGCAGCCGCTTCACCGCACCGCCGAGGAACTCCTCCCGGGTGATGCGCTGATCGCCGTCCCGGTCCGCGATGCCCGCCATGCCCTGCCAGAAGGCCTCGGCACCGGCGTACAGTGCCTGCCCCTTGTCGCAGCGCGCGGTGGCGCCGAACTCGGTGAGCAGTGCCCGCACCGCGGCGTTGAAGTCCTCGCGGTCGATATGGCCGTTGCCGTCCTGGTCGAAGCCGGCGAACCGGGCGGCGATCCTGCGCTCGTAGTCGGTACTGACCATCTCGATCGGACCTCACACACTCGTGGATTCGGCCAGCCCCCGGCCGGCCTCGTCCGGAGCGTATGCCGCCCCTCGTCCCCACCCGGCCACGACCACGCCACAGCCCTGCGACAGGCCTCCGGCCCGGGTGCGGCACCCGCCTCGGGACCCCACCGTCCCCGGAGCCCCCCGTGGCCCCGGGGACGGCGTCGGCCATGGCTCGTACGGTGCCGTCGGTCGGGCAACCCGTGAGTGATCGGGGGTCGACGGACGGTGACTTCGGGGTGAACAGCGGGGGGCCGGGCGTGGCCGGGAGGGGGGAACGTACGATCGGGGACCGTGCAAGGTTCGGAGAAGTCTTCCCGTGTCGGCCGCCGCTCCGCCACCATGGACGGTATGCCGTTCACCGACATGCCCTGGTGGCGCTGGCGCACCAACGTCCGCTCCGCCCTGCACATGCTCTCCGACATCCGGTTCCAGCACGAGTGCTGGCTGGCCGGCCGCACCGAGTACGGCGATGTCACCGACGCCGTGTACCGGCTGGTCGAGGACACCTGGCTGGACAACTGGTCTGCCGAGAAGTACGTCGGCACCATCTTCCGCGACCCGCAGGAGGCGTCCCTGGTGGACGTCGCGGTGCTGCGGGTGCTGCGGATCATGCACCAGGTGGGGCCGGACGCACCCGTCACCGCCTATCTGGAGCACGCGGGCTGGCCGGAGGCGGTGCAGGCGGCGCGGGACGCCCATGTGCGGCTCGCGGCCGGAGACGGGGACGACCCGGACGTCCCACCGCGCACCCTGGAGGCGCTGGAGCTGATGACGCACCCGGCGTGACCCCCGCCGGGTGTGGGATTCTGGCGGGCATGAGCGAGCAGTCCACCGGCGCCCCGGCGCCCGCCGAGCAGTACGTCCTCACCCTCTCCTGCCCCGACAAGCAGGGCATCGTGCACGCCGTGTCCAGCTACCTCTTCATGACCGGCTGCAACATCGAGGACAGCCAGCAGTTCGGCGACCACGACACCGGGCTGTTCTTCATGCGGGTGCACTTCTCGGCGCAGGCACCGGTCACCGTGGAGAAGCTGCGGGCCAGCTTCGCGGCGGTCGGCGACTCCTTCCAGATGGACTGGCAGATGCACCGGGCCGGCCACCGGATGCGGGTGGTGCTGCTGGTCAGCAAGTTCGGCCACTGCCTCAACGACCTGCTGTTCCGGTCCCGTTCGGGCGCGCTCCCGGTGGAGATCGTCGCCGTGGTCTCCAACCACACCGACTTCGCCGAGCTGGCCGCCTCCTACGACGTGCCGTTCCACCACATTCCGGTCACCCGGGACACCAAGGCGCAGGCGGAGGCGCAACTGCTGGAGCTGGTCCGCGAGGAGAACGTGGAACTGGTGGTGCTGGCCCGCTATATGCAGGTGCTCTCCGACGACCTGTGCAAGCAGCTCAGCGGCCGCATCATCAACATCCACCACTCCTTCCTGCCGAGCTTCAAGGGCGCCAAGCCCTACCACCAGGCGCACGCCCGCGGGGTGAAGCTGATCGGGGCGACCGCGCACTACGTCACCGCCGACCTCGACGAGGGCCCCATCATCGAGCAGGAGGTGGAGCGGGTGGGCCACGACGTGACGCCGGAGCAACTGGTCGCGGTGGGCCGGGACGTCGAGTGCCAGGCGCTGGCGCGAGCCGTGAAGTGGCACGCCGAGCACCGCATCCTGCTCAACGGGCGACGCACCGTCGTCTTCCCCTGACCCCGGCGGCCCGCCCCCTAGGTCAGGTCAGAGGCGGCTGAGGGCGGCCGTCGCGGTCAGCAGGTCCTTGATCGCGGCCCGGTCGCCGGTGCCGCCCGCGGCGGCCTCGCACGGCGGCACCCGCCCGGCGGCCAGCCGGCAGAACTCCACCGCGTCCAGCGCCACATGGGCCACCTGCTGCTCCGCGGTGCCGTCCGGCCGCGGGCCGTCCAGCGACACCAGCCACTCGCCGCCGCCGGCCCCCTCGATCTCCAGCCGCAGACTGCGGCCCGCGCCGGCCGCCTCCCGGGCCGGTGCGGCGAGACCGCTGCGGCGCCGCTCGGCGAGCATCCCCGGCAGCAGCCGCGCCGCCAGATCGATCATGCCGTGCAGATGCCGCGGCGCGGGCGGCTCGTACGGGTAGTCCACGGCCTGCGCGATGTCGTCCGCGTGTATCCAGCACTCGAAGGCCCGCTCCACCAGGACGTCCCGCAGCGGCAGCGGTCCCCGCTCCCCCGGCACGGGCAGCCCGCCGCGGGCGCCGCTGCCCGCGCCGTCGCCCGCGGCGACGGCGGCGGTGCGCACCAGGTGGTGGCTCTGCTCCCGCCACGGGCCGCGCACCTCGCGGGTGGGCGGGCTGCCGCCGGCCCGCCAGGCGGCCTCGGTGCGTTCCAGCCGGGTCAGCCCGAGCGGGGTGTCCGCGCCCAGCGGGTCCTCCAGCCCGAGGACGAGGGCCACCAGTCCGTCGACCGCCAGCAGATGCGCGATGACCCCGGCGACGGTGGTACGCCGGCTGCGCGAGCCGTCGTCCTCGTACCAGCCGAGCCGTACCGGGGTGTGCCACTCGGCGTCGCCGATGTCCTTGAGCAGGGCGTCGAGGCGGGCCGTCTCCGCGTCGTAGGGCGCGGCCCACGGGGGGACCGGGATGCGCGGCGGGCGGCGGTCCAGGCAGCTCTCCAGGACGCGGGTGCGCAGCGTCGGGTCGAGGTCGAGGCTCTCCGCGGGGTGCAGCAGGCCCACCGCGTCCCGCAGCCGCAGCGCCTCCTCGGCGCAGGGGCCGCACTCGCCGAGGTGCTCCTCCACGGCGGCCGACTCCTGCGGGGAGCACGCGGCCAGCGCCCAGGCACCCAGCAGCGACTTCAGCACCGGGTGCGGCAGCGGCTCCAGCGGGGCCGGCTCCGGCTCCGGCAGGGCCCGCCCCGAGTCCTCCACGGCGGACCGCGGCATGGGTATGCGCGGCACCCCGCCGGGCCCCTTGGCCTGGGCGGGCGGCCGCGGCAGATACGGATGCGAGGGCTCGAAGGGGTACGGCGGCCGGTACGGGTCGGGTGGCCCGTTCTCGTCGTCCGGTTCCTCGAAGGGCTCGTAGCGGTCGGCGTGGCTCACAGGGTCCTCCCGTGGCCGGGGCGGCCGGGGGCGGCGGCCTGGCCCGAGTCGTGCGCGGTGGCGAGGAGTTGGAGGCCGAGCCGGAGCCGACGGCGCGCCTCGTCCTCGGTGACGCCCAGGTCCCGGGCGGTCTGCCGGTAGTCCCGCCGCTGGAAGTAGGCCAGTTCCAGGGCGGCGCGCAGCGGGGCGGGCATCGAGGTGACGATGTAGTCGGCGCGGGCGGCGGCGGAGGCGCCCCGCACCTTGCGCTCCAGGTCCTCGGTGGTGCCGGGGCCGCCGCGGGCCAGGGCGGCGGCCTCCGTAGTGCGCAGCCGCTGCACGGCGAGCCGGTGGGTGAGGGTGGCGAGCCAGGACCGCAGCGGGCCCTGCCGCGGGTCGTAGGCCTCGGGGTCCTCCCAGACGCGGATGAAGACCTCGCGGGTGATGCGGTCGGCGGCCTCCTCGTCGTCCAGGACGCGGTGGGCCAGGCCGTGCACCAGGGAGGCGAAGCGGTCGTACAGCTCGCCGAGCGCGGTGGCCTCGCCACGGGCCAGCCGCTGCTGCATCGCGCGGTCCCAGCGGGGCGGTGTGCTCCTCGCCATACCGGGCTCCCCTCCCCTCGCCTGCCCGTTCCCTGTGCGGCGGGCCGCCGCGACGGGCGTCGCGGTGGGCTCCAGGGTGCCCCATCCGCTCCCTCGAATGTAGTGCCCGGGACCTGTGACGCGCCCTGCTTTCCCGCTTTGCCCCGTGCCTTCGGGACGTGGCGCGGATTCGGTGGTATAGGGGGCCGGATCGGTGGGGAGGTGAACGGGATGCGCGGCGGGTCGCCGTGCTGGTGTTTCATGGGAGAGCGGCGGGGCAGCCGCGCAGATGGAAGTGATAACACCGCTTCCGGAACGGCGAGCGGGAGGCGATGCGGCGTGGCGCTCAAGGTGACCGACGGCGAGCAGGGCGGCTGGGCCGTGCTGCGGGTGTCCGGCGAGATGGACCTGGTGACCTCGCCCCTGCTGCGCCAGTGGGTTCACGCGGCGGTCGCCGAGGGGCGGCACGATGTCGTGCTCGATCTGTCCGATGTCTTCTTCTGCGACTCCAGCGGTGTGGGCGTACTGATCGCCAGCCGCCGGCTGATGCACTCGTGCAGCGGCCGGCTGCGGGTGGTGCTGCCGGCCCGGGGCGCCGAGGAGGGCTCGCATGTGAACCGGGTCCTCGCCGCCCTCGGCGTCCGCCGCCTCTTCGAGGTCTACCCGGACGTCACCGAGGCCACCGACGAGAGCGCCCGCCCGCTCTCCGCCTAAGACGCCTGCGCCCGCCGCGTCGGCGGCCAACCCCCGCCGGTGGGGCGGGCGTTGGCCTGCGGCGGGCGGGCGTGGGGTGCTCAGAGCTGGGTGGGGTTGCGGGGCGTCAGGCCGTAGCGGTCGGCGATGCGGTTCCAGAGGACGGACGCCTGGCGCTTGGCCTTGGTGGCCTCGCCGCTCGCCTTGTTGCCCGCGGCGGCCTGCCCGGTGTACTTCGCCTGCCCCTTGTGGCAGCCGTGCTTGCCGCCGACCTGGTCGGCCCAGCCCGCGTAGTGGCTGTCGGCCGAGGCGGACGCCCGCCAGGCGCTGGTGAGCGAGTTGGTGAGGCGGTTGTGGTCGGGCAGCTTGTCGACGGGGATGTCGCCGAGGCGGGTCACCAGGTCGTTGCGCTGCCCGGCGGCGGCCCGCAGATCGCTCGCGGCCTTGCCGAGGTTCTTGCAACTCTTGATGGCGGCAACGGCGTTGATGACGCTCTGCCTGCTGTTGCTGCTGTCCCCGAGCAGCTTGTCGAGGGCGACGGCCTGCTTCTTCGCCGGGTCCACGGACGGTGACGGGGAGTCGGCGGGGGCGGTGGCGGAGACCGCCTGCCGGTCGTCCTTCTTCTTGTCGCCGCCGCCCGAAGTGCCGATCAGGGCGCCCGCGCAGACACCGAGGACCACGATGCCGATACCGGCCGCGGCCAGCAGCGGCACCTTGGAACTGGGACCGCGCCGCCGCGGCAACTCCGGTTCGGCCGGACCCGGCTGGTGTCCCCGGTCGGGCGGCGGGGCGAACCGCGGCAGTTGCTGGGTGGAGGCCGGGACGTCGGACTCGCTGCGGAAGAGGCTGTCGAACTCGGCGGGCGGCTGCCGCTCGCCGGGCACCCCGGGCCGCACCCCGTAGGGCTCGGCCGGCACCGGCGGAAGGTGCTGGGTGGCCTCGCTGTCCTCGGCGCCGGGTATTCGGCCGCCGGGCAGCGGGGCCGCGCCCGGCATCGGAGCGGGGGCGCCGGACCGCCCGCCGGGCACCCGGCCGAGGAAGGTGGTGGACTGGTCCCCCGCCTCCGGCGGCAGGGCCCCGGGGCCGCCCGCCTCGGGCGGCAGCGCACCGGGCCCGCCGGACGCGATCGGATCGAGGTACTGGGTGGCCTCGGAGTCACCGCCACCCGGGATGCCGTACCCATCGGTGCCCGCACCGTACCCGTCGGGCGTCGCCGAACTCCCGGGCGCCGCATAAGGGTCGGACATGCCGGACATGCCGGGATTCGCGAACGGGGCGTGGGCGCCCGGGAGTTCGGGGGCCGCGGGGCGGGCGTGGGCGCCGGGTGCGCGATGGCTGCCGTAGCCGCCGGTGTCCTGTCCGGGGGGCCGGCCGGGCAGCTCGCCCGGGAGTTCTCCGGGGAGGGGGCCGGCGGTGACCGGGGGCAGGGGGCCGGTGGGGGCGTCGTCCGGGAGGGACTGCGAAGGGTGGGCGCCGGGCTGCCGCTGCGGGTATCCGTCGGTCTGCCGGCCGTCCCAGGCCTGGCCCTCGCCCCAGGAACCCCCGGGTGCGGTCTGCGGGGCGCCGCCCTGCGGGCCCCAGGGCTCACCCCAGGGGGCGCCGCCCGCCGGGGTCGTCTGGGCACCGGCGGCCCCGGGCATCAGCGGCTCGCTCCCATCGGCGGGCAGCACGATGCCTTCCTGTGCTGGCCGCACCGAGGGGAGGCGCTGGTCGTCGCCCTGTCCGCTCTGCGTCACCGGGACTCCTCATCTGGGGAACCTGTGGAATCGTCGGATCACGCTACCGGTTGCCGGGCGCGCCGGGCTACGCGCCCAGGGACCGGGGGCCGCCGCGGCCGGGACGTGTAACGGTTCCGGCCACGGCTGCGCTGTATCCGCCCCGGCTCACCGGGCCCCGCCGGCCCCGCTCAGGCGGCCTCCCCCAGGTCCAGCCGGGCGGTGAAGTCCCGTACGGCGGGCTCGCGTCGGAAGGGGATGAGGCGTTCGCGCAGGTCCTCCACGTACTCGGCGCCGCGGCCGGAGCGGACCGTGCCGAGGAGGGCGACGGCCTGGCCGCCCACGGCGCAGGCCTCCTCCACCTCGTTCTGCTGGAGATGGGCCGCGGCCAGCACCAGATGTCCGATGGCCCGCCGCCGCACCCGGGTCGCGGGGTGCCCGTCGAGAGCGGTGCGGGCCTGCTCCTCGGCGGCCCGGCCCTGCCCGAGATCGCGGTGGCAGTGCGCCAACTCGTCGGCCAGATAGGCGTGATCGAAGTGGGCGATCCACACCGGGTCGTCCTGCCCGTCGGCCCGCTCCAGGGCGTCCGTGGCACGGGAGGCGGCGTCCCGGGTGGCGCGGTCGTCGCCGAGCAGGGCGTGGCCGCGGGCCTCCGCGGCGTGGAACATGGCCTCGGCACGCGGGGTGACCCGGCCACGGGCGCCTTCCTGTGCGGCGCGGGCGAGTTGGGCGATCTCCCGCGGGGTGCCGAGCTGGGCGGCGAGATGGCTCATGGACGCGGCGAGCACATAGCCGCCGTAGCCGCGGTCCCCGGCGGCCTGGGCGAGGCGCAGCGCCTGGATGTAGTAGCGCTGGGCGAGGCCGGGGCGGCCGGTGTCGACGGCCATATAGCCGGCGAGTTCGGTCAACCGGGCGGCCGCGGCGAAGAGTTCGCGCCCGGTGTCTTCCCGGTAGGAGCCGCCGAGCATCCCGGCGACGACGCTGTTGAGGTAGTGCACCACCACCGGCCGCACCTGACCGCTGCCGTACTGGTGGTCCAGGTCGACGAGGGACTGCGTCATGGCGTGGACGGCGGCCACATCGCTCGGGCCGACATGGGCGCCGCTGCTGCGGGCCACCTGCTGGTCGGGGGCGGAGATCAGCCAGTCGCGGCTGGGCTCCACCAGGGCGGAGGCGGCCACCTCGGAGCCGGTGAGGAACTCCCGCCGCCCCACGTCGCTCCGCCACAGCTCGGCGACCTGCTCGATGGCGCCGGGCACGGTGGGCGCGAAGGTGAGGCCGACGCCGGAGGCGAGATTGCGGCCGCCCGCCATACCGATCTCGTCCAGGGTGACGGCGCGGCCCAGCTTGCGGCCGAGGGCCTCCGCGATCACGGACGGGGCCCGGCCGCGCGGCTGCTGGCCGCGCAGCCAGCGCGCCACGGACGTCTTGTCGTAGCGCAGGTCGAGGCCGTGCTCGGCGCCGCACAGGTTGACCCGGCGGGCCAGCCCTGCGTTGGAGCAGCCGGCTTCCTGGATGAGCGCCTGCAGCCGTTCGTTCGGCTGCCGCGCTACGAGGGGCCTTGCGGCCATGGCGTCCTACCCCCTGGAAGGCGGTGCGCCGCCGGGCACCGCTCTCGGCGCCCGGCCTCGCACCGGTCGGATGGACCGGGTCCCGCCCGGTCGGGTCTGCTCCCGGTGGCTACCCGGCGTCCCGCCCCGCTGCCCGTGCGCGCCCCCGTGCGTGCATCCGTGCGCCCCCGGAGCGGCGCTGTGTCCCGGCGCGGCGGTGTGGACGGGCCGTAACCCCTGGTGGCGGCGGGAGTTGAGAGGGCGTGGAAGAGACCATGGGAGCCACCGACTCCGCACCGACCGAGGCCGTACCGACCGACAGCGCGCCGGGTGAGGCGCCGATCCCCGGGCAGCGCGGTGAGCCGGCGGCGAACGGCCGTACGGGCGGGGCGAGTTCGGCGGAGGACGGGAGCTTCGAGGAGGCCGCGGTGCGCTGCGCCCAGGAGCGGCACTGGGAGGTCTTCCCCGGTACCTGGCTGGTGGCGGCGGGCGGCGGGCAGCGCTGCTCCTGCGGGGCGGCGGCCTGCGCGGCACCGGGGGCGCACCCGGCGCAGTCCGACTGGGCGGGGCTGGCCACCGGCAGCGCCCATACGGTGCGCCGGATGTGGCAGCGGCAGCCGCGGGCCTCGGTACTGCTGCCGACCGGCCGCACCTTCGACGTACTGGAGGTGCCGGAGGGCGCCGGGTTCCTGGCGCTGGCCCGGATGGAGCGGCAGGGCGTCCAGGCGGGCCCGGTGGTCTGCACTCCGGACGGCAGGATGCAGTTCCTGGTCCTGCCGGGCGGCGCGGCCAGGACCGCGAGCCTGGTACGGCGGCTGGGCTGGGCCCCGTCCGCGCTGCGGCTGGCCGCCCTGGGGGAGGGCGGCTGGCTGGCGGCCCCGCCGACGCGCCTCGGCGGCCGCGGCCCCGTCCAGTGGGCCCGCCGCCCCACCGATGCCAACCGCTGGCTGCCGGACGCGGAGGAGGTCGTCCCCCCGCTCGCCTACGCCTGCGCCCGCGAGGCACGGGCGTAGGCCGTACCGGTCAGCGGGCCAAGTCCGTTGCGGTACCCGGGAGTTGGCTGAGCCGGAGCGGGGGGCTCAGCCGCGGGGGCCGGCGGGGCCGTAGGGTCGGTCGGGGCGGCCCTCGGGCCGTCCGCATCGCACCACCGATCCGGAAGGTGACCCGTGACCGAGGCCCCCACAGCCGCCGTCCGCGTCCACGGTCTCTGGAAGCGCTTCGGCGCCCAGACCGCGGTGGCCGGTATCGATCTGGAGTTGCCGGCCGGCCGTTTCATCGGCCTGGTCGGTCCGAACGGCGCCGGCAAGACGACCACCCTGTCCATGATCACCGGCCTGCTCCGGCCCGACGAGGGCACCGTGGAGATCGTCGGCCACGACGTGTGGCGCGACCCTCCGGCGGTGAAGGCCCGGATCGGGGTGCTGCCGGAGGGGCTGCGCCTCTTCGAGCGGCTGTCCGGACGCGAACTCCTCGCCTACACCGGCCGGTTGCGCGGTCTGCCCGGCAGGGAGACCGACCAGCGGGCCACCCAACTCCTGGACGTACTGGGCCTGTCGGGCGCGCAGCACAAGCTGGTGGTGGACTACTCGACCGGGATGCGGAAGAAGATCGGGCTGGCCGCGGCACTGCTGCACAATCCCGAAGTGGTCTTCCTGGACGAGCCGTTCGAGGGTGTGGACCCGGTGTCCGCGCAGACCATCCGCGGCGTACTGGAGCGGTACACGGCCTCCGGGGCGACCGTCGTCTTCTCCAGCCATGTGATGGAGCTGGTGGAGTCGCTGTGCGACTGGGTCGCGGTACTGGCCGCGGGCACCATCCGCGCCCAGGGCCCACTGGCCGAGGTACGCGGCGACGCCCCCACCCTCCAGGCCGCCTTCCTGGAACTGGTGGGCGCCCGCGAGCGGGACGACGGGGCCACCCTGGACTGGCTGGGCGGCGGTCCCCGATGAGCGGCACGGCGAACGGACCCGCGCTGCACGGCCCGGTGACCGGCGGCCCGGCGCCCACGGCCGCCGAGGTGGGCACGGCGCGGCTGACCGCGCTGATGGTGCGGCTCAAGCTGACCCTGCTCGGCAACGGGCTGCGCCGCTCGGCGGGCCACCGGGCCGCGTACGTGGCCTCGCTGGTGCTGGTACTGCTGGTGGCGGTGGGCCAGTTGGCGGGTCTGACCCTGCTGCGCGGCTCGGCGCACGCGCCCGCGGTGGTGCTGCTGCTCACCGAGGTACTGGCGCTGGGCTGGGCAGTGATGCCGCTGTTCTTCCCCAGCGGCGACGAGACACTGGACCCGACCCGGCTGGTGATGCTGCCGCTGCGGCCCGCCCCGCTGGTACGGGCGCTGCTGGTGTCGTCCCTGGTGGGCATCGGGCCGCTGTTCACACTGCTCCTGGCGGCCGGTTCGGTGGTGGCCCTGGCCCACGGCGCCGCCGCCTGGACGGTCGGCGTGGTGGCGCTGGTCCTCGTACTGCTGACCTGTGTGGCGCTGGCGCGGACGGTGGCCGCGGCCAACACCCGGCTGCTGTCCTCCCGCCGCGGCCGCGACCTGGCGGTGGCCTCCGGCCTGATCATCGCCGTCGGCGCACAGGTGGTGAACCTCGCCGCCCAGCGCCTGGGCCAGGTCGGCGGAATGGACCGGCTCGATCCGCTGGTGGACGTGCTCCACTGGCTGCCGCCCGCCTCCGCACTCGGCGCGGTGCACTCGGCGGGAGCCGGCTCCTACGGCCGAGCCGCGCTCCAACTGGCGCTCTGCGCGGCGATGCTGGCGGCACTGCTGGTGATGTGGCGCCGCTCCCTGACCAAGCTGATGACGGCACCGGACGGCTCCACCCTGGCCGCCGCCGGACCGAAGCGGCGGGACTCCGGCCGGTCGGGCGCCGCCTCCCGGCTGCTGCCCCCCGGCCGCCCCGGCACCGCCGCCGCCCGCACCCTGCGCTATGTGTGGCGGGACCCCAAGACGAAGGCGGGCTGGGTGACCTCGCTCGCCGTCGGACTCCTCGTCCCGGTGGTGAACGCGGCCCAGGGCTCGGGCTCGGTGTACTTCGCCTGCTTCGCGGCGGGGATGCTCGGGATGCAGATGTACAACCAGTTCGGGCAGGACGGCTCCGCGTTCTGGATGGTGGCGGCCACCATCTCCTCCCCACGGGACGCCTTCCTCGAACTGTGCGGCCGCGCCTGGGCACTTGCCGTGGTCACCGTCCCGTACGCGGCCCTCGTCTCGGCACTGACCTCGGCACTGCTCGGCAGATGGCAGGGCCTGCCCGAGGTCATGGGCCTGTCCTTCGCCCTGCTCGGCGCGATGATAGCGACCGGCGCCTGGTCCTCGGCGGCCTTCCCGTACTCGATCCCGCAGGAGGGCTTCAAGAACGTCGCCCCCGGCCAGGCGGGCCTGGCCTGGATGTCCATCATGGGCGGCATGGTGGCCGCGGCCCTGATCTGCGCCCCGCTGCTGGGCCTCACGATCTGGCTGCACCTGTCAGGCGCCACCTCCTGGTCCTGGCTCCTCCTCCCCCTCGGCACGGCATACGGCACAGCCGCCGCGCTGCTCGGCCTGCGCCTCTCCGCCCCGCGCACCGCGGCCCGCCTCCCGGAGATTCTCGCCGCGGTCAGCCGGGGGTGAGGGTCGCTGGGGGGCGGTGCGGTGAACTCCCAGGCCGCCAGGGGCACTTCACCCTCACCCGTCACATCGAGGCGTCGCACGCTACCGAACTTCCGTTCGCAACGTCCGGGTCGGCGGTCAACGCCGCCCGTATGAGTGACAGCCCGGCGGGATTGGCGCGGGCGTCTGCGGGGAGTTCTTCCACGGGAGGGCGGACCACTCGGGGAAAGAGGTCCGAAGGGCTGACCCTGGGAGCTCGGGGCTCCGGGTCGGCACCGGGGAGGACGGGTCCCGGCGCCCTCGGGCGCCGGGACCCTTTACCGTCCGCGCAACCGCCCGACCACCGACGCCCCGGCGGCGAACCGTCAGCGCTTCGCCACGAACACGTGGGAGGCGATCTCGTCGTGCAGCTCGGCCGCCTCGCCGCTGCTGCCGACCAGGACGCCGCCCGCCGACTCGTTGACGCTCACCACCGCGCCGGGCTGCACTCCGGCCCGTCGCAGGGTGTACATGAGCTGGGCGTCGGTCTGGATGGGCTCGCCGATGCGGCGCACCACGACCGTCATCCCGTCGGCGCCGGGGGCCAGCTCGGCCAGCGAGACCATGCCCTCGTCGAGGAAGGGATCCGCCAGATCGGACTCGCCCAGCTCCTCCAGGCCCGGGATGGGATTGCCGTACGGCGACTCGGTGGGGTGGCGGAGCAGCTCCAGTACACGGCGCTCCACCGCCTCGCTCATCACATGCTCCCAGCGGCAGGCCTCCGCGTGCACCTGCTCCCACTCCAGGCCGATCACATCGACCAGCAGGCACTCGGCGAGGCGGTGCTTGCGCATCACGCGGGTGGCGAGGCGGCGGCCCTCCTCGGTGAACTCCAGATGGCGGTCGCTGGCGACGGCTACCAGGCCGTCGCGCTCCATCCGGGCCACGGTCTGGCTGACCGTGGGACCGCTCTGGTCGAGCCGCTCGGCGATCCGGGCGCGCATGGGCACCACACCTTCCTCCTCCAGTTCGAGGATGGTGCGGAGGTACATCTCCGTGGTGTCGATCAGTCCGGACATAGGTGCCCCTCGATTAGCTCTGCCTTTGACGCCCGGTGATCCGACACCGGCACATGCGCTGGCCCTGCCGTCAATTCTGACGCATACCGCAGACAACCGGACCGCCCCGTGGGAACGGCACCGTACTCCCCCGCGTTCCGCCGCGTCCGCGCCGGTCTCACCGTATTGACACCGCAGTGGTCCAGACCGCACCGTGATCGGCGGCACACCGCCCACCACCCCACCCACGAGGGAGCTGCGCCGATGAGCGACGGCCGACTGGCAGACCGGTTCTTCGACGCCGCGATCGGCCTGCTGAACCGGGTACGCGACGAGGAGGCCGAGGCCGTCCGGGCGGCCGGGACGCTGATCGCCGACACGGTGGCCGACGGCGGCCGCCTCTTCGCCTTCGGCGCCGGCCACTCCTCGCTCGCCGCCCAGGACGTGGTCTACCGGGCCGGCGGCCTCGCCCTGATGAACCTGCTGGCGGTGCCCGGCGCGGTCGGGGTGGACGTGGTGCCGGCGACGCTGGGCTCCGCGCTGGAACGGGTGGACGGGCTGGCCGCCGCCGTACTCGACTCCAGCCCCGCCCGCTCCGGCGACCTGCTGGTGATCATCTCGCTGTCGGGGCGGAACCCGCTGCCGGTGGAGATGGCGCTGAACGCCCGCGCCCTCGGGCTGCGCGTGATCGGCGTGACCTCCGTCGCCTACGCCGACACCACCGGCTCCCGGCACAGCTCCGGCACCTTCCTGCGGGACCACTGCGATCTGGTGCTGGACAGCAAGATCCCGGTCGGCGACGCGGAGTTGACCGCGGAGAACATCCCGGCGCCGTTCGCGCCCGCGTCCACCGTCGTCACCAGTGCGCTGCTCCAGGCCGTGATGGCGACCGCGGCCGGGGAGCTGGCGGACCGCGGGATCGAGCCGCCGCTGCTCCGCTCCGGCAATGTGGACGGCGGCCACGAGTGGAACGGCCGCATCATGTCCGAGTACCGCGACCGGATCTTCTACCGCCCCTGATCCCGCTGCCGCTCCCCCAGGTCCGCCGCGGCCCCCAGATCCAGGGCGACCCCGAGGTGCAGCGCGACGCTCTCCGCGTACGGGACGTCATGGCGTTCGAAGGAGGCGCGGGAGGCGGCGCGCAGGAAGGTCACCACGCCGAGGGTGCGGCCGCGGCTGCGCAGTACCGCGCAGAGTGCGTGCACCGTGTCGGGCGGCCACTGGCGGGCGGCGGCCCACACCCGGGCCCGCTCCGGCGGCAGCTCGCCCACCGTGGCCCGCACCGCGCCCTCCCGGGAGATGCTCTGCAACGCCGGATGCCCCGCCGGATACGCCACCGGCAGACCAGCCCGCCCGGCCGGTGCCGCCGCCCCCGGCGTACCGGACGGGGTGGCCAGCCGCCGCACCAGCCGCGGCGCGGCCCCGGTGTCCGCCGCCCCACCGCCCGCCGGCTCCGTCTCCTCCGGCTGCTCCGTCTCGTCCCGTCCGCCCGCCACCAGGTCGACCAGCGCGTGATCGGCGAACCCGGCCAGGGCGAAGTCCAGTTGGACCGCGGCCGCCTCCG
Organism: Streptomyces sp. NPDC058045; assembly: GCF_042885635.1. Lineage (NCBI taxonomy): Bacteria > Bacillati > Actinomycetota > Actinomycetes > Kitasatosporales > Streptomycetaceae > Streptomyces > Streptomyces sp. NPDC058045. Next base: position 49,621 of record NZ_JBHVRR010000033.1, on the reverse strand, counting down.
CCGGGTCCTCGCACTCGGCGGCGGCCCGCAGCCCGCGGTGCAACTGGTGTGCCCGGTAACGCACCCGGGCCGCGTCCTGCTCGGTCCGCTTGGCGTCCGTCACATCCAGGAAGAGCCAGCCGACGCCCAGCGGCACGGGCTCCTCGGCGAGCGGCGAGGCCAGCCGCAGGAAACCGCTGCGCCAGCAGCGCCGCCCGTCGTCCCCGCTGTCCCGCTGCCCGTCCGCCGCGCCCTCGCGCAGCCGCACCCACATCTCGGCCGGTGCGGGCGGCGCGCCCTCGCCCAGTACATGAGTGAAGGCGCTCTCCAGCTCCTCCACGCCCTCGGCGAGCAGCTCGCCCAGCGGGCGGCCGAGGAGCGCGGTGCGGCCGGAGCCCAGGGCGCGGGCCGCGTGGTCGTTGACGACGGCGGGCCGCAGATCTGCGTCGACCAGGACGACTCCCCAGGCGGCGTCCTGGAAGAGGGCCTCGCTGAGCGCGATGGAGCGCTCCAGGTCTATCTGGGTGTGCACCTCGCTGAAGGCGCAGTACACCCCGGCGGGTTTGCCGTCCCGGCCGGGGACCGCGGCGGACTGGGTGCGTACCAGGACGCGGCCGCCGTCCTTGGTGAGCAGGGCGAACTCGTGCACCTGCCGGCCGGGGGCGCTCATCGCGGACAGCAGCCGCTGCTCCACCTCGGCGGCGTCGGCGCTGCGCACCGCCCAGTCGGCGAGGCCGCGGCGGCCGACGGCCTCGGCGGCGGTCCAGCCGAGGATCCGTTCCGCCTCGCGGTTCCAGTGGGTGACGACACCGTCGGCGTCGAAGGCGCAGAGGGCGGCGTCCATACCGTCGAGGAGGGCGGCGAGCAGCTCCGATCCGTCCCCGTCCGGCTCCGGCCCCTGCGGGCCCAGCTCATCGGTGGCTCCGCCGCGTCTGGAAGCACTCACCAGGCACCCCCTGCCGGCCCCCTGGGGGCCGATCGCTGTCACTGCGGATCATTCAACTCGCTTCCGCGGTGGTGAACAAGCGGCCACCGTCCGGTGAGGTACGGGACGGCGGCGGGTACGGGGCGCGGGGCGGCGGGCTGCCCCGAAACAAAAGCCTTGAGCGGGACGGGCACGGGTGTCTAGGCTGGAACCACTCGGAAGGGAGGTGGTTCGGCAGATGATGACAAACCGGACGGGAGAGGTGACTGCGGGCTAGCGGCCCGTCATCACACTCAGTGCGGTGCCGGACCCGCGTGCGATCGATGCGCGCAGCCGGCCAATTCCACGCAGTCACCCGATCCGCGGGCCGCCGGTACGTCCGGCCGGCTCCCTCCCGCCACACGGCGGGCAGGGACCATGGCCCGCGGGTCGTCTGCGTTCCCGGGTCCCCCGCGCCCCGCGCCGGTCACGGGCTGAGGCGTTCCACCAGCCAGCCGGTGCCGTTCTCGCTACGGCGGTAGCGGAGCCGGTCGTGCAGCCGGTTCTCCCGTCCCTGCCAGAACTCCACGGTCCGCGGCGCCACCCGGTAGCCGCCCCAGTGCGGCGGCACCGGCACCTTCTCGCCCTCCGGATAGCGCTCCGCCAACTCCCGGTACGCGCCGTCGAGTTCCTCGCGCGATCCGAGTACCGCGGACTGGGCGCTGGCCCAGGCGCCGAGTTGCGAGCCGTGTGGGCGGGTGCGGAAGTAGCCGGCGGTCTCGTCCCGGCCGGTGCGGGTGGCGGTGCCGGTGACGAGGACCTGGCGGGCCATCGGGTGCCAGGGGAAGAGCAGCGCCAGATGCGGGTTCTCCGCCAGGTCGCGGCCCTTGCGCGAGGTGTAGTTGGTGAAGAAGACAAAGCCGCGGGCGTCGTACTGCTTCAGCAGGACGGTGCGGGAGCTGGGGCGGCCCTCGGCGTCGGCGGTGGAGACCACCATGGCGTTCGGCTCGTAGAGCACGCCCCCCTCCACGGCCAGGGTGGCGTCCCGGAACCAGCGGGCGAACTGCTCCATCGGATCGGCGGCCAGCTCGTCCTCTGCGAGGCCCTCGGTTCGGTACTGCTTGCGCATCGCGGCGGGGTCGGTCACCCGGTCATCCTGCCGCACCGCCCGCCCCACCCCGCACCCGCGTCTCCCGTACCGCCTCGGCAGCCCGCCGGAACCGGGTGGGGTGATGAGCCCGCCCACGGGGCATGACGGGAGGAGCGGACCGGACCACGAGCCCGGGACCTGCCCTGCCGGGCGGGCCCCAGCGGGCCGGGGATCCGGACCGGGCGTCCACGTCCCAGGGGGCCCGCCGCGCGTGCACCGTCCCAGGACCCGTGCACTGTCCCGACAGCCTCCGCGTCCCGCGGGCAGAACCAAGGAGCCGCCTGATGTCCGACTTCGTACCCGGACTTGAGGGAGTCGTCGCGTTCGAGACGGAGATCGCCGAGCCGGACAAGGAGGGCGGCGCCCTCCGGTACCGGGGCGTCGACATCGAGGACCTGGTCGGCCAGGTCGACTTCGGCCATGTGTGGGGGCTGCTGGTCGACGGCGCCTTCGACCCGGGGCTGCCGGCCGCCGAGCCCTTCCCCATCCCCGTGCACTCCGGTGACGTCCGGGTGGACGTGCAGTCCGCGCTCGCCCTGCTCGCCCCCGTGTGGGGCCTGAAACCGCTGCTCGACATCGACGCCGAACAGGCCCGCGACGACCTCGCCAGAGCCGCGGTGATGGCCCTGTCGTACGTGGCGCAGTCCGCGCGCGGGCAGCAGCGGCCGATGGTGCCGCAGCGGGAGATCGACCAGGCGTCCACCGTCACCGAGCGCTTTATGCGCCGCTGGCGGGGCGAGCCCGACCCGAAGCATGTGGCCGCGGTCGACGCCTACTGGACGTCCGCCGCCGAACACGGCATGAACGCCTCCACGTTCACCGCCCGCGTCATCGCCTCCACCGGCGCCGATGTGTCGGCGGCGCTGTCGGGCGCGGTGGGCGCCATGTCCGGGCCGCTGCACGGCGGGGCCCCGTCCCGTGTGCTGCACATGATCGAGGAGATCGAGCGGACCGGGGACGCCGACGCCTATGTCCGCGGCGCCCTGGACCGCGGTGAGCGGCTGATGGGCTTCGGGCACCGCGTGTACCGGGCGGAGGACCCACGGGCCCGGGTACTGCGGCGCACGGCACGGGAGTTGGGCGCGCCGCGCTACGAGGTGGCGGAGGCGCTGGAGAAGGCGGCGCTGGCGGAGCTGCACGCGCGCCGCCCGGACCGCGTCCTCGCCACCAACGTGGAGTTCTGGGCGGCGATCGTGCTGGACTTCGCGGAGGTCCCGGCGTCCATGTTCACCTCGATGTTCACCTGCGCCCGCACCGCCGGCTGGGCCGCCCACATCCTGGAGCAGAAACGTACCGGCCGCCTGGTCCGCCCCTCCGCCCGCTACATCGGCCCCGGCGTACGCGACCCGCGTGAGGTCCCCGGCTACGAAGGGGTGTCGACGGTCGCGCGGTAGGCGGCGCGGGCGGGAACCGGCCGCCGAGTCGATGGCAGCCGGGTCCGGGTGGGGCGGCGGTCACAGGTAGAGCTGGGCGTGGCAGTCCTGGCAGTGGGTCTTGCCGCCGCGCAGCTCGGTCCAGCGGTGCTCGCACGCGCGGCCGCGGATACCGGTGCCGGTCGACTTGGCGTCCTTGTCCCGGGACCGGCGGGGTGCGCGGTGGCGACCGCCGGAACGGTCACCGGGCAGGGCGGGCGGTGGGGGCGGCCCGGTCGGCACGGCGAGGGTGGGAGGCGGTGCCGGGGTACGGCCCTCGGACCGGTCCAGGCCGTGCGCCCTGACGCGGACCATCCGCTCCAGCTCGGCGAGGCAGGCGCCGCAGGCGTACACATCGCCCGTGGCCCCCGGTGTGATCACCGAGCCGACCCACAGCACGGCCACGCCCGTACGGCGGCAGAACAGCCAGCACTCGCCCGCCTCCCACCCGTTGCCGTCGTCCGGCTGCGCGACCAGGGGCCACCCGTCGCGCCAGGGCCGCTCGACCGACGGGGCGAACATCACGCCAACCCCCCGCGCGTACCGGTCCGTTGGGGCAGTCCCGCGGGCCGCTCGGGAGGCCGCAGCACCGCGTAGTCACCGAAGTCGCGGCGGTAGCGCAGATGTCCGGTCTCCTGGGTGTGCCTGCGCTGCCACTCCTCCACGGGCCCCGGGCCGCCGTACGTGCCGGACCCGGCCCCGCACTCCGTCTCGTCACCGGCCACGCAACGGGCCTCGTACTCCGGTTCCGCCGACCGGTCCTGCTCGATGGTGAACGGGACGTAGCGGAACACCCGCCTGGTCACCGCGCCGCCTCGCCCGTGCCGGGGCGGAGGGCGGCGGCGAGCGCGCGGGCCGTGGCGACGTTGCAGCGCCCCAGGTCGACCAGCACGGGCAGCCCGTTCATCCCGTTCCCCGCGAAGGAGACGGGATCGAGGCCGAGCGAGGGCAACGTCACCCCGGCCTGCCCGAGCGCGTCCCGCAACTCCCCGCACGCCCACTCGGCTTCACTGATCCTGTCCCGTGCCGACTCCTGCCGACCGCGTGACGTCTCCATGGTCAGCCACTCCGTTCATCGTCGTTCATCCGTCCCTCACACGGGGCGGATACTTACGTTCTGTGCTCCCAGCATTACCGTCACGACGTACGCTGACCAGGGCAAAAGCGTTTCCAACCGGCCTGGAAAGAACGGGAGTTGAACGGATGACCGAACCATCACCCGAGTTGAACGGTGAGCCTGCGAACGGCCTGGAGTGGTTCGGGCGCGAGGTGGAGGCGGCGCTGGCCCACCGGGGTGCCACCCAGCGTCAACTGGCCGACGCCACGGGCTACAAGGAGCCGTACGTCTCCAAGGTCAAGAACGGCAGGGCGCGGCCGTCGATGCACTTCGCGGAAGGGTGCGACCGGTTCTTCAACACCTCCGGGTACTTCGCCCGGCTGCTGGTCAGAGTCAGCGAGCGCGGGCATCCCGGCTGGTTCGTGCCGTACATCAACCTGGAGAAGCAGGCCAGCCGGATCGAGGACTACTCGAACGCGCTGATCATGGGCATGTTGCAGACCCCGGGCTACGCCGAAGCCACCTTCCGGTCCGCGCATCCGCGTGAGACCGACGAGCAGATCAAGGCCAGGGTCGCGGCCAGGCTGGCCCGTCGGGAGGTCATGGAGCGGGACACCCCGCCCCTGCTCTGGGTGATCCTGCACGAGTCCACCCTGCGGACGGAGGTGGGCGGACGGGAGGTCATGGCCGAGCAGCTCCGTCACCTTTCCTCAGCCGCAGGAAACCCTCACATCACGCTCCAGATTCTCCGCTCCAAGGCGGGTGCCCCTGCATCGGCCCTGCGGTTTATCCTGCTGACACCAGACGACGGGGCGACAGTCCTGTACTCGGAGAGCATGGGGCAGGGACATGTGACGGACTCCGCCACGGCGGTGGACGACGCACGCGCGAAGTACGAGCGTCTGCGGGCCTCGGCTCGTGACCCGGAAGAGTCCCTGGCTCTGATTCGAGAGATCGCGGAGGAATACACCAGATGAGCAGCACGCACCAGCCCCGGCCCCTGCGATGGGTCAAGAGCACATACAGCAGCGGCGATGGCGGCGAGTGCGTCGAGTGGGCGCCGGAACACGCAGCGGCGACCGGTGAGTTCCTCGTCCGCGACAGCAAGAACCCCAGCGGACCCCAACTCACCCTCACCGGCGCAGGATTCACCAGCCTCGTAGCGTTCGCCAAGCACCACCGCGGGTAACCAACTCCCCACCAGCCGCAACCCGGAACGTCACGGAGGAGGAGCACACCATGAGCAGCAGCACACACCAGCCCCGGCCCCTGCGATGGGTCAAGAGCACATACAGCGGCGGCGAAGGCGGCGAGTGCATCGAGTGGGCGCCCGAACACGCAGCGGCGACCGGTGAGTTCCTCGTCCGCGACAGCAAGAACCCCAGCGGACCCCAACTCACCCTCACCGGCGCAGGATTCACCAGCCTCGTGGAGTACGCCAAGCACCACGGCTGACCCGGGCAGCCCCCGGCAGACGGCCTCCGCCAACCGGCGGGGGCCGTCCGCGTGTTGTCGTCCTACTCCGCGCTGACCCCTCTGTGTCCGGTCCACGCCCGGCACCCGTCGACCATGGCCTTCAGCCAGTTCGCGTCGGGCTTCCGGTCGGCGGCGGCCCGGGACATCCGCAGGTTGGCGGCGGCGAAGGCGTCGATGGCCTGCGGGGGCGCCGTGCGCCACGCGGGCAGCCGGTCCACCCATTTCTCGGCACCAGCCGGGGTGTGCTCGGCGGCGATGAGCTGGAGGACCAGGAGCGCGGGATCGATGAACGCCGCGCCCCGGGTCGGCCACGCCCAGTCCACGACCCGCGTTCTCCCCTTCGCCACAAGGAAGTTGCTCGGACCGACGTCCGTGTGGAGAAGCGAGTCGCCCCGGAACAGCCCGGCCTCCGAACCATCCGAAGCGAACCGGTCCCATCGCGTCTCGGCCCAGCCCCGCGCGATCCGCGGGAGGGGCAGCCGACCGATCTCACCGATCGCGTCGACCACCGGGACAAGATCGGGCGACCCGGGCGCGAAGTCGGCCGACCGTCCTTCGACCACTTCGAAGCCCAGAACCAGCCAGTCCGCTGACTCCACATCCCACAACAGGTGCGGCGAGATGCGCCCGAGCTGGGCGTTGATCCGCTTCTCCCTGACGAGGGACTCCCGCCGACCGCCCGGCCGATTACGCACCGCCTTGACGAAGAAGGGCGGCCCCTCCGCGCAGTCGACAACAGCCGTCAGATCCGAGCTGAAGCCGCGCTCGGTCGGCGAATCCGGGCCGCTGGACCCCTGTGCTCCTCGATCAGTGGAAGGATCGCGGATTCGGGGAGATCACTGTCCATGGTCCGTTCAGTTCCTCGGGGTGCAGCCACACTGAGCAGCGGGTCTTGCCGCCGCGCTCCTCGGTCCCCCGTCACACCCCCGCATCCCACGCCCCCGCAGCCCGCCCCGCCCCCGGAGGCCCCGCGAAGGCCTGGGCGAGGTTGAGCCAGTGGTCTGCGTCCGGGCCGTCCGCTCGTAGTCCGCTGTCGGTGCGGTGGATTCGCTGGGTGACGAGGAGGCAGAAGCCGAGGGCCGGTCCGGTGATGCGCTGGGGTGCGTCCGGGGGGCCGTAGGTCCAGGTCGAGCCGTCGGGGGCGGTCAGTTCCACCCGGAACTCCTCGCGGGGTGGCGCCAACTCCCGTACGGCGAAGGCGAAATCGCGGGTGCGGACGCCGAGTCTGGCCACATGGCGGAGGCGGGCGGTGGGGTGGCGGGTCACGCCGAGGGCGTCGGCGATGTCCTGGCCGTGGGCCCAGGTCTCCATCAGGCGGGCGGAGGCCATCGAGGTCACCGCCATCGGTGGCCCGTACCAGGGGAGCCGGGTGCCGGGCGGGGCGGAGCGCAGTGCCCGCTGGAGCCGCTGCCTGCCGTCCCGCCACCGGGCCAGCAGCGCTTCGGGCGGCAGCAGCGCGCCCTCCTCGGCACCCTGGTCCACGAAACCGTCCGGGTCGGCGCGGGCCTTCTCCACCTCGGCACGGAAGGCCTCCGGGTCGGTGGCGGCGAGCAGGGCGACGCGGTCGGTCCAGGTGAGATGGGCGATCTGGTGGGCCACGCTCCACCCGGCGGCGGGCGTCGCCGCCGCCCATTGCTCCGGGGCCAACTCCCCTACGATCCCGTCGAGTTGGCGGCTCTCGTCCCGCAGGTCGTCGAGTACGGGCAGTGGGTCGGACACAGGGCTCCTCTCACGGGCACCGGGCAGCGGCCCCTCCGGCGGCGCCGGCAACATGCTCGCACCACCCGGCGTCCACCACCCCCGGCGGGATCGCGGATGTGGCCGGCCGCACACGTGACGCACCAGACAGCCCCGCTGAGCCGTAGTGCGGAGCAGTGGTACAGGACGTCAGCCCGCCGCCTCCGCGCCGTCCGGGGTCCGGCCCCGGCGGCGGCGGAGGCGGCGCGTCTGGGTGCGGACCGCGCCCATGCTGGCCGCGATGACGAGGGTGATGGCGAGGGTGTCGGTCAGCGACAGCGCCTGGCTCAGGACGAGGAAACCGGCGGTGGCGGCGATGGCCGGTTCGAGGCTCATCAGGATGGCGAAGGTGGGCGCGGGCAGCCGCCGCAGCGCGAGCAGTTCCAGGGTGTACGGCAGGACCGACGAGAGCACCGCGACGGCCGCGCCGAGGCCCAGCGTCACCGGGTCGAGCAGCTTGCCACCGGCCTCGGCCACCCCGAGCGGCAGGGACAGCGCCGCGGCCACCACCATCGCCAGCGCCAGCCCGTCGGCCTGCGGGAAACGGCGGCCGGTGCGGGCGCTGAAGACGATGTACAGGGCCCACATCGCACCGGCGCCGAGCGCGAAGGCGGCGCCCACCGGATCGAGCCCGTCGAATCCGCCGCCGCCCAGCAGGAAGACCCCGGTCAGGGCGAGCGCCGCCCACACCGCGTTCAGCAGCCGGCGGGAGGCGATCACGGAGAGCGCGAGCGGACCGAGCACCTCCAGGGTGACGGCCACCCCGAGCGGGATGCGCGCGGAGGACTGGTAGAAGAGGCTGTTCATGGCGCCCATGGCGAGGCCGAAGGCGAGGACGGTGCCCCAGTCGGCGCGGGAGTGGCCGCGCAGCTTCGGGCGGCAGACGAGCAGCATGATGACGGCGGCGACCCCGAGCCGCAGCGTGACCACACCCGAAGGTCCCGTGCTTGGCATCAACAGCACCGCGAGCGCGGCACCGAACTGCACGGAGAGCCCACCGGCGACGACCATCGCCACCGGACCGAGCCCGCCGCGGAGCCGGGCGGGGGCGGCGGTTCCGGGGGCGGCTCCGGTCCCGGGGGCGGCGGCTTCGCTTCCGGCGCCCGGGGCTCCGGCCTCGGCAGCGGTACCGGAGGCAGTACCGGCAGCGGTACTCGCGGCAGTCCCCGCAGCGGTACCGGCCACGGCTTCGGTCACCTCGTCACACCCTCGTCCGTCGTCATGCTCGTCCACCCGTCGTCCGTCGTACGTTGTACGTCATCTGTACTGCACCAAGAGGCGCAACATAATGTACCGCGCCTGCGGGACGAGCCCGCCCTCACCAAGCTAGAGAGCCCCCGCCCGCCAGTGAAATGCAGCCTGCGCTCCCGTTATGCTCGAAACGCATGGCCACGTGAACGCATGAGCCTGTTCCGGATCGGGGGCGGTGACCGCGTTGGGTATCGACATCCGCCATCTCCGCTGCTTCCTCGCCGTCGCCGAGGAGACCAACGTCACCCGGGCCGCGGCCGTGCTCCGCCTCTCCCAGCCCGCCGTCTCCCGCGCCCTCGCCGCGCTGGAGCAGGCGCTCGGCGTCCGGCTCGTGGACCGCTCCACCCACCATCTGGCGCTCACCGCCGAGGGCCGCGCCTTCCGCGACAAGGCGGCCGCCGCGGTCGCCGCCTTCGACGAGGCCCTGGACGCGGGCCGGTTGCGCCACTGGCCGCTGCGGCTCGGCCACGCCTGGTCCGCCTTCGGCCCGTACACCACTCCGCTGCTGCGCCGGTGGGCCGAGCAACACCCGGACGTACCACTGGAGTTGCTGCGGATCGACGACCGGACCGCGGGCCTCACCCGGGGCGAGGTGGACGCGGCGCTGCTGCGCGGCCCGGTCACCGCCCCCGGCCTGCTCACCGAACTCCTCTACGCGGAGGACCGGGTGGCGGCCGTCGCCTCCGACAGCCCGCTCGCCGACCGCACCGCCCTCAGCCTGGCCGACCTCTCCGGCGGCACCGTCGTCCTCAACGCGGTCTCCGGCAGCACCACCCTCGACCTGTGGCCACCGGGGCAGCGGCCCACGGCCGCGCTCACCGTGGCCAACACCGACGACTGGCTCACCGCGATCGCCGCGGGCCGCGGCAGCGGGGTGTCCGCCGCGTCCACCGCCGGGATGCATCCACACCAGGGGGTGGCCTATCTGCCGCTCACCGACGCGCCGCCGCTGCCGGTGGTCCTGGCCTGGCGGGACGGCCCCGGCCATCCGTCGATCCCGGCCCTGGTCGCCCTCGCCCGCAGCCTCCCCCGCGAGGACAGCTAGCGGTACACGGGGAAAGCGGCAGGTCAGTGCAGGGTGCGGCGGTGGTGGTGGAGGAGTTCGCGGGTGCGGCCGGCGGTCTCGGCGTGGGTGACCATCCGGTCCATGGCCTCCTTGTGCTCCGCCACCTCCCGCTCCTGGTCCAGGTAGAGCGCCCCGGTCAGATACTCGACGTACACCATGTCCGGCACCTCGGGCACCCCGAACCTGAACAGCACGAAGGGGCTGTACGTACCCGGGTGGTGGCCGGCGCTCAACTGGGCCAACTGGACGGTGACATGCGGGAGTTCGGTGACTTCGAGCAGCCGGTCGAGCTGCTCGCGCATCACCTTCGCACTGCCCACCGGGCGCAGCAGCACCGTCTCGTCCAGCACCACCCAGAACTTCGGCGGCGCCTCCGCCCGGGTCAGCAGCGCCTGGCGTTCCAGCCGCAGCGCCACATGGCGTTCCAACCTGGCCGGATCAAGGCTGCCCACCGAGCCGGTGGTGAGCACGCAACGCGCGTAGTCCTCGGTCTGGAGCAGGCCGGGCACGAAGTGCGGCTCGTAGGTGCGGATGGTGGTGGCGGCCTCCTCCAGGCTGACGTAGCCGCTGAACCAGTCAGGGAGTATGTCGTGGAAGCGGTGCCACCAGCCGGGCCGGTTCGCCTCGTCCACCAGGGCGAGGAAGACCTCGACATCCGACTCCGGGATGCCGTACGCGGGCAGCAGCAGCCGCACATAGGGGACTTTCAGGGCGGTCTCGGCCATCTCCATCCGGCGTACCGTGGCGGGGGTGACGCGGAGCAGCTTGGCGGCGTCCTCCCGGCCGAGACCGGCCTTCTCGCGCAGTGCGCGGAGCTGTCTGCCGAGGACCAACTGACCGATCGTGGGCGCCGACCGCGGCTCGCTCACACCCCACCTCCGCGCCCGACCATGCGCGAAATTCTGCCACATACCTCCACCCGCGACAGGGGACCGCGATGGACTCCCCGGTGTGAACTCGCCCACCGCGGCGCGCAGTTGGAGATCAACACCGATGAAGGCCGCCGCCGACCGCCGCCCCGCCTCCCCTCCGCCCCCTGACCTCGGGCGACACGGGCACGTCTCATCGGACGGACAGCCCGCCGTGGCCGCGGGCGGAGGCGTTACCCTCGCGGGCGTGGCTGAGATCCGGATTCCTGCTGACATCAAGCCCGCGGACGGCCGTTTCGGCGCGGGTCCCTCCAAGGTGCGTACCGAGGCGCTGGACGCCCTCGCCGCCACCGGTACCTCCCTGCTCGGCACCTCGCACCGCCAGCCCCCGGTGAAGAACCTGGTCGGCCGGGTGCGCGAGGGCGTACGCGAGCTGTTCTCCCTTCCCGAGGGCTATGAGGTGATCCTGGGCAACGGCGGCTCCACCGCCTTCTGGGACATCGCGACCCACGGCCTCATCGAGCGGAAGTCGCAGCATCTGTCGTTCGGCGAGTTCTCCTCGAAGTTCGCCAAGGCCGCGAAGCTCGCCCCCTGGCTGGACGAGCCCACCGTCATCACCTCCGACCCGGGCACCCACCCCGAGGCGAGCGCCGAGGCCGGCACCGATGTGTACGGCCTCACCCACAACGAGACCTCCACCGGTGTCGCCATGCCCATCAAGCGGCCGGCCGGCTCCGACGAGGGCTCCCTCGTCCTGGTGGACGCCACCTCCGGCGCGGGCGGCCTGCCCGTGGACGTGGCCGAGACGGACGTGTACTACTTCGCGCCGCAGAAGTCCTTCGCCTCCGACGGCGGGCTGTGGCTCGGGGTGTTCTCGCCGGCGGCCCTGGAGCGCGCCGAGCGGATCCACGGCTCCGGGCGGCACATCCCCGAGTTCTTCTCGCTGCCCACGGCGATCGACAACTCCCGCAAGAACCAGACGTACAACACCCCGGCGCTGGCCACCCTCTTCCTGCTGGCCGAGCAGTTGGACTGGCTGAACGGGCAGGGCGGCCTGGACTTCGCGGTGCGGCGTACGGCGACCTCCGCGCGCACCCTGTACGGCTGGGCCGAGGACACCAAGTACGCCAGCCCCTTCGTCACCGACCCGGCGAAGCGCTCGCAGGTCATCGGCACCATCGACTTCTCCGACGACATCGACGCGACCGCCGTCGCCAAGGCGCTGCGCGCCAACGGTGTCGTGGACACCGAGCCGTACCGCAAGCTGGGCCGCAACCAGCTCCGGATCGCCATGTTCCCGGCGATCGACCCGGCGGACGTCGAGGCCCTCACCCAGTGCGTCGACTACGTCATCGAGCAGCTCTGAGGGCAGGCCACAGCAGGTGAAGGGGGCGGGTCGCGTACGGCGGCCCGCCCCCTTCGTCTTCCCTCAACGGGCCTTCCGCAGCAGGCGTTTGAGACCCCAGAGGGCCGCGAGGACGGCCACCACGACGAGCGCGCCCTTGCCGAAGCCGCCGCCCGGCAGCGGTGGGCCCGCGTCCCCGCCGGCGTCCGCACCGCCGCCGCCCTTGCCCGAACCGCCGCCCTCGCCGGGCACCGGCCCCGGCACCACCTCGCTGTTCCTGCCCTCGCTGCCGTACATCAGGTGCTTGCCGTCCGGGGTGAAGGTGACGGACTCGCCCTGGCCCTGGAGGGGGACGCGGAGGCGGCCGTGGCGGACCGGGCGGTTCTTCCGCCAGTCGAAGAGGATCCCGCCGAAGTAGCCGCGCAGCGCCAGCCGCTTCCCGTCCGGGGAGAACGCCCCGTCGGTGACCCAGAGTTCGGTGGCGGCCACCCGGCGGAAGACGTTGACGCCGCCCGTGGACAGCTTCGCCGGGCCCTCGTAGAGGTGGCCGCCGTCCTCCTTCTTGTCCGCGATGTACACCCGGCCGGTCTTCGGATGCACCATCAGCGCCTCCGCGTTCCGCGGCCCGTCCGCGTACTTCACCGTGTACTGGGTGGCGCGCACCACCTGGTCGTGCAGCTTCTCCGGCTCGGGCAGCCGGTAGATCCAGACGTGGTCCCAGGAGCCGTCCAGGTTGTCGCCGATGTCCCCCACGTAGAGGTCGCCGTCCGGGCCCAGCGAGATCGCCTCCACGTCCCGCGGGGCGCCGACGCCCTTCATGGTGACCCGGGCCACGGTCTTCCCGGTGCGGGAGTCGACGGCGTAGAGGTAGGGGCCGTCGCCGCTGTCGTTGTGGGTCCAGTAGACGCCCGGATGCAGCCGGCTGGCGGCCAGCCCGCTGGACTCGGCGATACGGGGATCGGTGATGGTGAAGCCGTCCGGACCGGAGTCCGCCGCCGCGGGCGCCACGGCGGCCGGCGCCACCAGCAGCCAGGCCCCGGCCAGCGCCGCCCCCACACAAGTAACACGCATCCCCCAAGCCTCCCATCCCGGCGGCGGGCGTCCGCTCGCCACCCGGTGCGGGACCGCCCGGCGACGGACCACCCGGTGGCGGGCACGGCGGCGGGGCCCGGGATGATATGCGGATGCGGATGCTCAGGTTCATGTTCGTCGGTGACTCGATGACGATCGGCAGCGCCGGCGATCTCACCTGGCGCTACCGCATGTGGCAGCACCTGTGCGCCACCCACGGCGGCCCCTTCCAGATCGTCGGCCCCCGCGACACCCTCTACGACAAGTCCACCGACACCCCCGTCTCCCACGCCTACGGCGACCCCGCCTTCCCCGCCCGCGCCCGGCGGCATCTGGCGGGCTGGGGCGAGGGCTGGCTGCATATGGCGCCGCTGATCGGCGAGGCGGTGGCCGCGGAACGGGCCGACATCCTGCTCGTCTCCCTCGGCCTGATCGACCTCGGCTTCCACACGGACGCCACCGAGACCGAGGCGAACATGCGCCGCTTCATCGCCGGGGCACGCGCCGCCAACCCGCGGATACGGATGGTGCTGCTGCCCGTCATACCCAACTCCCGTGCCGAGCACGACGAGTTCTTCGCCGCCGAGGTGGCCCGCTTCAACACCCTCCTGGAGAAGGCCGTCGCCGACCTCGACGAGCCCCGCTCCCCCCTCCTCGCCGCACCCCCGCCCCCCGGCTACGACCTCCACACCGACACCTACGACGGCACCCACCCCAGCCCCTCCGGCGAACACCGCCTCGCCGCCGCCTTCGCCGACACCCTCCACCAGGCCTGGTCCCTCGGCGCACCGTACGAACCGGCGGACTGAGCCCGCTCGTTCAAGCACCGGAGGCATCGCAGATACCGGAGACCCACGAACTGCCGGGAACCCCGGAACCGCCGGAGACGATCGACGGCCCGTGCGAGTTGGACCAGCCTCGCCGGCGGCCTCGCCCACCCCGACATCGCCACCCTGCACGACTTCGGCCGCGCCGCCCGCGGCGACCGCGAAATCGTCTTCCTGGTCATGGAGTTGCTGCGCGGCCACCCCGCCGAGGTCATCGCCGCCCAGGTGCCCCCGCTGTCCGACGACCTGGAACTCGCCCTCGCCATGCTGAAGAACCTGCACGCCCGGCTGCACGCCTATGTGGGCCTGCGGCATCCGCTGACCCGGGAGGTGTCGGAGGTCCGTGGCCACTTCCGCCGGCTGCGCCGCGAGGAACGCCGCGCGGACGGCACCGGCAACTCGCTGCGCCTCTTCGGCCGCCAGCCCTGACGCCCGTCCTGCCCCGTCGGTGCCGCCCCCGCCCGGCACGGCCCGGATGGCCTTGCCTGGAGCGCGCTCCAGGCAGTTGGCTGGGGTGCCATGGAGTACACCCAACTCGGACGTACAGGACTCAAGGTCAGCCGACTCGTCCTCGGCACCATGAACTTCGGACCCCAGACCGACGAGGCCACCAGCCACCGCATCATGGACACCGCGCTGGCCGCCGGCATCAACTACTTCGACACCGCCAACGTGTACGGCTGGGGCGACAACAAGGGCCGCACCGAGGAGATCCTCGGCACCTGGTTCGCCCAGGGCGGCGGACGCCGCGACAAGGTCGTCCTCGCCACCAAGGTGTACGGCAACATGGGCGCGGACGGCGAGACCTGGCCCAACCACGACAAGCTGTCCGCGGTGAACATCCGCCGCGCCGTCGACGCCAGCCTCAAGCGGCTCCAGACGGACCACATCGACATCTACCAGTTCCACCACGTCGACCGCCGGACCCCGTTCGAGGAGATCTGGCAGGCCATCGACGTCCTGATCCAGCAGGGCAAGATCCTCTACGCCGGCTCCTCCAACTTTCCCGGCTACAAGATCGCCCAGGCCAACGAGACCGCCGCCCGCCGCGGCGGCCTCGGCCTGGTCAGCGAGCAGTGCCTGTACAACCTGGCCGAACGCCGCGCCGAGATGGAGATCATCCCCGCCGCCCAGGAGTACGGCCTCGGTGTGATCCCCTGGTCGCCGCTGCACGGCGGACTGCTCGGCGGAGTCCTCAAGAAGGAGGCCCAGGACGGCCGCCGCGCCAGCGGCCGCGCCCCGGACGCCCTCAACGACCCGGCGGTACGCGCCCAGGTGCAGTCCTACGAGGACGCGGTCGACAAACACGGACTGCGACCCGGCGAGGTCGCCCTGGCCTGGCTCCTCACCCGCCCCGGAGTGACCGGCCCCATCGTCGGCCCCCGCACCGAGGCCCAACTGACCTCCGCCGTCGACGCCGTCGCCCTCGACCTCCCCGAGGACTTCCTCACCACCCTCAACGAAATCTTCCCCGGCCCGGGCCCATCACCGGAGGCCTTCGCCTGGTAACGGCCCCCACCCCACCACACACCCCGCCCCCGGCACACAACCACGGTGCCGGGGGCGGCGGTTACCCGATCAGAACTTCGGCCGCCCCCACGACGCCGTGAAGAAGTAGAGCCACCAGACGGGGTTGACGAAGTGGAGCCAACTCCTTCCGCCCTTGAGATGGGCGCTCCCCGTAGGCATCCTGTTCCGCCACCGATCCGACACGGCCGGCCGGAGCAGGCCCGAGCGTGGGCACAAGATCGCGCACCGTCGGCGGACGCCAGCCATGCAGAACATAGATCATCCATCCGCCGTGCCTTCGGAGAACTCCGAAGGCCTGACATCGATGCGCGCACCGTTGCAGCAGAGCTTGATCCCCCCTCGGCTCCAACTCGGCCCGTATGGAACGCAACACCTTGAACACGTTCTCGCCGCCTATCTCGAACTCCACCCCCTCGGGCGACAACAGCCGAAAAACCACGGCCCGTCCCCGTCGACGACCATCACCCACTCGACTTCCCGCTCCCCGTCCACCACGGGGAGGGAAACTCTTCACTCACCCCGCCACCCTCCCCGCCAGCACCGCTTCCACAAAAACATCCGGCGGAGAGTAGGAGTGCTCCCGCACGTAATGAAGGATGAGATTCGGCGCGATGAGCCAGTCCCCGGACTGCGCCACAACCCGAATCTCCGCGTCCCCCAGAATCACTTCACCACCGGAAACCCCGACCGTCACAGGGTACGGACACCCCGATTCCGGGTGAGGAATCTGACACGACTCCCAGCCCCTCGTCCTCATGGCACCGGAATCTCGGACCAACGTCTCCAAACACTCCAGAAAAGACTCGGAACTGCCCCCTTTCACATATCCCCTACCCGCCTCCAGCCAGCCGACATTGAACGCACTCACCCCTTCGGGGATCGAGTCCGAAAAATAGTCGTAGACCGACAGATCTTCGTAGTAGGTCATACCGCGACAGCCTTTCACCTATATCAGCTATATCAGAATACGGATCTGCACGCGGCCCAGTGCACCGGCCCCATGTTGGGTCGAAGCAACTCGGAGAGGCGCACCTCATTCGCTACCGTGATATTGCGGGGAACTCCCATGATATTCAAGCCATGCCCTGGGAACAGTGAGTAGTCTGGAATCTTTTCCCCTGGTATATAGATTTCCAGAGCGGAGGGATTTCCTGTTTCGATCCTGTTTCCAAGTGAATCAGTGATCGAGTCTCCGTGCCTGCTGTAGGCATGGAGACTCGTTCCGGGCGGGATGTTGAGCACGCTTCCGTCACCGGCGCGTATCCCGCCATGGCCGCTGAGGACGAGTTGGTTGTCGGCACGTCCCATCCTTCGTACGTCGATGACGCCGCGGCCTCCGCCTGCCACGAAGTCCGGCGCGGCCCGCCCCGGGCTCCTGACCAGGCAGGGCGCCAGCCCCAGCGGGTCCGTCCAGGTGAGCGGGTTGTGCACATAGGCGGTCGGATTCGGGGACGGTGCGAGGCCCAGGGGGTCCGGGGTGAGGTAGTGGGCGGTTTCCGGATCGTAGTGGCGATGGACGTTGTAGTGATGGCCGGTTTCCAGGTCGTGGTACTGGCCGGGGAAGCGGAGGGGGGTGTACGCGGTGGCGTCGCGGTTCCAGGTGGTGACGCCCCAGAGGGTCGAGCGCTGCTGCTAGACGAACTCGCCTGTCTCGTCCACGAGTTCGGTCGGTGTGCCGACAAGGTCGGTGACGATCGCGTAGAAGCGGGTGTCGATCTCCGACTGAGGGGTGTCGGCGGCCGGCCGGTGGCGTGCGGTCTGGGTGAGTGGAGTCAGTCCGGTTTCGTCGTGTTCCCAGGTGAGGGTCTGCTCGCCGGATCGGTCGGTGGAGTGCGTCGTCTGTTCCACGAGGGTCGCCTCGTGCCAGGTGAAGCGGGTCTCCTCGGCCACGGTCCGGCCGTCGGGGGCCAGGCGTTGCTTGCTGGTGCGGCGGCCCAACGGGTCGTAGCGGTAGCACCAGCGGGTGCCGTCCGGGGTGACGA
This sequence comes from Streptomyces sp. NPDC058045, assembly GCF_042885635.1. Taxonomy (NCBI): domain Bacteria; kingdom Bacillati; phylum Actinomycetota; class Actinomycetes; order Kitasatosporales; family Streptomycetaceae; genus Streptomyces; species Streptomyces sp. NPDC058045. The sequence goes on along the minus strand of NZ_JBHVRR010000033.1, from coordinate 31,965 downwards.
CCTCGGTGAGCCGGTCTTCCTCGTCCCAGGTGTAGTGCCAGATCTCCGGTGTGCGGGAGAGTCGGGTACGGCGGCGCATGGTCGTACGGCCAGCCGCGTCGTACTCGTAGTGGACGGCGCCCGCCGAGGTGACGCGGGTGCCGGTGGTGGTGCGCGGGCCGGCGGCGTCGGCGCCGGGGTGGCTGCCGGGCCAGGCGGCGTGGGCCTGGTTGCCGCTCAGGTCGTAGGCGTAGGACTCGGTCCAGCCCTCGGCGGCGACGGCGGTGACCCTGCCCATCGGGTCCAGCGCGTATCGCCGGTCGCCGGTGGCGGTGAGGTGGCCGTCGGAGCGCCAGGTGTACGTGCGCTGGAGCAGGGGGCTGCCGCCAGGCCCGGTGAGATGCCGCCCGAGCGGGCGGCCAGTGGGATCCCGGACGGTGTCCAGGGCGACTCCGGTGCCCGTCCACTCCCGCCTCGTCTCCCTTCCGGCGCCGTCGAGGGTGGCGGTGAGGGTACGGCCCGCCGTGGTCAGCGCGGTGCGGTTGCCCGCCACGTCGTAGGTGTAGGTGGACTCGGTTCCGGAGGGTGTGGTCCGGGCGATGAGGTGCCCGGCGCGGTCGTAGGTCAGGCCGAGGGTGCGCCCCTCGACCGTCTCGGTGAGCAGCCGTCCCACGGGGTCATGGGTCCGGGTCAGCTCGGTGCCCGCTCCGGCCGCGCGCACCAGGTTTCCGGCCGGGTCGTAGGTGAACTCCGTGACGGTGCCTTCCGCGTCCTGCCGGACGGGTCGGTCCAGGACGTCGTACTCGTACCGGATCCGGTGTCCCAGTGGGGTCGTCCAGGTGGTGAGGCGCCCTGCCGGGTCGTGTTCGTAGCGGGTGGTGCGGCCGTCGAAGTCGGTCTCCTGGGCCAGGCAGCCGACCGGGTCGTAGGCGTAACTCCACGCCAGTCCGGCGGGGTTGGTGACACGGGTGAGGCGGAGTTCCGCGTCGTGGCTGAACTCGTAGTGGGCGCCGTCGGGTTCGGTGCGGCCGGTGAGCTGGTCGAAGTGGCCGTAGGCGAAGCGGGTCACGGCGCCGGCCGGGGTGGTGTGGGTGGTGCAGTTGCCCTCGCCGTCGTACGTCCAGGATTCGACGGCGCCGTCGGGTCCGGTGCGGCTGAGCAGACGGCCGTCCGGGTCCCACTGGTAGCGGGTGACGGCGCCGAGCGGGTCCGTCTGCGCCACCACCCGGCCGGAAGCATCCCGTCGGAGACCGGTCGTCGCGCCCAGCGGGTCGATCACCGCGAGGGGCAGGCCCGCCGCGTCACAGCGCAGGTAAGTGGTGGCGCCCAGTGGGTCGGTGACGGAGTGCAGAGCACCGCGGTCGTCATAGGCGTAGCGGGTCGTCTCCCCGGCGGGATCGGTGACGGACGTCCGGTTGCCGCGGGCGTCCCAGGTCTGCCGCCAGGTCGCACCGCCGGGCTCGGCCACGCGGACCGGGTTGCCGTGCGGGTCCCGCTCAATGGAGATCTCACCGCCGTCGGGCCGGATCACCGAGGTCAGTCGCCCTGCGCTGTCGTACCGGTAGCCGGTGGTCCGCCCGAGCGCGTCCGTCTCGGCGACGGTGCGTCCCTGGTGGTCATACGCGGTGCGGGTCACCGCGCCGTCCGCGTCGATCTCGGCGACCACCTGCTGTCCGCCGTCGATCACATGGCGGGTCGCGGTGCCGTCCCCGGCGGTGAGCGTGGTGATCCGATGGCCGGGAAAGTCGGGGTGGGCTCCGTCGTAGTCGAGGCGGCAGGTGAAGTGGCCACCGTCACCGCCCTCGGCCACGACCCGGTCCCGGTCGTCGTAGGTGTACGTGTAGGAGCGGTTGTTGGTGTCCGTCCAAGAGGTGATCCGGCCCGCCGTGTCATAGCCGAAGCGCAGCGGCTGTCCGGAAGCCCCGGTGATCTCGGTGAGATTGCCGACGGCGTCGTAACCGTAGGAGCGCAGCCGGGTTCCGTCGTGGGTGAGCGCGGTGATTCGCCCGTCGCGGGTGCTGATCAGGAGTCGCTGTCCGCTGCTGTGGACGAGTTCGGAGGGGGCGTCGTCGGGGCCGTGGCCGAGGGTGATCCGGTTGCCGTTACGGTCGGCGATCCAGCGGAGCAGAGCGGTGCCGGCGCCGGGGCGGGCGAGGGTGAAGGCCCTGGTGTGGCCGGTGCCGGGGTCGGTGACGGTGTAGGTGCCGTCGGTGCCGAGGGTCAGCGGGCGCGGTCCGCCTTCCGCGGGCTGGACGGGCGGCCCGCCCGGTACGGGGTGCGGATAGGGGAGCAGCAGGCTGTCCTCGGTGATGAAGACGACGCCCTGCTCGTCGAACTCCAGTCGCTGGTCGACCGTGGAGACCCAGCCAGGCCCGAACCAGTTCCCCGCCCGGTAGCCGGAGTCCACCCGGCGAGAGAAGACCAGGGGCAGCACCCCCGGCAGTTCGGCGTCGTCCTGCGTCAGGAACATACGGCCGGTGGCCAGGTCGACCGGGTCGGTGCGGGCGTGGCGTATCCGGTCCAGGCCCCGGGAGAAGGGGCCACGGCCACGCGCGAGGGCACCGCGGATCCACGGCATAGCGCCGCGAGCCGCCAGCCGGGCGGCGCCCGTCCGGGCCGCGACGGAGGACAGCACGCGGGGTGCCGCCGCCCACAGCAGGCTCTCGGCCAGGCCCCCGCCCATGAGCAGTTCCAGGGGCAGCGCGTACGGCATGGCGAAGAGGGCGACGGTCAGCAGCAGGGGTAGTCCGACCTGGAGGAGTCGCTCCAGGAGGAAGCCGTCACGGCCGAGGATCCGGTAGGCCTCCAGCGGGTCCGCGCCGCCCGCGATCGCCTCCCAGCGGTACAGCAGCAGCGCCCCCACCACCAGCGAACCGGCGCATACCGCGATCCGGAACTGCAGCACGGCGACGGTCTCGCCCAGCGGCTGCGCCGCCGCACTCCGGTATCCGTGCACGGCGGCCACCAGCCGCCACCCGGCAAGAGCCAGACCCGCCAGTGCCGCGCCGACCAGCAGCCGCAGGCCCGTGCCGTCGGTGAAGTACTCCTGCACACCCTGGGCAGCGGGAAAGGAGCCGACCGCGAGATAGGCCAGGGACGGGACGGCCAGGAGTGCCGTGAGCAGGAGCAGGGCCTTCTCGTGCCGGGGCAGGCGGGTGCGCCGGGCACGTGCCTGCGCCCACAGCCGGCGCAGGGTCAGGCCGCGCCAGGCGTCCTCGGTGGCCGTCTGATCCATCCGGGCCGCGCGGCCCGTCACCAACTCCCGTAGGAACTCCAGACGTTGGGGATCGCTGCGGGGGTGGGCGGAGGCGTAGCACAGGGCCCTGCGGTGGTGGGCGTACCCCAGGGCGATGATCCAGGTGGCCGGAGGGCGAAGCCACGCGTACGCCAGCAGGGCTTGGCCGGCACCGCGGCCCTGGCGTTCGGCTGCGATCAGCGCGGCAGGCTCACGCGCGGCTCCGACGCGGAGCCGCCGCACGCCCCATCCCCAGGCGAACGCCAGACATCCCAGGACGATCCACAGCCCCCACCGCTGGGTCAGCCCCTCCCGCCACCACTCGGCCGAATTGCTTTCTGCAAACACCGCGGAGTAGTTGTACACCCCGTGCGCGCCCACCCCTGCGGCGATCGGCAGCAGCCCCGCCGCCCGGCTCAGCGGACGGCCCCCGCACCACAGCAGCCCCACTCCAAGCCCGCCCAGCACACTCGCCACCACATGCAGCTCGTACGGCAGCGCCACCTGACCGGAGTCCAGGGTGCCGCTCGCGGCGGGAAACCAGTGCCCGAGGATCTGCGACGGGCCGGGGACATAGGGCTGACCGATGAGCTTCACCGGGATTCGCCAGCCACCGGCATCCGCCACGGACACCGCCCTGCCGCCCGCCCCGGCGTACGTCAACACCGCTTCCAGCAGCCCGAATCCGGCCCCGGTCGCACCGCCCAGCACCGCGAAATCCGAGAGTCCCCACTGCATCCGGCGCCGCAGCACCCAGCCGGCGGCCATCAGCGGTGCGAGCTTGATCAGTTCCTCGGCCACCGGAGCCGTCGTCCACGAGACGGCCTCCATCACCCGGCTCAACGACTGGTGCCGGGCACCGGCCACCTGCCGCGCCACCACCAGCTCCAGTAGCACGGACGCCACACCGCAGCCGTACGCGCCGACCCCGAACGCCAGCAGCACGGTGGGCCACCGCACGACCCGCACCGGCCAGGACAGCAACAGCAGTTGCAGCACGGCCCACAGTGCCGCCGCGGACATCCACAGCGCCATTCCCCCGACACCCCCGATATTTGCACTCGCGCACAGCGATGCTAGGGGCGGGCCGCCGCATGGGCAAGGGGTCGTCCGGACAGCCGCCGTCAGCCGACGGCGGCTGCTACCGCCACCACGAGGAACATCAGCACAAGCACGACGGCCATGATGCGGTTACGGGTCTTCGGGTCCACGGGTCGAGGTTAACCGGACGGGTGGAGCGGCCAGGAGGCGACCTCCGCGTAGTGGGGGCGTTCGCCGGGGGTGCCGGTGTGCGGGAGGCGGCTGCGGATGAGGGCCAGCTCGGTCACGGTCCACTCGGTGCCGGTGAAGTCCGCCAGCGCCTCGGTGTGCGGGCGCAGATCGTGCGGGGTGCGGTTGCGGGCGAGGGAGAGGTGGGGGCGGTAGGGGCGGTGCGGGCCGAGGTCCAGGCCGGTACGGCGCCCGGCCGCCTCGGCCCGTCCGGCCAGCAGCTTCAGGGTCCGGGTGTCCCCGCCCGCGCCCGCCCACAACACGTCCCCGCCGAATCGGCCGCCGCCCCGCAACGCCAGCCGGAAGGCTTCGGTCCGCCGGGCCGCCCGCGCCAGCCGGTCCGACAGTTCGGGTACGTCGTCCTCGGGGACCTCCCCGTAGAAGGCGAGGGTGAGGTGCCAGCCGGGCGGCTCTGTCCACCTCATCCGCTCACCCCCGGGCAGCGCCCGCAGCAGCCGCACCTCGGCCGCCAGCTCCTCCAGTACGGCACCGGGCGGGACCACGGCCGCGAACAGTCTCATACCGCCAGTCTGCCCCGCCCCGCGCGTAAGGCCCCACCGCCAACGCCCCACCGGTACAGGTCCGTTGTCAGACCCGCCTGGCAGTCTCCGGGTATGGCGGATGACGAGGGTGGCGAGGGTGACATGGAGATGGGCACGGAGACGGGCATGGAGACGGAGCTGCAATTGGTGATCGACTGTGCCGACCCGCGGCGGCTGGTGCGCTTCTGGGCCGAGGCACTCGGATACGTCCCGGAGCCTCCGCCGGGCGGACATACCACCTGGCGGGCGTACTGGCAGGACATGGGGGTGCCGGAGGCGGAGTTGCCGGAGGGGGCAGGGGAGGTGCCGGAGTCGATCGTGGATCCGGCGGGTCGGGGGCCGCGGGTGTGGTTCCAGCGGGTGCCGGAGGCGAAGACGGCCAAGAACCGGCTGCATCTGGACCTGAAGGTGGGCGGCGGACGCGGCGTCCCCCTGCCCGTCCGCACCGAGCGCGTCACCACCGCGGTACGGCGCCTCACCGACGCCGGCGCCACCGTACTGCACATCACCGACGAGCCGGACCTGGAGCACTACGCCGTCCTGCTGTGGGACCCGGAGGGCAACGAGTTCTGCGTGGCCTAGGCCGTGTCCGGAAAGTCCCCCCTGCCTCGCGACGCCTGGCACGCACTCTCGCCGCACCGGCCAAACGCCCAAGTACCTCCAGTACGAGGACATTCGGCCGGCACGCCGAGAGCACGCACCATGGGGGCACCTCCCAGCCGCCAGGCTGGGGGAGCCGGAGGCCGCCCTCCGGGCAACGGGGGGACTTTCCGGACACGGCCTAGCGGCGCCGCACAGCACCTGCACCCCTACAGGCAGGCGCCGCCCGTCGCGTCGAGGGTGCGGCCGGTGATCCAGCGGGCGTCCTCGGAGGCGAGGAAGGCGACGACGTCGGCCACGTCCTCGGGGCGGCCGACGCGGCCGAAGGCGGAGGCGGCCGCGGCCTCGGCGGCGGCCCGCGGGTCCTCGTGCAGCCAGGCCGTGTTGTCGGTGTCGGTGTAGCCGGGGGCGACCGCGTTGACGGTGATGCCGCGGGGGCCGAGTTCCTTGGCCAGGGTGAGGGTGAAGGTGTCGAGGGCGCCCTTGGTGGAGCTGTAGGCGATGATCTCCGGCAGGGCGATCCGGGTCACCCCGCTGGAGATGTTGATGACGCGACCGCCGTCCCGCAGCCGGTCCAGCGCCTGCTGGACGATGAGGAACGGGGCCCGGACGTTCACCGCGAAGATCCGGTCGAACTCGTCCTCGGTGAGCCCCCGCAGGTCCGAACTGGTGCCGATACCCGCGTTGTTGACGATGATGTCCACCGCCCCGCCGTCCCCCTCGCCGAGGTGTCCGGCGCCCGCCTCGTCGAAGGCGGACCAGAGCCGGGCGGCGTCGCCGTGCTCGCCGAGCGGCGCGTGTACCGGGAAGGCCCGCCCGCCGTCCGCGCGGATTCCGGCGACGACGTCCTCCGCCGCCTCCTTCTCGCGCCCGTAGGCGACGGCGACGAGCGCGCCGTCGCGGCCGAGCCGAGTCGCGATGGCCCGGCCTATGCCGCGGCTGCCGCCGGTGACCAGCGCGGTCTTGCCTTCCAGCGCCGACGCCTTGGTGTGTGCCATGTCCGTATGTCCTCTCAGGTCCGTCGATACGACGGCGGGCATTTCTTGAGTGATCGCTCAAGAAAGAAAGTACCATGACTTTTTGAGTGGACGCTCTAAAATGAGGGGCATGAGTGGAACGAGCAGCAGCAGCGGGCGGGCCACGGCGGCGCCGCCCCGCCGCGGCCGGCCGCCGGCCTTCGACCGGGACACCGCCCTGGGCGCCGCCACCCGCCTCTTCTGGCAGCGCGGCTACGAGGCCACCTCGATCGGCGACCTCACCGAGGCGATGGGTATCCGCCCGGGCAGCCTCTACGCGACCTTCGGCGACAAGAAGTCCCTGTTCCAGGAGGCGGTGACGGCGTACGGCAGCTCACCGGCGGGGGCGTTCATGGGCGTCGCGCTGGCCGAGGAGGCCACCGCCCGGGGCGCCTTTCTGCGCATCCTGCGGGAGGCGGCCGAGGTGTACACGGACCCGTCCCATCCGGCGGGCTGCCTGGTGATCTGCGCCGCCTCCAATGTGACCGAGCGGGACGAGGAGGTGGCGGCCTTCCTACGGGAGCGGCGCAACGCCAACCTGACCGCTTTCGAGGCCAGACTGCGCGCCGCCGAGCGTGTGGAGGGACTGCCTCCCGGCACCGACCCCAAGGGGCTCGCGGCCTACTTCGCCGCCGTGATCCAGGGCATGTCCCAGCGCTCCCGCGACGGCGCCACCGCCGCGGAACTCACCGGCACCGCCGAACTCGCCCTCGCCTTCTGGCCCCCGCCCGACGACAAATGACCGAAGAGAAACCGACCGGCGAGGGCTGACCGACGAGAGCCGACCGCCGGGGACCCCCTCAGACCGCCGCCGCGAGTTGCTTCTCCCGCGGTACGAAGGCCAGGTGGCGGCGGCCGCGGCGGAGGTCGACCTGGAGGCGGAGGTTGGCCGCGCGGGCCAGGATCAGGCCGACGCCCAGCGCGGCCGCGGCGCAGATCAGGCCGCCGAGCGTGAGGCTGACGCGGACCCCGTAGGCGTCGGCGAGCCAGCCGAAGAGGGGGCCGCCCAGCGGTGTGCCGCCGGTGAAGACCATCATGAACAGGCTCATCACCCGGCCCCGCATCTCGGGTTCGGAGGCCATCTGCACGGTGGAGTTGGCGGTGACGTTGACGGTGAGGCCGAGGATGCCGGTGAGGACGATCAGCGGCGCGAAGACATACACGTCGGGCGACCAGGCGGCGAGGATCTCCAGGGCGCCGAAGCCGATCGCGGCGCCGACCAGGACCCGCAGCCGGGTCGAGCGGCGGCGGGCCGCGAGCAGCGCCCCGGCCAGCGAGCCGACCGCCATCAGCGTGTTGAACAGGCCGTACATGCCGACTCCGCCGTGGAAGACCTCGTTGGCGTAGGCGCTGAGCCAGATCGGGAAGTTGAAGCCGAAGGTGCCGACGAAGCCGACGAGGACGATCGGCCAGATCAGCTCGGGGTGCTTGGAGACGTAGTTCAGGCCCTGTCTCAACTGGCCCTTGCCGCGCGGGGTCCGCGGGTTCTCGTACAGCTCGCGGGTGCGCATCAGGGCCAGGCCGGTGAGCGGGGCGAGGAAGGAGAGGCCGTTGACGAGGAAGGCCCAGCCGGGGCCGACGGCGGCGGTGAGGACACTGGCGACGGCGGGGCCGATGAGGCGCGCGGACTGGAAGTTGGCCGAGTTGAGGCTGACCGCGTTGCGGACCTGGCGGGGGCCGACCATCTCGGAGACGAAGGACTGCCGGGTCGGGTTGTCCACGACGGTGACCAGGCCGGTCCAGAACGCGACGAGATAGACGTGCCACACCTGGACATGGCCGCTGAGGGTGAGCGCGGCGAGCGCCAGTCCGCCCATGGCCATCGCGGACTGGGTGCAGAAGAGCAGGGTGCGCTTGGCGAAGCGGTCCGCGATGACGCCGCCGTACAGGCCGAAGAGCAGCATCGGCAGGAACTGCATGGCGGTGGTGACACCGACCGCGGCGGACGAGCCGGTCAGGCTGAGGACCAGCCAGTCCTGGGTGATGCGCGCCATCCAGGTGCCGGTGTTGGACACCACGGCGCCGGTGGCGAAGAGCCGGTAGTTGCGGATGCGCAGCGAGGCGAACATCCCTCCCCGCTGTGCCGGGGCGCCCGCGATGTCGGCCTTGTCGTGGGGAGCGGGGGCGGAGTGTGCTCCGGATCCCGTACTCAAGTGCTTCGCCTCCTCGGCGGTGGTGGTCTTGGTCGGCGGCGGGCGGCTGCTACCCGTGCAGGGGGTGCCGCGCGCTCACAGGTGGACGAGCTTCTCCAGTACCGGGGCCGCGGCTCTGAGCTTGGCCCACTCGTCGTCGTCGAGGCCCTCGGCCAGGCCGGCCAGCCAGGCGTTACGGCGCCGGCGGCTCTCCTCCAGCATGGCCTCGGCCTGTTCGGTCTGGGTGACGACCTTCTGGCGGCGGTCCTCGGGGTGTGGATCGAGCCGGACCAGTCCCTTGGCTTCGAGGAGGGCCACGATGCGGGTCATCGACGGCGGCTGCACATGCTCTCTGCGCGCCAGCTCGCCCGGGGTGGCGGAGCCGCAGCGGGCGAGGGTGCCGAGCACCGACATCTCGGTGGGGCTCAGCGACTCGTCGACCCGCTGGTGCTTGAGCCGACGGGACAACCGCATGATCGCGGAGCGCAGTGAGTTCACGGCGGCTGCGTCGTCGCCATGGGTGAGATCCGGCATGTTCTTTAGAGTAACTCATTACCTTGACTAAAGACCAATGCCGCGGGCCGCCCCGGACGCGATGCCCGTCACACCGCTCACGGCAACCCCGACGCCCTCCGTCCTCACCCGAAAGAGTGGATAAAGCACGGAAAGTGAGAGACAGCGCGGCGCCCGCCCGCGACCCTCGTGGGCATGGGGACCAACGTGCTCAGCCTGCGGATTGACGACGAACTGCTGGAGCGGATCAAGCAGCACGCCGCGAAAAGAGGAATGAGCGTCCAGGACTTCGTGGTCCGGACGCTCATCCGTGCCGACTTCGACGAACGCTTCAGCGCAGCCGTCCAGGAGACGGAACGTTTCTACGGGAACGTGGGCTGATCCCGCGCCCCGCCTCCGGGGCCGCCGTCAGGTGAGGCCGAGGGCCGGCATCAGGTAGTAGAAGGCGAAGACCGCCGACACCACGTACATCGCCACCGGCACCTCGCGGGCGCGGCCGGCCACGATGCGCAGCGCGGTGAAGCTGAGGAAGCCGATGCCGATCCCGTTGGTGATGGAGTAGGTGAACGGCATCATCACCATGGTGAGGAACGCCGGCATGGCGACGGTCCAGTCGCCCCAGTCGATCTGCCGGATGGAGCCGGACAGGATCAGGAAGCCGACCGCGACCAGCGCCGGGGTGGCGGCCTGCGAGGGCACCATGGTGGCGAGCGGCGTCAGGAACAGCGCGACCGCGAAGAGCGCGCCGGTGACCAGGTTGGCGAAGCCGGTCCGGGCGCCCTCGCCGACTCCGGCGGTGGACTCCACGAAGCAGGTGGTGCCGGAGGAGGAGGTGAACCCGCCGGACGCGACGGCGATGCCGTCCACGAAGAGGACCTTGCTGATCCCGGGCATCTGACCGTTCTCGTCGGTGAGATGGGCCTCGTCGCTGATGCCCATGATGGTGCCCATGGCGTCGAAGAACGACGACAGCAGCACGGTGAAGACGAAGAGCACCCCGGTGAGGACGCCCACCTTCTCGAAGCCGCCGAACAGGCTGACCTTGCCGACCAGGCCGAAGTCCGGTGTGGTGACCGGGTTTCCGGGCCACTTGGGGACGGTCAGGCCCCAGGACGGCACCTTGGCCACCGCGTCGATGACCACCGAGGTCACCGTCATCACCACGATGCTGATGAGGATGGCGCCGGGCACCTTGCGCACCAGCAGCCCCAGCGTCAGCAGCACCCCGAGGACGAACACCAGCACCGGCCAGCCGTCGAGGTGCCCGTGGAGGCCGAGTTGGAGCGGCACGGTGGTCTGCGCGGCGTCCGGGACGCGGGAGACGAAACCGGAGTCGACCAGGCCGATCAGCATGATGAAGAGGCCGATGCCGATGGCGATGCCCTTGCGCAGCGAGAACGGCACCGCGTTCATCACCCGCTCCCGCAGCCCGGTGGCGACCAGCAGCATCACCACGATGCCGGCGAGCACCACCATGCCCATCGCGTCCGGCCAGGTCATCCTGGGCGCGAGCTGGAGCGCGACCACGGTGTTGACGCCGAGCCCGGCGGCCAGCGCGATCGGGACGTTGCCGACGACGCCCATCAGCAGAGTGGTGAAGGCGGCGGTGACGACGGTGGCGGTGACGAGCTGGCCGTTGTCCAGGTGGTGGCCGTGCATGTCCTTCGCGCTGCCGAGGATGATCGGGTTCAGCACGATGATGTAGGCCATGGCGAAGAAGGTGGCGAAACCGCCGCGGATCTCGCGGGGCAGGGACGAGCCGCGTTCGCTGATCCGGAAATAGCGGTCGAGCGCCGAGTCGGGGGCGCTCGGCGGCGGGTTGTCGGCCTTGTCGGCGACCGGCGTGGACATGCGTTACCTCGGGGGAAGGGACTCGGGGAACGAGCGGGCGGGCTGCTGGTCCCCCGGGGGGTTCTTTGGGGGTCCTTCGGGGGTTCTTCGTGGCTTCCGACGAAGTAATTCAGCCAACCTCAAGCCGTTCGAGTATGAACATCCAACGGGAAGATCGCTATCTCCGCGCGTAGACCCCGCTGGTCACAGGCCTCTCCCCGCGTACGCACCTCTCCTCCCGGCCCCGCGCCCCGGCTCGTAAGCTGGCCCCATGACTCACCCTGGCGCCCCCGCGGGCGGCTACCGGCACGAGGCCCCGGAGCCACTGGAGGGCCCCGTCGTCCCCACCATCACCGGCGGCACCTTCCTCTGGTTCGTCCTCTTCCTGGTCCAACTGCCCTTCTACGACTGGTTCGACGACCGCGGGCACGCCTGGTGGGTGTGGACCTGCCTGGCCGGCGGCGGCCTCGGCCTCATCGGCATCTGGTACGTACGCCGCCGCGACGCCGCCATCAAACGGGCCGAGCGGAGCGACGACAGCCACGAGGAGACCTGAACCACGGGCCGCGACAGCCCCGGCGGTCCCTCCTGCCGCGGAAACCGTCACGGCCCCGTCGCGGAAAAAGGGGGGGCTCAAGCGGTGAACGGTCGGCGCGCGCCGTACGGTCGATCCCATGACACGTATCGACGCGGGCGCCGAGTTGGACCCCGTGCATCCGGCCCCGATACCCGGCGGCGAGCGGGCCCGCGGACTCACCGCCGCCGAGGTCGCCGAGCGGGTGGCACGCGGTGAGGTCAATGACGTACCGCTGCGCTCCAGCCGGTCCACGGCCGATATCGTCCGCGCCAATGTCTTCACCCGCTTCAACGCCATCATCGGCATCCTGTGGGTGATCATGCTGGCCGTCGCTCCCATCCAGGACGGCCTCTTCGGCTTTGTGATCATCGCCAACACCGGCATCGGCATCATCCAGGAGCTGCGCGCCAAGCGGACCCTGGACAGCCTCGCGGTGATCGGCGAGTCCCGGCCGGTGGTCCGCCGCGACGACGCCCCCGTCTCCCTGCCGACCAGCGAGATCGTGCTGGGCGACGTGATCGAGATCGGCCCCGGCGACAAGATCGTGGTGGACGGCGAGTGCGCCGAGGCGGACGGTCTGGAGATCGACGAGTCGCTGCTCACCGGCGAGGCCGACCCGGTCGTCAAGCAGCCCGGCGACCCCCTGATGTCCGGCAGTTTCGTGACCGCGGGCGGCGGCGCCTTCACCGCCCGCAAGGTGGGCCGCGAGGCCTACGCCGCCCAACTCGCCGAAGAGGCCTCCCGGTTCACCCTCGTCCAGTCCGAGCTGCGCACCGGCATCTCCACCATCCTCAAGTACGTCACCTGGATGATGGTGCCGACGGCGATCGGGCTGATCCTCAGCCAGCTCGTCGGCAAGCACAACGATCTGGCCGGGTCCATCGCCCGTACCGTCGGCGGCATCGTGCCCATGGTGCCGGAGGGGCTGGTGCTGCTGACCTCGGTGGCGTTCGCGGTCGGGGTGATCCGGCTGGGGCGCAGGCAGTGCCTGGTGCAGGAGCTGCCCGCGATCGAGGGCCTGGCCCGGGTCGACACCGTCTGCCTGGACAAGACCGGCACCCTCACCGAGGGCGGCATGGACGTGGCCGAATTGCGCCCCCTGAACGGCACCGACGAGACGCTGCTGCACACCGTGCTGGGCGCGCTCGGCGCCGCCGACCCGCGGCCCAACGCCAGCCTCCAGGCGATCATCGAGACCTACCCGGACACCGCGGACTGGCACTGCACCGAGTCCCTGCCGTTCTCCTCCGCCCGCAAGTACGCCGGCGCCACCTTCAGCGAGGCCCCCGCCGGCGCGGCCCGCGGCGAGACCGGCCCCGGCTCCGGGACGACCTGGCTGCTCGGCGCCCCCGACGTCCTGCTGCCGGCGTCCGGCCCGGAGCCGGCGGACCTGGCCGGGCTGAACGAGCAGGGCCTGCGGGTGCTGCTGCTGGCCCGCGCCCGGCGCCCGCTGGACGACCCGGAGGTGGCGTCGGACGCGAGCCCGGCCGCCCTGGTCGTACTGGAGCAGCGGCTGCGGCCGGACGCCGCCGCCACCCTCGGGTACTTCGCCGAGCAGGAGGTCGCCGCCAAGGTGATCTCCGGGGACAACGCGGTCTCGGTCGGCGCCGTCGCCGGGAAGCTGGGGATGCCCGCCGGGCAGACCGTGGACGCCCGCACCCTGCCCACCGACCAGAAGGAGATGGCCACCGCCCTGGACGAGCACACCGTCTTCGGCCGGGTCACCCCGCAGCAGAAGCGGGACATGGTGGGCGCCCTCCAGTCCCGCGGCCACACCGTCGCCATGACCGGGGACGGCGTCAACGACGTACTGGCGCTGAAGGACGCCGACATCGGGGTCGCCATGGGGTCGGGCTCGGAGGCCACCCGGGCCGTGGCGCAGATCGTGCTGCTCGACAACAGCTTCGCCACCCTGCCGTCGGTGGTCGCCGAGGGCCGCCGCGTCATCGGCAACATCACCCGCGTCGCCACGCTCTTCCTGGTGAAGACGGTCTACTCGGTGCTGCTGGCGATCCTGGTGGCCGTCACCCAGGTCGAGTATCCGTTCCTGCCGCGGCATCTCACGCTGCTGTCCACGCTCACCATCGGCGTGCCCGCGTTCTTCCTCGCCCTCGCCCCCAACAAGGAGCGCGCCCGCCCGCACTTCGTCCGCCGCGTCATGCGGTACGCGATCCCCGGCGGGGTCGTCGCCGGGCTCGCCACCTTCGCGGTGTATCTGATCGCGCGGCACCACTACACGGGGGCCGGGTCGCTGGGCGCGGAGACCAGTGCGGCCACCCTGACGCTGTTCCTGATCTCGCTGTGGATCCTGGCGATCATCGCCCGGCCCTACACCTGGTGGCGGATCTGCCTGGTGGTGGCGATGGGGGCGGCGTTCCTGCTGGTGCTGGTGGTGCCGTCGCTCCAGCACTTCTTCGCGCTGCGGCTGGTCGGCACCGTGATGCCGTGGACCGCGGTGGCGGTGGCGGCGGTCGCGGCGGTCGCCCTGGAGTTCCTCTGGAAACTGGTCGGCCGCCGCTTCCCCGCCTGAGCCGGGGCTGCTCGCAGCCCCGGCCCGCGTTCGGTCAGACCTACTTCACGGCGACGTAGTCACCGGCCGCCTTCACCGCCGGGGTGGTGGAGGTGCCGGTGAAGTAGTACCGCCAGTAGCCCGAGGTGGTGGCCGTGGAGGTGGTCTTCAGATTGCCGGTGCTGTTGGACTTGATGGTCTTGAGGGTGCTGTAGGTGGTGGAGGTCTTCTTACGGAACTGGAGCTTCACCGGCTGCCCGGTGTAGCCGTGGTACTTGTGGTCCTCCCAGTTGGCGCGGCTCAGCTTGCCCACCACGGTGACCGTCTTGCCCTTCTTCACCGGCTCCGGCGAGGCGTTGACGGTGAGCTTGGAGTAACGCTGCACCCGGGCCGTGGTGTGGAAGTCGTTCCAGTACACGCTGGTGCCGTCACCGGCGAGCGCGCCGACAGTGACGTGCCAGGTGCCGGCCAGGGCGTTCTTGTACAGGTCGACCTGCGGGTCGACGGTGAAGGTCAGCTTGCAGGTGGAGGTGGTGGCCGAGGTGGCGGTGCAGGTGGCCTCCTCCTCGTTCGAGAAGAACAGGCCGTCGATGTCGCTCTCGACGTTGGTGCCGTGCCAGAAGTCCACATAGGCGTCGGCGATGCCCTCGGGGTGCGAGGCGGTCACGGAGACGGTGAAGTTCTTCTTGTTGGTGGTGCCGACCGCGATGTCGGAGCCGCCGTTGATGGTCACCTTGCCGATGGTGGGCTCGTCCGCGGCGAGCGCGGTACGGGCCTTCTGCGGCGCGGTGTGGAAACGGTCGGCGGCCTCGGGCTTGTGGAAGCCGGGCGCCTGGTCGGCCTGCGCGGCCGGGACAACGAATGCGGTGAGAGCCAGGGCGCCGGACACGGTCGCGGCGGCCATCGTGGCACGAATACGCATATCTTTTCCCCAGTTGTGGAGAGGGCTCCGCGGTGCTGATGCCGTCACGCGGGGCCCGAGTGAGCGAGGAGTCTGTTGACTCGCAGAAGCAGACGTCCCAACCCACTTCCGGGTTGTACCAGTTGTGAAAAAACTGTGACCGCGTTTCCAGAGCCGTCAACCGGGAGCCGGCCAACCACCCGTCCATGACCGCCAGTCGACGCCCCCGCCCCCACCAACCGTCAGTCGAACCAGCGGTCCCGCGCCAGCTCCCCCGTCCGCGACGGGTCCTCCAGCAGCGCCGCCACCTCGAACCGCCGCGGCCACTGCCCCGCCGCCCAGGCGAGACCCGCCGCCACCCCCTCCAGCGTCGCCGCGTGCAGCACCCCGTCCGCCGCCCGGTGCCAGTCCACCTCGACCCCGCCCACCAGCAACTCCTCATACTCCCGGTACGACTCCGGAGCCGCCGGACCCAGCAGCGCCCGCACCGCCTCCGGCACCGGATGCGGTACGCCCTCCCCGGCGACGCCCGTGGTCACCGCCTCGCTCAGCCGCCGTACCTGGAGCAGCTCGGCCAGCTCGGCGGCGCGCCGCGGGTCCACCGGCAGCAGCGGCAGGCCGCCCGCCAGTGGCAGCAGATCCGGCGCGTCCGCGACCACCGCGCGGCCCGCGTCCACCACCCGCACCTCGCCGTCGACCACCGCGCGCAACTCCTCCGGCAGCGTCACCCCCTCCGGCTCCAGCTCCGCCAACGCCCCGTACAGCCCGTGGAGTTGGCCCGCGGACACCGGACGCTCCGGGTCGGCCAGCCGGTCCAGCAGCTCCGCCGCGCCGCCCGGCTCGTCCAGCAGCGCCGCCACCGAGGTCCGCACCCCCAGCGCCCGCAGCACCTGCTCATCGTCAAAGCCCGCCGCGTCCGCCCCCTCGTACAGGCCGACCAGCAGCGGATCACCACCCTCGGCCCGCAGCCCCGCCGGACGCCGCCCGCCGAGCACCGGATGCCCCCGCAGCCACCACGCCGTGTACGGGCGGACCGACTCGCTGGTCCCGTCCGGCAGCAGCACCCGCACCCGCTGCGTCAGCGCGTCCCGCAGCGGCGGCCGCGACAGCAGCGCCAGCGCCTGCGGCCACCGCTCCTCGTCCACCAGCTCCAGATCCCGCACCGCCACGATCTCCGTCGCCACCGGCGGCACCACGGACTCCGGCAACCGGTCCAGTACGTCCTCGCACCACACGTCGACCGCGTCCAGCAGCCCCGCGTCGTCCGGTTCCGCGAAGTCGCCCTCCCGCGGCTCCAGTTCGTCCGGGTCCAGCACCACATCCCCGGCCCGCACCAGCGCGAACGAGGCCAGCGCCCCGCACCCCGCCAGTACCCGCTCCCCCCAGCGCTCCGCCAACTCCCCGTCGACACACAGAAGTTCGTCCGGCCGCATCACCCCGGCGAAGGCGCTCCCCGGTACCACCAGCTCACCCGCCGCCGTCAACTCCCCCTCCTCGTCGGTCAACGCCAACGCGCCCAGCCACGGCTCGTCCCCAGGCTCCAGACCCGCCTCCGCCACCAGCGTCAGCACCACCTCCGCCAACTCCTCGGCGGACAGCGCCTCTTCGTCCCACACCTCGTCGTCCAGCGAGGCCGCCACCGCCGCCCGCACCTGCGGCGTGGTCAGCACCGCTCGCGGCGAAGCGGGCAGCGCCCCCAGCTTCTCCAGCAGCGGATGCGAAGCCGCCGGATGCGCCACCTTCAACCCCAGCCGCGCCAGCAACGCCAGCCGCTCACCGGCACCCGCCGCACCCACCAGCACCTGCCGCGGCCCGATCGTGGTCCGCCCGTCCGCCAACGGCACCGGCAGCCCCGAGAGCCGGTCCGGGTCCACCCCCGCCAGCGAGTCGTACAGCCGCCGCCACCAGTCCGGCTCCCGCTCGATCCCCGCCAGCCGGTCGACCGCCTCCGTCAACGGCACCCGCGCCACCCCGAGCGTGCGCAACTCCACCCGGCGCTCAAGTCCCGCCGGCAGCAGGCACGGCAGCACCTCCGCCAGCACCCGCACCGTCTCCGCCCCCGCACCCTCCACGACCTCCGCCTCCCGTGGCCGCAGCGGCCCCGAGAACTCCTCCCCCTCCACCGCCCGCGGCAGAAAAGCGGTACGCGGCAGCAGCTCCAGCACCGCCGCCCGCAGCGCCCCGTCCAACTCGCCCTTCCCCAGCGGCCCCGGCACCAGATCGATCAGCCCGGCCCCCACCGGCCGCCACTCCCCCAGCAACTCCGCATAGGCCTCCGCGGCCCGCGCCACCACGAAATCGGTCAAAGCACCCGGCGCCACATGCCGGCGCGCGGTGTCCAAGGGGAACGAAGCGATCAGCAGCGCCGGCACACCCAGCGGCTCATCACTCGGCGTCGGCGCGTGCACCACCGCCTCCGTCACCGGCCGCACCGGGGCACCCTCCCCGTCCACCGGCACCGCCCAGGTCACCGACCAGCGGGGCCGCAGCCGCTCCTCCACCGGCCGGTCCGCCAGCAGCCCCGCGTCCACCTCACCGCCCCGCACCACCGTCCGCCACCGGCTGTCCCCGTCCCGCGAGTCCTCCACCACGGTGTACGGCCCCTCGACACGCCGCCGCAGCGTCCGCGTACCCGCCTCCCCCTCCACCACGACCTCGGCCAGCCCCGGCAAGGTCAGCAGCAGCGCCGCGTCGATCCCCGCCAGCAACCGCTCCACCAGATCCGTCGCCGCCGCATCCCGCAACGGCAGGATCACCACCGTGTCGTACCCCTCCGGCGCCGTCCCCTCCGCCGCCAACGGCAGCCGCAGCAACGGCACATGCCCCTCCCGGCGACGCAACTCCTCCGCCAGCGCCCCGGTCCCCGCCGCCAACTCCCGCGCCTCCGCCAGCGACCAGCGCACCCCGCCACCGCGCCCGACCACCGCCGGTTCATCACTCACCGCCAGCACCGCGGCGAACCCCACCCCGAACCGCCCCACCGCCGCCACGTCCCGCTTCGCCGAGGCCCGCAACGTGGACAGCGACTCCACCCCCGCCGCGTCCAGCGGCGCCCCCGTGTTCGCCGCGGCCAGCACCCCGTCCCGCAAAGTCAACCGCAACCGCCCCGGCACCCCCGCCCGCGCGGCCGCGTCCGCCGCGTTCTGCGCCAGCTCCACCACCAGCCGGTCCCGGTACCCCCCGACCGCGAAGTCCTCCTCAGCGTTCGCGTCCTCACGGAAACGAGCAGGGGACGCGGTCCAGGCGTCCAGCACACGACGGGTCAACCGGGCGGTACCAAAGGCATCCGCCCCCTCGGGCCGGCTCACAGCACACTCCTTCCAACGGACAGCCCGCAGAGCGTACCGGGAGAGCACGGGGACACCCCGCGACCGGGAAAGCCGAGAACGCACCGAAGGGGGTGTGGGGGGATGTCCGCCCGCAGGAGCCGGTGCAAGTAGGCGTCAGACCAACGGACCACGTCCACGTACCGGCTCCGAGGACGGACATCCCCCCCGCACCCCCGACCCACAACTCCGCACCCGCAGGCCCAACCGCGAGCCGAACTACGAGTGCCCCAGATCCTCCCCCGACGCCGAAGCCGAATCCGAATCATCCGACCGCAGAGGCAACGGATCCACCAGAGTCTCATCCACCACCGGCTCCGCCGGCTTAGGCGGCCGCGGCATCACCGCCGCCTCGGAGTGCCCCCCGCACCCGTAGGCCAGCGACACCACCCGCCCGTCCGCCGGCGAGAACTCATTGGCACACACCCCGAAGGCCTGCCGCAACGACCCCGCCAACGGCACCAGGAACGCACAGGACACACAAGAGGCCGGCGCCGCCTGAGCCATCGGCGTCTTCGCCCCGTACGCCTCCTCCCAGCGATCGGCCGCACTGTGCAACCCGTACCGGGACAGCACCCGCGCCCGCCCCATCCCCAGCTCCCCGGCGACCGCGGCCACCGACCCCCGGCCCGGCGCGACCGGCAGCCCCGCCGGCGGCCCCGCGGTGACCTCCGCGTCCTCCGCCTCCACCAGGTCCGCCATCTCGTGCGAGACGGCCGAGTTCGGCGGCGGCTCGTCCTCGCCGGAGTACCCGGGCTCCAGCCGCAGATCGTCCGCATCCGTCGGCAGCAGATCGCCGGGCCCCATGTCCCCCGGCCGCAGCCGCTCGCTCCACGGCACCCACTCCGGCGCCAGCACCGCCTCCGCCCCGGGAAGCAGGACCGATTCGTCCAGGGTGACGACCTTCGCCCGGGAAGCGCGGGCGACGGTGACCGCCCAGTGCCACCCGCGGTACCCCGGCTCCCGGCACTCGAAGAGGTGGGTGACGACCCGGTCCCCCTCGGCCACCACGCCGACGTGCTCACCGACGACGGACGGCGCGGCCGTCTCCTCGGCGGCCGCCCGCGCGAGGTCGACCGCCTCGGCGCACAGGCGGTCAGGGGTGCGGCTTCGCGTTGTGGCTGCGCTCACAGGTATCGCTTCTCTCCTACGCCGATCACGGGTGCGCCGTCCCGGCGGTGACCGCGTGACGGGTACGGACGGAGCGGACCGGGGGGCCGCGTCGACGTCCGCGCCCGGCCGTCCCCGGGCGCACCCACGTCATCCATTGTGCGGGATGGCGTCGAGGCGCGCGGCCGGGACCCACCGCCGCAGGCGCGCTACGCACGCTACCTCTTTCCGCCGTCGCGGCCCACACCGCATCGCGCTCCACGGAACGCGCACCTCCGCGCCATGGAACACGCACCCCCCGCCGTCGACCGGGCGCACACCGCGACCGCATCACGACCGCACCCCCGAGCCGAACCACCCCGAACCACCGCACACCCCCCGAAACGAACACCCGCCCCGCCACCCAGCAGCCCCCGCGCACCCTCGTTCACCCCCGCCTCCCGCACCCCGCGTTCCCCGTTCCGCCGGAGGGCCCTCTCACGACTCCCCCACATCTCGGGCACTATGACGGGGTGGCAGCCGCCAGATCGTCCGATGCGGAAGGCGGGTGGGGTCCGGGTCGCCGGGCCGCCCGTGCGCTGGGGCGTGCGGTGCGACTGCCCTTCACCGCCGCCGCCCGTACCGTCCGCCGCGCCACCCATGCGCACGGGGCCGGCGAGTCCGGCCTCGGCAAGCTGATCGAACTGCACGCGGTGAACGGCGCCGGCGACGTGATGATCACCGTGGCGCTGGCCTCCACCGTCTTCTTCTCGGTGCCGACGGACGAGGCCCGCGGCCGGGTGGCGCTCTATCTGGCCATCACCATGGCCCCGTTCACCCTGCTCGCCCCCGTGATCGGCCCACTGCTGGACCGGGTGCCGCACGGCCGCCGCGCCGCGATGGCCACCGCGATGCTGGCCCGCGCGGCGCTGGCACTGCTGCTGTCGGGCGCGGTGGCGACGGGCGGCCTTGAGCTGTATCCGGCGGCGCTCGGCGTACTGGTCGCGTCGAAGGCGTACGGGGTGGTGCGCAGTGCGGTGGTGCCGCGGTTGCTGCCGCCGGCCTTCTCGCTGGTGAAGGCGAACTCGCGGGTGACGCTGGGCGGTCTGCTGGCGACGGGGGTGGCGGCGCCGATCGGTGCGGGGCTGCATCTGCTGGGGGTGCGGGGCCCGTTGATCGGCGCGTTCCTGATCTTCGTCGCGGGCACGGTGCTCTCGTTCCAGTTGCCGCCCAAGGTCGATTCGGCGAAGGGCGAGAGCCGTGCGCTGCTCGCCGCCGACGAGGACCACATCCGCCCCCGGCCCCGGCCCCATCCGGACGACAGCGGCTCCACCTCCCGCCGGAGCGCCGGCCCCTTCCGTCCGGCCAGGGCGCCCAAGCCGGGGCTGCGCACGGTGGGGCCCGCCGTCACCCACGCCCTGGCCGCGAACGCGGCGCTGCGCGGACTGTCCGGCTTCCTCATCTTCTTCCTGGCGTTCCTGCTGCGGGTGCATCCGCTGGCGGGGCAGAGCGCGGCGGTGTCGCTGGGCATGGTGGGGGTGGCGGCGGGCGCCGGGAACGCGCTGGGTACGGCGGTCGGCGCCTGGCTGAAGGCCCGCGCGCCCGAGGTGATCATCGTGACCGTGGTGGCGGTGGTCGCGGGCATCGCGGTGCTGGCGGCGCTGTTCTTCAGTACGGCGCTGGTGGCGGGGCTGGCGGCGGTGGCGGGGCTGGCGCAGGCGCTGGCGAAGCTCTCGCTGGACGCCCTGATCCAGCGGGACGTACCGGAGATGGTGCGCACCTCCGCGTTCGCCCGCTCCGAGACGCTGCTGCAGATGTCGTGGGTGGTGGGCGGCGGCATCGGGATCGCCCTGCCGCTGAACGGGACGCTCGGCCTGTCGGTGGCCGCGGCGATCGTCGGCACGGGCTGGCTGACGACCGTACGGGGACTGCTGAAGGCGGCGCGGCACGGCCCGCCGTCGAAGCGCCGGGTGGTCTGACCGCACCCGGCGGCGACCGCGGCCGGGGCGGGTGGCGCGCCGCCGCCCCCCGCGTGGCAGGCGCCGGTACCCCGCCCGATAACCTTCCGCCCATGACCACGCTGCGCGCGGCCCAGCCGCAAACGAAGTCAGTCCCGGCGGGCCGCCGCCGTACGTTCGCCGCCCTGGGTGCCGTCGCCGCGGGCCTGCTCGTCCTGACCGCCTGCGACAAGCCCACGCCGATCGCCACCGTCACCGTCGGCGACAACTCGGTGCGCTCCGAGGCCGCTTGCTACAACGACGGCAACCAGATCCAGGCCGCGGACCTCCAGAAGTGCCTGAAGAACAAGGACCTGCACTCGATCAAGGTCGACCCGGACGCGACGGTCGCCTTCGGTGTGGAGCCGGAGATCGCGGACAGCGGCTGGACGGTCCTGCTGAACGGTCAGCCGCTGACCGACGAGAGCAACAAGACCTACCGCACCATCCCGGGCAGCGTCTTCTTCAACCAGCAGTACGGCGCGACCGGTTCGCACACCACGGTCAGCATCCTCGAAGGCAAGGGCGGCAAGGCGACCGGCCTGTGGTCGTTCAAGCTGGAGAAGAACTCCTGACGCCCCCTTTGTCTGGTTCCCCTGGTTCCCCCGGTTCGCCCGACCCGCGCGGCACGGACCGCCCGGCCCCGGCCGGTGCGCCCGTGCGGATCCTCGTCGCCACCGCGGTCCCGCCCGAGCGGGACGCGGTGGCGCGCGCGTTTGACGCCGCCGCGCACCCGGTGCCGCTGCCGGGCGCCGTGGCGTACCGGCTGCGCACCGCGGCGGCCCGCTGGGATCTGCTGGCGGCCGGGGTCGGCCCGGCCAGGGCGGCGGCGGGTACGGCGGTGGCGCTGACCGCGGCGGCGCTCGCGGGTGAGCCGTACACGCTGGTGGTGTCGGCCGGGGTGGGCGGTGGGTTCGCGCCTGTGGCGCCGGTGGGTTCGGTGGTGGTGGCGGACGCGGTGACGGCGGCCGATCTGGGCGCGGAGACGGCGGACGGCGCCGGTTTCCTCCCGGTGACGGCGTTGGGCTTCGGCACGGTCACCCACCGTCCGCCGCCGGGTCTGGCGCGGGCCGCGGCCGAGGCGGCGGGCGCGGCGTACGGCACGGTGCTCACGGTGTCGACGGCGACGGGCAGCGCGGCCCGCGCCGGGGTGCTGCGGGCCCGGCATCCGGGGGCGCTGGCGGAGGCGATGGAGGGTTTCGGGGTGGCCGAGGCGGCCGCCGCTCAGGGGGTGCCGGTGCTGGAGGTCCGGGCGGTGTCGAATCCGGTCGGCCCGCGGGACCGGGGCGCCTGGCGGATCGGTGACGCGCTGGCCGCGCTCACCGCCGCGTTCGGGAAGTTCACATCTGTCCTGGAGAGTGGGAACGAGCATGACCAGCGAGCACCGCACGACCCCCGCTGACCCGGCGCACGCCGACGGCTCCGCCGCCCTTCGGATCGCCTTCTCCCCGTGCCCCAACGACACCTTCGTCTTCGACGCCTGGGCGCACGACCGGATCCCCGGCGCGCCCGCCCCCGATGTCACCTTCGCCGACATCGACCTCACCAACGGCATGGCGGAGCGCGGTGAACTCGATGTGCTGAAGGTGTCGTACGCGGTGCTGCCGTGGGTGCTCACCGAGTACGCGCTGCTGCCGTGCGGTGGGGCGCTGGGGCGGGGCTGCGGGCCGCTGGTGCTGACCCGGGAGCCGGGGCGGGAGCTGGCGGGCGCCCGGATCGCGGTGCCCGGCGAGCGGTCCACGGCCTATCTGCTGTTCCGGCTGTGGGCGGCGGCGACCGTACCGGGCGGGGTGGGCGAGATCGTGGTGCTGCCCTTCGACCGGATCATGCCCGCGGTACGGGACGGCGAGGTCGACGCCGGACTCGTCATCCACGAGGCCCGCTTCACGTACCAGGACTACGGGCTGCACAAGCTGGCCGACCTGGGCGAGCACTGGGAGGCGACGACGGGGCTGCCGATCCCGCTGGGCGCGATCATCGCCCGCCGGTCGCTGGGCGAGGCCGCGCTGAGGCAACTCGCGGACACCGTACGGGCGTCGGTGCGTGCCGCCTGGGCCGATCCCTCGGTGTCCCGGCCGTATGTGCTGGCCCATGCGCAGGAGATGGACCCGGCGGTGGCGGAGCGGCACATCGGGCTGTACGTCAACGAGTTCACCGAGGATCTCGGCGAGGACGGCTACGCCGCGATCCGCGGACTGCTGACCCGGGCGGCCGAGGAGGGCCTGGTACCCCCCCTCGCCCCGGACGCGCTGTCCTTCCCCTGACCCCTCCCGCCGCCGGGGCCGTGACGCCTACACGTCGAGCTCGTCGGCGACCGCGCGCAGCAGGCCGGCGATCTTCTTGCCGGCCGCCTTGTCGGGGTAGCGGCCCTTCTCCAGCATGGGGGTGATGTTCTCCAGCACGGTGGTCAAGTCCTGGACGATGGAGGCGAGTTCATCGGGGCGGCGGCGCTGGGCGGCCGCCACCGAAGGCGTCGGGTCGAGGACCGCCACGGACAGCGCCTGATCCCCGCGCTGCCCGGCGACCACCCCGAACTCCACCCGCTGGCCCGGCTTCAGGGTGTCCACACCGGCCGGGAGTACGGAGGAGTGGACGAAGACGTCACCGCCGTCGTCGCGGGAGAGAAAGCCGAAGCCCTTCTCACTGTTGAACCACTTGACCTTGCCGGTGGGCACCTGAAGTCCTCGTCCTCGTACTCAGGCCGCGGTCCGCACGGGGGATTCCGTACGGGAGAACGGCTCCTGACAGCAGTGCAGCGGGTCGCCGGACCCGCCGTCACCAAGGCTAACGGCCCCCCGCCTGGTGACAAGACGGCACCGGTCCGTTCCCGTGCGCTGGGAACTACCCTGGTCGGGTGCGTGGACAAACCCTGGAGACGAACGACGGCGGCGAAGGCACCCCCGGCGGTGGCCCCCGGCCGGGAGACCGGCTGGTGCGGGCGGGTGCGGTGGTGTTCTTCGTGGGCGCCCTGGCGACGCTGGTCACGGTGGCACCGCTGCTCCTCGGCGCGAAGCCGTTCCCGACGTACATGTTCGGGCTGAGCATGTTGATGGGGGTGGGTTTCTTGGTGGCGGGGGCGGGTGTGCTGCGGTCCATCGCCGCCCAGCGCCGCGCCGCCCGCGCCGCGATGCCGGGCTGAGCCCCGCCTACGGGGTGCCGTACTCGCGGAGCCAGGCGGGGAAGGCGGTCAGGTCGGGCAGTACGGCTTCGGCGCCCGCGGCCCGCAGTTCCTCGGCGCCGCACGGACCGGTGGTGACGGCCACCGGTACCGCGCCCGCAGCACGTGCCCCGCGTACATCGCCGAGGTGGTCGCCCACGTAGACGCGCGCGCCGTGCTCGCGCAACGCGAGCGCCTTGCCCTCCGCCCACAGGCCGCCCACAAGCAGATCCACATCGAGGCCGAGCGCCTCCAGATGCAGCTTGGCGCTGGGCTCGTACTTGGCGGTGACGACCATGGTGCGGCCGCCGCTCTCGCGCACCGCGGCCAGCGCCTCCCGGGAGCCGGGCATGGCGACGCTGGGGGCGATGGCGTGCGCCGGGTAGAGCGCCCGGTACAGCTCGGCGGCCTCCGCCATCCGGTCGGCGGGGAACCAGTGCGCCAACTCCTCCTCCAGCGGCGGGCCGAGCCGGGTGACGGCGAGATCGGCGTCGACATGGACGCCGGTCTCCGCGGACACCGCCCGCCAGGTGGCGTAGATGCCGGGCCGCGAGTCGATGAGCGTCATATCGAGGTCGAAGCCGACGGTGGGCGCGGTGGAGTTCATCCCACCAGTGTGCCCGCCGCGCCCGCCCGCCCCGGCGGAGGGCGGGCCGGGGCGCGTACCGGGGGTCAGCCGCGGGCGCGCTGGGAGCGCCAGAGGAGGTAGAGCGCGGAGGCGAGGGCCGCGCCGCGCACCACCCACGGCCAGGTCCCGGAGATCGCGTCGCCGAGGTGGCCGTGGCGCACCGGGTCGCCCCAGCGTCCGTCCTCACGGCCCCACAGCCACACCACCCCCGCGGTGAGCGCCAGCCCCGGCAGCCCCAGCACGGCCACCTTGGACTCGATACGGCTGAGCCGGCGGGAGGCGTAGGCGATGACCCAACCCAGGGCCAGGGCGAACCAGTTGCCGAGGATGCCGCCCACCACCAGGGCGGCGGCGGCGATCACCAGCAGCGGATTGCTCAGGCCGCGCCCGGCGGCGGAGGAGCCGCGGCGCAGCAGCCCGAGGCCGCGGCGGGCCTTGCCGCTCTTCGCGTCCTCCGGTGCACTCCCGGCGGCCTCGGTCGCCCCGCCCCCGGGCGCCTTCTTCTCCCCGTCGCCCCCGGCCTTGTCCTTGTCGCCGGCCTTGTCCTTGTCCTCATCGGAGGCCGGCGGCGGGGCCAGTATCTCGGGGATCTCCACGCCGCCGACAAAGCCCGGTACGGCGTCGGCGCCGCCGAGGGCCTCGCCGTCGTGCCGCCACCAGTCGGGGGTACCGGCGGCGGGGCCGAGGTCCTCGGTACCGGCGAGATGCGGGGGCGCGGGCGCGGGTTCCGGGTCCTCGGGCGGCTCCTGCTTGGGCGGCTTGCGGCGCAGCATCCGGGGCAGCGGCGACCGGTCCCCATCCCCCTCCTCCGCACCGCCACCGCGGTTCCCGTCCTCTCCGCCGGACTGCACCGGTACGGCGGGGTGCGGGGCTTCTTCGGGGCGGGCGGCGGCCCTCGACCGGCGGCGGGACGACAGGAGGGACGGCGGGCGCGGGCGGGGGGCGGCGGGGGCCTGGTCCCGGCGTGCCCCGGCCTCCGGTTCGCCGTCCACGTCGCCGGAACCGCCGCCGGAACCCGTACCGGCCGCGGACACCACCTCGTCGGGGCTGCCGAGGCGGGACAGGATGCGGCGGACGGACGCCGGGCTGTCGCCGGAGCCGCTGGTGCGGCGGCGGTCGATCTCGCCGCGCAGCTCGGCCACCAGGCGCACCCGGTCGGCCGACGGCACCTGCCGCTGCTGGGCCACATCGCCGACCCGGCTCAGATAGTCGAAGACGAGCTGGTCGCTCTCGATCCCCACGAAGTCCCCTCCGGGATACGCCCGTTGAAACACCGGCGCCCGACGGTACCGCGTCCCGCACCGCCGAGGGCTCAGCTCCCGGACCCGGCCCCCGCACGGCCGGTCACGAACGGGGCGAGGGCTTCGTAGAGCTGGTCGGTCGAGGGGTCGCCCTCCCGCTCGTTGTCGGAGGACCGCTTCGGTTGGGCGGCCATGCCCGGGCACTCCCGCGGACGGTCGTAGGAGGGGTTGATGATGTCTCCCTGCACCGTGGTGCTGCCGCGGCGCTTGCCGGTCCGCGCCTCGTAGACGGTCACCTTGTACTTGCCCTTGTAGTAGTAGACGACGAAGCCCTCGTCCCCGCCCGTACCGCCGATGCCGCTGCCCTGGAGCCCCCGGTAGTCGCAGGTGGTGAGGTACTCGCCCTGGCCGATGTGGTCGACGCAGGCGACGAGTTGCACCTTCCCCGGCTTCTCGGGGGCCCAGGTCCCGCGGTCCACGGTGCCGAGTGGGTCCGGGTAGGAGTCCCGCGTGGGCCAGAAGTCGGAGACGAAGACCGGCCGCGGCCCGGAACGGGCGTACGGTGCCGCCTTGGAGAAGGCACGCGGCTTCTTGCACATCTCCCGGTAGCCATGGACGGTGGACGGCCCCTCGTCGGATCCCGCCCCGCAGGCGACCCCCGCGATCACCAACGCCGCCAGCGCACCCCCCACCCCCAGCACTCTGCCCCGCACCCGGACCAACTCCCCCCTGCCCGCCGGCAAGCGGCCATCCGCCGCTGCAACGGTCAACTTTACGGTGTACGGAGGCAGTTGAGTACGGCGCCGGGTGCCTGCCCGGCCTGCCCATGCCGCGGTTGTCCACAGCCTCAAGCCCTATGTCGGCGGCACCCGTTAACGTGGGCCGGATGAGCAGTCACTCACCGGCGGGCAGCTCCGTCCCGCGTTCCCTGGCCGAGGCGCTGCGCCTGCGCGACGACACCTCGCTCGCCGCGCTGCTGCGCGCCCGGCCCGATCTGCTCAGCCCGGTGCCGGGGGATCTCACCCAGCTCGCCACCCGGGCCGGCACCCGGGCCTCGGTGCTGCGCGCCCTGGGCCGGCTGGACCGCTTCGCGCTCCAGACCGCCGAGGCCCTGGCCGTCGCCACCGAACCGACCGG
Organism: Streptomyces sp. NPDC058045; assembly: GCF_042885635.1. Classification (NCBI taxonomy): domain Bacteria; kingdom Bacillati; phylum Actinomycetota; class Actinomycetes; order Kitasatosporales; family Streptomycetaceae; genus Streptomyces; species Streptomyces sp. NPDC058045. Next base: position 4,287 of record NZ_JBHVRR010000033.1, on the reverse strand, counting down.
GTACGCCACCCTGCTCGCCCTCCTCACCGGGGACGACGTACCGGACCCGGACGGCGAGGGGGGCGAGGGCGACGAGGGAAGCGAGGGCGCCGTAGCGCGGGCGCTGCCGGGTGCGGTGGCGACGCTGCGGGAGCAGGCGCTGGTCTGGGGCGACGACGAGCGGCTCCGACTGGTGCGTACCGCAAGGGAGTTGCTGGCCCCGTCCCCGCAGCACCCCTCCCCCACCGGTCTGGGTCCCACCGTCGCGGAGGCCACCGCGGGGATGTCGCCGGGGCGGGTACAGGAGATCGTGGCGACCGCGGGGCTGTCCAGTACGCATGACGCGGTGTCCGCGGTCGGGTCGCTGACGGAGCTGTTCACGGACCGGGAGCGGATGGCGGCGCTGCTGGCCGAGGCCCCCTCGGAGTCGCTGCGGGTGCTGGAGCGGCTGGTGTGGGGGCCGCCGTACGGGCAGGTGACGGCGGAGCCGGCGGCGCATCTGCGCTGGCTGCTGGATCGCGGCCTGCTGCTGCCGACGGCGCCGGGCACGGTGGTGCTGCCCCGGGAGGCGGCGCTGCGGCTGCGGGGCGGCCGGGTGCACCGGGCGCCGGATCCGCTGCCGCCCGAGCCGGTGGTGTCCCGGGCGCACGATCCGCAGGGCGTGGACCGGGCGGCGGCCGGTCAGGCGTGGGCGGCGGTCGCCACCGTGGCGGAGCTGCTGCGGGACTGGGACGAGGGCGGGCCCGCGGTGCTGCGGGCCGGCGGGCTGAGCGTCCGGGACCTCAAGCGCACCGCGCAGGCCCTGGACGTACCGGAGGACACGGCCGCCTTCTGGCTCGAACTCGCTTACGCGGCGGGCCTGTTGGCCTCGGACGGCGGTCATGCGCGGGACGCGGAGGGCGAGGGCGCCCGCCGGGAGCCGGAGCGGTACGCGGCCACCCCGGCGTACGACACCTGGCTCGATCTGCCCGCGGCCGAGCAGTGGGCGGTACTGGCCTCGGCCTGGCTGGCGGCCACCCGTACCGCGGGCCTGGTGGGCGGCCGGGACAGCCGGGACCGCTCGCTGTCCGCCCTGGGCCCGGGCCTGGACCGCTCCACGGCACCCGAGGTACGGCACCGGGTGCTGGCGCTCCTCGGGGGGTTGCCGCCCGGCTCGGCGGCCGACCCGGAGTCGCTGCTCGACCGGCTGCGGTGGGAGCGGCCGCTGCGCTCCGCCATGGGCCGCGGCCCGGTGTCCGACGACGCGGGCTCCGGCAGGGCGGGCGAGGACCTGCCACTGCGACTGGCCCGCTGGACGCTCACCGAGGCGGAGTTGCTGGGCGTCACCGGCCGCGGCGCGCTCGCCGGGCCCGGCCGGGCCCTGCTCGGCGATGCCGCGGAGGACACCTGGGCGCCGCTCCCGCCGGCCGGGGTGGCGGTCTCCGAGGTGGGCCCGGAGCAGGGGCCGGCCGAGGCGGCCAGGGCGGGGCGGGCCGCGGAGGCGGCCGGGCTGCTGGCGCCGCTGCTGCCGGAGCCGGTGGACCACATCCTGCTCCAGGCCGATCTGACGGCGGTGGCGCCCGGTCCTCTCCGGCGCCCGCTCGCGGACACCCTGGACGTACTGGCCGAGGTCGAGTCCAAGGGCGGGGCGACGGTGTTCCGCTTCACGCCCGGCTCGGTGCGGCGGGCGCTGGACGCGGGGCGGTCCACGGCCGAGTTGCACGCCTTCCTCGCGGCGCACTCGAAGACTCCGGTGCCGCAGCCGCTGACGTATCTGATCGACGATGTGGCGCGGCGGCACGGGCGGTTGCGGGTGGGGGCCGCGTCCTCGTATGTGCGGTGCGAGGACGAGGCGGTGCTCGGGGAGATCCTCGCGGACAAGCGGTCCCAGGGGCTGCGGTTGCGGCGGCTGGCGCCCACCGTGCTCGCCGCGCAGGCCGAGCCGCGGGCGCTGCTGGAGGGGCTGCGGGAGCTGGGCTTCGCACCGGCCGCCGAGTCCGCGGAGGGCGATGTGCTGATCGCGCGGGCCCACTCGCACCGTACGCCGCCGCGGAGCGCGCCCCAGCCGGTGCCGGAGGGCCCGCCGCTGCCGGACGCGACGCTGCTGGGGGCGGCGGTGCGGGCGATCCGGGCGGGGGATCTGGCGTCCACGGCTCCCCGCAAAGAGCTGCCCGCCTCGGCCGCGGCGCGCGCCGGTGAGCCGCCGCGGACCAGTTCCGCGGACACCCTGGCCACCATGCAGGCGGCGGTCCTCACCGGGGAGGCGCTGTGGATCGGCTATGTGAACGCGGACGGGGCGGCCAGCCAGCGGGTGATCGCCCCGATCCGGGTGGAGGGCGGTTTCGTCACGGCCTTCGACCACACCGCCGACGAGGTCCGTACCTATCCCCTGCACCGCATCACCGGCGTCGCGGAGCTCACGGCCTGACCGGGGCCGGGCGGCACAGCGCAGCCCGTGCGCCGGGGGGCGGGAAGTAGACTCGGGTCTTTGGCGTTGAGCCCGGCCCGGGGGCGGGGTTCGGGCCCCCGACCGCGGCCCGCCGGAGGTGTCTGTGTCCTGTTTGATCGTCCAGTCCGACAAAACCCTGCTCCTTGAGGTGGATCACGAGGACGCCGACGCCTGCCGCCGCGCCATCGCCCCCTTCGCCGAGCTGGAGCGGGCGCCCGAGCACATCCACACCTACCGGGTGACACCGCTCGGCCTGTGGAACGCGCGGGCCGCCGGGCATGACGCGGAGCAGGTGGTGGACGCCCTGGTGCAGTTCTCCCGCTATCCGGTGCCGCACGCGCTGCTGGTGGACGTCGCGGAGACGATGGACCGCTACGGGCGGCTCACGCTGACCCGGCATCCCGCGCACGGCCTGGTGCTGAGCACCACGGACCGGCCGGTGCTGGAGGAGGTGCTGCGCTCCAAGCGGATCAAGCCGCTGGTGGGGGCGCGGATCGACCCGGACACCGTGGTGGTGCACCCCTCGGAGCGCGGCCAGATCAAGCAGACGCTGCTGAAGCTGGGCTGGCCCGCGGAGGACCTGGCCGGCTATGTGGACGGCGAGGCGCACGCCATCGACCTGCACGAGGACGGCTGGGCGCTGCGGCCGTACCAGCGGCAGGCGGTGGACAACTTCTGGCACGGCGGCTCGGGTGTGGTGGTGCTGCCGTGCGGGGCCGGGAAGACGCTGGTGGGCGCGGGCGCGATGGCGCAGGCGAAGGCGACCACGCTGATCCTGGTGACGAACACGGTGTCGGCCCGGCAGTGGAAGCACGAGCTGGTGCGCCGCACCTCGCTCACCGAGGACGAGGTGGGCGAGTACAGCGGCACCCGCAAGGAGATCCGGCCGGTCACCATCGCCACGTACCAGGTGCTGACGACGCGGCGGAAGGGCGTGTATCCGCATCTGGAGCTGTTCGACTCGCGGGACTGGGGCCTGATCGTCTACGACGAGGTGCATCTGCTGCCGGCGCCGGTGTTCAAGTTCACCGCGGACCTCCAGGCGCGGCGGCGGCTGGGTCTGACGGCGACGCTGGTGCGGGAGGACGGCCGGGAGTCGGACGTGTTCTCGCTGATCGGGCCGAAGCGTTTCGACGCGCCGTGGAAGGAGATCGAGGCGCAGGGCTATATCGCGCCCGCGGACTGCGTCGAGGTCCGGGTCAATCTCACCGACGGCGAGCGGCTGGCGTACGCGACGGCGGAGACCGAGGAGAAGTACCGGTTCTGCGCGACGACGGACAGCAAGCGGCGGGTGACCGAGGCGCTGGTGCGGCGGCACACCGGGCAGCAGACGCTGGTGATCGGCCAGTACATCGACCAGTTGGACGAGCTGGGGGAGCATCTGGGCGCCCCGGTGATCAAGGGCGAGACGAGCAACGCGCAGCGGGAGAAGCTCTTCGAGGCGTTCCGGCAGGGCGAGTTGTCGGTGCTGGTGGTGTCGAAGGTGGCGAACTTCTCGGTGGACCTGCCGGAGGCCACGGTGGCGATCCAGGTGTCGGGCACCTTCGGCTCGCGGCAGGAGGAGGCGCAGCGGCTGGGCCGGGTGCTGCGGCCGAAGGCGGACGGGCATGAGGCCCGCTTCTACTCGGTGGTCGCGCGAGACACCATCGACCAGGACTTCGCCGCCCACCGCCAGCGCTTCCTCGCGGAGCAGGGGTACGCCTACCGGATCGTGGACGCGGACGATCTGCTGACGGGGGACATGGAGGTCTAGGCCGTGTCGTTTGGATCTCCGCGGCGTCGCGTGCCCTGGCACGCACTCTCGCCGCACCGGCCAAACGCCCAAGTACGTCCAGTACGAGGGCGCTTGGCCGGCGCACCGAGAGCACGCACCAGACCCC
>NZ_JBHVRR010000032.1:0-71239 GCF_042885635.1 Streptomyces sp. NPDC058045 | reverse complement strand
CTTCGCTCCGCGAAGACGACGCGCCGCCGCTACGCGGCGGTTCCGGCTCCGCCGGAAACCTCACGACTCCGTCGTGAGTAGGCATCACTCCGTGATGCCTTGCCGGTCCACTCCGTGGCCCGGCGGCTCGGATCGCTCCGCGATCCGGCCAAACGGCCTGCGCTCCGCGCCGGCCTGAAAGCGCAGCAATAGGTGGTGGAGTGGGCGCGCTTGACGGGGTGTCACGCGCGCCCACTCCACCTGACGCGAACTGCCTACGTTCGGGGTCCTGCTGACGAGGTTTCAGGCCAGCCGCTCCCGTGTCGAGGTGCGGGCCTCCGGAGGGGCTTCCCATCGTCCTCTACCGTAGCGCTTCCGGGGTGCTTCCTTAGCGGAGTTGTGGGCGAAAAAGTTAAGTGATCTCTGTGTTTTGGGGGCGCTCCTCTTCGGCGGGAGCGGTGTCGGCTTCACAGAGGATGCTCTGGATCAACTGGCATCTGTTCTCGGAGAGTTGACCGTTCTTCTGGGCGGTGCGGGTCTTGCAGAGCCAGGGGCCGATCATGACGCGTTCTCCGTCGGCCTCGATCCCCTCCCGGGCTCCCGGAAGACGGCCGTGCCGCTCGATGAAGGCGCGCAGCAGGCTGGCTGTCCGCTCGAAGGAACGGCGTTTCCTGGACTTGGGGGTGCTGGGTGTGGCGGGGGCGGTGGTGATCTCCTTCTTCTTCGTCGTCAGGGTGATGTGGTTGGGGGTGAGGTTGAGGTGGGTCAGGAGGTGGCGTTGGCCGCCTGCAAGGGTGTTCCAGGTGGTGAGTTGGCGGTGCAGCCAGGTGCCGGCTTTCACGCCGTCAATCACTGTGTCGCGGTGCAGGGTTGCAGGGTCGCGTCCGGTGTGGAGGTGGCGGGCCAGAAGGTGGTACTTGCGGTGCCAGTCGGGTCCGTAGGGCAGCTGCCAGTCAGGATCGAGGGCGGCGAGGCGTGCGTGACGGGTTGCGGGGAGTCGGTCTTTGCGGGCGAGGCCACGTTGGTCGACGAGGAACTGGCCACCGGGATCCTGAGCGGGGATGGCGAGGTGACCGTGTTCGGCGTGAAAAGCCTCGACGAGGGTCATGTTGCCCTCGAAGGCGGCTTCGTGCTCGTCCCAGATCATGCCGAGTGCGTCGAGTTCGGCAATCCAGTCGGCAGTCAGGGTGCCGCGGCGGTGGGCGGTGCGCTGGCCTGCGATGAAGGCTCCTAGGCGGTAGCCGTAGGCGTCGGTGTAGTCGACCGGGACCTTCAGGTGGCCGTGTTCGGCGTGGTAGCGGAGGGCTGCGGCCAGGCCGGCACGGCGGGGTACGGAAAGGACCGCGCCGGCCGAGGGCCAGGCCAGCAGGTCCATCGCGCGGGCGATCGCGTGGGGGTCGAGGGTGAAGTCGAAACGGAACCGGCGTGTGATCAGGCGGTGGGTGGTGTCGTCCAGGCGGTGCGCGGTGGCCTTGCGCGGGGCGCGGGCGGCGATGGTCTGGTCGTGATGGCGTAGCGCCGCGGTGATCAGCCAGAGAGCTTCGAAGGGAGTGTCGAGGAGGTCGGTGGGGTCGGCGCCGGGTGGGGTGTAGGCGGGGATGATCAGGCTCGCGGTCTTCACTTTGGTGGTGGGGGGTTTGCGTAGGGCGCGGCCCAGGGCTTGGACGATGCGGCGCACGCTCTGGGTGCGGGAGGCGAAGACGATCGCGTCTACGGCTGGCAAGTCGATGCCTTCGCCCAGGACTTGGGCGTTGGTGATCACGGCGCGGTCGGCGGTGGCGAACTGGTCGAGGAGTCTGGCGCGTTGCTCGGGGGTGTGGGTGCCGTTGATCGAGGAGACGGACAAGGCGTCGGCCCAGGAGGGGCGTTGGTCGGGTGGGAGGGTGCGCACGGTGTGGGGGAACTGGCGGGCGAAGTCTTCTGCGTCGGCGACCTGTTGGAAGTAGACGATCACATGCTTGAGGTCGTGGGCGGTCATCGCTTTGAGGACGGCCAGGTGCAGGGCGGTCGTACGGCGGGCGGTCGGGGCTACGCCGGTGTGCGCACGGTCGGGGTCGGCCAGGACGGTGCGCAGGTCGGTGTCGGTGATGGTGGGGATGAGGAGCTGGTAGTCGGCCAGGACGCCGTCCTTGATCGCCTGGGCATGGGTGTAGGTGTGCAGGCGCGGGCCGAACACCTTCACATCGTCCATGGAGGCGATCAGCGACGGGGACTCCCACGCAGGGTTGGTGGAGGGGGTGCGTTTGGGGCGCGGGCGGGTGTCCGGGGCTTCGGCCAGGCGCGGCGCCTCCCACTCATAGGGCGTGGCGGTCAGATACAGGGCGGCGGTGGGTGCGGATCCAGGAGGAGTCATGGACCATCGTCCACTCCTTGTTCCAGGAACCCGCGGTGCGGTGCGCTTCGTCGATGATCGTGAGGTCGAAGGCGGGGGCGGGGAAGACGGAGTGCTGGATCTCCTCGATCCGCACCAGCGAGTCGAGGGTGACGAACACGGTCGCCGGCTCGTTCTTCTTGGCGCGCTGGGATAGCCAGTACGCCAGGTACTCCCCCGAACCCGTACTGCTCGCGCCTGCCCCGGCCAGCAGCGGATACCTGTCCGCGCTGAGTGAGGAGACCGCCATCAGCGGTTCCGTGCGGCCGTCCGCGCGGGCCGCCGCCGCCCACTGGCCGATCAGATCCCGGCTGGGTACCACCACCAGCAGAAACCGGATGTTGAGGGCCTCGGCGGTACGCAGCGCGATCAGTGTTTTGCCCGTGCCGCACGCCGACACCAGGTGCCCCCGGGTGCCGGGCTTTCGCAGGCCACGTACCCCGCTGTCCACCGCCTGCTGCTGATCAGGACGCAGCGTACGGGGCGGCGTGGCCGTTGTCGTGTCGGTGGATGGGGTGGGGGTGGGGGTGGGCATCGTGGCAAAGGACCTCAGCGAGCGGGGCGGACGGAACTACATCAGAATCCGCTGCTGACCACCCCACCGTCACCACACCGAACATTTCACAGGACTGCAACTGGGCAGGGTCGCCCGCACTCTCCGCCATCACGCCGAGTGCCCGGTCGCCGTCATCCCCCCACGAGCCGTGAACCCCCTGGGGCCCAGGTGGGTTGGAGCTCTCCGGCAGGGTCGGGCTCAGTAGTGCACCCAGCCGCCGTCGACGCACAGGACCTGGCCGGTGACGAAGGTGGAGTCGTCGCTGGCGAGGAAGAGGAACGCGCCGGTCAGGTCGTTCGGGGTGCCGCGGCGTTGCAGGCACTGTTGGGGGAGGATGTGGGCGGCGACCGCGTCGGCGTCCGGTTCGGTCTCGGCCTCGTGTTCGGTGCGGATCGCCCCGGGCATGACGGTGTTCACCCGTACCCCGTCCGGGCCCCATTCCCGGGCCAGTGCGCGGGTCATGCCCAGGATCGCCGCCTTGGACGCCGTGTAGTGTACGGCGCCCGGTTGTCCGGTCTCGACCATCACCGACGTCACGGTGATCAGGCTGCCCTGGCCGGAAGCGACGAGGTCGGGGTGGGCGGCTCGGGCGAGCAACCAGGTTCCGCGGGTGTTGACCGCGTGCACCGTGTCGAACTGTGTCACGTCCAGGTCCACGGCGGAACCGCGGCCGGTCGCGGCGGCGTTCGCGACCAGGATGTCCAACGGCCCCATGGCTTCCCGGACTTCATGGACCAGGGCAGCCGGGCCCTCGATGGTGCCTAGGTCGGCCGGAAGCGCCACCGCCTCGCTGCCGGTCGCTCGGAGCCGGGCCGCCTCGCCCTCGGCGAGTGCCGTCATTTCCACGGTCGGTTGATGGGCGAGCACCACCCGCGCGCCCTCGGCCGCGAACCGTCGGGCCACTGCGGCTCCGATGCCACGCGAGGCTCCGGTGATCAGTGCCGTACGCCCGGACAGCCGCCTGGCGGTAGCGTTCCCGGCGCCAGTCTCCGGCGCTGAAGGCCCGCTCACTGGGCGGTCCCGGCGACGGGGGTGGCCAGGTGGCGTCCGATGCGTTCTGTGAGGCCGTCGGCGGGGCAGACCTCCATCGGGGTGCTGACTGCGGTGTGCCGCTGGAGGTCCTTGAGGCCGTGGCCGGTCAGGACCACGGACACCTGGCTGTTCGCCCCGAGTCGGCCCTGTGCCGTGTCGGCCGCGACGGCGGCCAGGGGGGCGGCCGCAGCGGGCTCGACGAACAGCCCCTCCTCGGCGGCCAGCAGGTCCTGGGCTGCCCAGATCTGCTCGTCGGGCAGGGCGGCGCCCCACCCTGCTGTATTCCGCACCGCGGCCACCGCGGCCTCCCCGTCGGGCGGCTCGGTCAGCTGCAGGCCGGAGATGGCGGTCCGGCATTCCGTGACCACCGGCTTGTCCAGGTCTCCGGTGGCCGCGCGTGCGATCGGGGCGCAGCCCTCCGGCTGGCAGGCGATCACCGTCGGCCCGGGACGCCCGGTGGCGGCCAGGCCTCTGGCCGTGGCCACGAGGAGTCCGCCGCCACCGCAGGGCACGTAGACGTGGGTGAGCGTGTCGTGTGCGGCGCGGAGTTCTGTGCCGATGGGGTCGGCTCCGCGCATGCCGACCGGGTTGTGCCGATGCGTGGTGATGGTGAGCAGGAGGTCGTTCGCCGCGGCGATGCGCTCCAGTTCGTCCATCACCGCGGGCCCCATACCGGGTACCTCGATCATCAGTACGCCGTAGGGCCGGATCGAGGCCAGTTTCTCGGCGGGGGCGCCTGACTGTACGCAGAGCACCCCCGTCAGCCCGGCCCGGCTGCCGTATGCCGCCATCGCCGCGCCGCCGTTCCCGGACGACGTCGCCACCCAGCCCCGCAACCCGCGCTCCACGGCGTGGCGCATGGAGGCCGCCGCGATCCGGTCCTTGTAGGAGCCGGTGGGGTTCAGGTGCTCGCACTTGGCCCACAGTCCGCCGAGCCCCCAGCGGCGCGCGAGTCTGTCCAGTGGCACCAGCGGTGTGTTCCCTTCGCCGAGGACGCTCCCGGTCGCGCGGCTGCTTCTCATGAGAGTCCTCCCGACTGCGGGGCCTGCTGGTTGGCATGGTCATTTTCGCCAGCGACGGTGGCGAGGATGAGCACCGTGTCGCCCCGGCGGACCCGGGGTTTCCTGACGAGCAGCATCACCGCGGACCGTTCGGCCGCCCGGAACTCGTGCAGGACCTGCGCCTGGTCGTCGACGAGTGTGGCGACGAGGGCTCCGGGCTCGACCAGTTCGCCGGCGGTGCGGGCCGTCACCAGGTAGCCGTCCACCGGTGCCTGCTCGCCGCCGTCGGTGTCGCCGTCCCCGGTGACGGTCACGCTGGGCGCGGCCGCGGGCACCTGTGTGCCGGGCGCGAGCATGTCCAGGTCGGCCAGGACCCGCCAGACACCGGCACGGTAGAGCTCAAGGTCGTCGGCGCGGATCTGGCGGCCGCCTCTGCCCTCGACGTAGAGGGAGGCGACCCCGAGTTCTGTGGCCGCGCTGAGTGACCGGCCCGGGTGGATCACTGGATGGCGCCAGGTGAGCGGAGCGGCGAAGGCTTTGGCCGCCCGCTCTGCCGCCGGGTTCAGCGGACCGGTGGATTGGTAGCCGCACAGCACCGGCATCTCGAAGCCGGCTCCCGCCGAGTGGAGATCGATGAGCAGGTCGGCGCCGGTGATGAGTTCCTGGGTGAGGTGGTGGGCGATCCGATCTGCGGCGGGGCCGGTGGCGGAACCGGGGAACACTCTGGCCAGGTTGGTGCCGTCGAGCGGATCGCAGCGGGTTCCGGCGGCCCAGGCCGCCGGGTGGGCGGGGGCGGCCCAGCGCAGTTCGCCGCGGACGCCGGAGGTGGCGAAGTCTGCGGCCAGTCGGCGGGCCGCGAGCACTCCCTCGTACTCGTCGCCGTGGACGCCGCCGAGCAGCGCCACCACCGGGCCGGCGGATGCGGTGGTGGCACGTCTTACTTGGGGCAGTGTCGCTGCTGCTGTACGCGGGGGCATGGGATCGGGTCCCTCCGGTCGGTGCGTACGGTCGGTCGGTGCTGTTAGCCTAGCCCCACTGGTCCACCTGGTGAACCCCGAGTTTCACTTGATGAAAGCGAGTGGAAATGGTCGTCCGGCGCCTCGCCATCAGCGGTCTCGGTTCCATCGGACGTCAGCACCTCGCCGCGTGCTCCCGACTGCCCGGCGTCCGGGTCGACCTCTTCGACCCGGATCCCGAACTGCTGAACCGGGCCGAGAGCCCGCTCGTCGACCGGCGCACGACCAGTTTCGACGACCTGCTGTCCGGCGCACCGGACGCGGTGGTGCTGGCCGGACCCGACCACACGCACGTACCGCAACTCCTCGCGGCGGTGGAGACGGGCGCGACCGTGCTCGTGGAGAAGCCCGTCGCCGAGTCGGCCGCCGCCGCGCGGGAAGCCCTGGACCGTATCGCCGACCCCGGTCAGGTGCTCGTCGGGTACGTACTGCGGCACCGGCCGGTGGTGCGGCGCCTGTCCGCGCTGATCGCGGACGGAGCGATCGGACAGCCCACCACGGCCCAGGTGCTGCTCGGCGCCTACCACACCATCACGGTGGCCGCCTCCCGGTTCGCCCGCCCCGAGAGCGGCCGGCTCTACCGCGACTACTCCCACGAATGGGACTACCTGCGCCTGCTCTTCGGACCCGTCGTCGGCGTCTCCGCGCTCGCCCGCACCACGGACGCCGTGGAGCACGTGGAGCAGCCGAACCTGGTCGACGCCCTGTTGCGGCACCGCCCCGATGGCGCGACCGAGGTCGTCTCGCACTGCCACATCGACTACGTCGACACCGTCGGCGCACGCACCCTGCAGGTGATGGGTACGGCCGGTTCCCTGTTCGCGGACCTGGCCGCGGGGCAGATCCGGCTCCGGCGTACGAGCGGGGTGGTCGAGGAGGCGCACCCCGTGACGGCCGCCGACGGGCTGCTCGCGCAACTGCGTCACCTCATGGACCTGGTCGAGCGGCGTACGTCGGGCCTCGCTCCGGTGGTCGGCTTCGCCGACGGCGTGGCGGCCCTGGAGGTGGCCGACGCGCTGCGTACGTCGGCGGAGACCGGACAGTGGACGGCCGTGGGCGCCGGCGGCTGAGCCCCAGGGCGGAACCGCTCAAGAGGCCGCGGCCGCCGGCTTCCCGGTGCGGGTGAGGTGGCACGCGGACAGCGCACCCGACTCCGACGGAAGCAGGGGCGGAAGCTCCGTCCGGCAGAGGTCGTGCACCTTCGGGCACCGCGTGGCGAAGGGGCAGCCCGGCGGAATCGCGGTGGGCGACGGCAGATCGCCGGACAGCAGCCGCCGCTGACCGCGCCCGCGTTGGCGCGGGTCCTTCACCGGCACGGCCGACAGCAACGCCTGGGTGTACGGATGCTGCGGCGCCGTGAAGATCGTCGTGGCCGGCCCGGCCTCGACGATGGTGCCGAGGTACATCACGGCGATGCGGTCGGAGATGTGCCGCACCACGTCGAGGTCGTGGGCGATGAAGACGTATCCCAGGCCCAGTTCGGCCTGCAGACGGTCGAGCAGGTTGACGACCTGCGCCTGCACCGACACATCGAGGGCCGACACCGGCTCGTCGAGCACCAGCATCCTGGGCTCCAGCGCAAGGGCGCGGGCGATGCCGATCCGCTGGCGCTGTCCGCCGGAGAACTCGTGCGGATAGCGCGACGCCAACTCCTTGCGCAGACCGACCAGTTCGAGCAGTTCCCGGACGCGTGCCCGGCGCGAGGCCGCGTCACCGATCTTGTGGATCTCCAGCGGTTCACTCAGGATCTGCCCCACCGGCAGCCGCGCCGGAAGCGAGGCGTACGGGTCCTGGAACACGTACTGGATCCGGCGCCGCATCGCCCGCAGTTCCCGCCGGGACATCGCGCCGACGTCCCGCCCCTCGAAATCCACCGTGCCCGAGGTCGGCGGATGGAAGCCCATCACCGTCCGGCCGACGGTGGACTTGCCGCAGCCGGACTCACCGACCAGCGAGAAGGTCTCGCCGGCATCGACGTGAAACGTCACGCCGTTCACCGCGTGCACCACCGTAGTCCGCCGCAGGAACCGCCCGCCCACCTCGAAGTGCCGGACCAGATCGGTGACGGTCAGCAACCGCTCCCCCGGCACCGGCTTCCCGGCGCCGTAAGCCGTGGCCGTCACCTTCACCGGTACGCCGCTCATCCGGCCGCCTCCTCATGTGTGCACGTACCCGTGGGAACCCCCGCGGCCGCGTCGCCGAGGCCGCTGCCGTCGAGTTCCGCGTGGAAATGGCAGGCGGTCAGATGCTCCTGACCAACCACGGCGAGCGGTGGCTGTACCAGGCACTGCTCGCGGCCAGCGGCCAGGTCGCAGCGCGGCTGGAAGGCACAACCCGGCGGCAGCTCCCGCGGGCTGGGCGGCGCTCCGGGAATCGCGGGCAGCAAGGTACGCCGGCCAGAGGCCCCAGCCGGCGTCGACCCGTCGGCGTTCCGGCCGGGCATCGAGCGCAGAAGACCCCGGGTGTACGGATGACGCGCCCCGTGGAAGACGTCGTCGATCGCGCTCGACTCGACGACACGGCCCCCGTACATCACGACCACCTGGTCAGCCATCTCGGCGATCACGCCCAGGTCGTGCGAGATGAGCACCAGCGCGGTGCCGTGGTCATCGCAGAGCCTCATCAGCAGGTCCAGGATCTGCGCCTGCACGGTGACGTCCAGGGCGGTCGTCGGCTCGTCGGCGATCAGCAGGGACGGGCTGTTCGCCAGCGCCATCGCGATCATCGCCCGCTGCCGCATACCACCGGAGAACTGGTGCGGGTACTGCCCCTTGCGTTCCCGGGGCGCGGGGATGCCCACGTCGGCGAGCAACTCGACGATCCGGTCGGAGCGTTCGCGTCGGCCCAGCTCGGTGGAGTGCCGTTTGAGGGTCTCGTCGATCTGCTCGCCGATGGTCATCACCGGGTTGAGCGCGGTCATCGGGTCCTGGAAGATGACGCCGATCTCGCCGCCCCGGACCCGTTGAAGCTCACGCTCTTTCATCGCCAGCAGATCGCGGCCCCCATGGAAGACGGCCCGGCCCCGGACGGTGGCGCTGCGCGGCAGCAGGCCGAGCGCCGACATCACCGTCACGCTCTTGCCCGAGCCGGACTCGCCGACCACCCCGAGAATCTTCCCCGGCATCACGTCGTAGCTCACGCCGTTGACAGCCCGCGCCCGCCCCGACACCGTGGCGAACTCGGTGACGATATCCCGCAGACTAAGGATCGGCTGCACGCCGGCCGGTTCGGGTGACTTCCTCATTCGCTCGCTCATCGGGTCTGCCTCGGATCCACGGCATCGCGCAGGCCGTCGCCGACGAAGTTCACAGCCATCACGGTCAGCGCGATCGCGACGCCGGGCGGCGCCCACATCCACGGCATCGAACCGAGAATGCGCAACTGCTGGGCCTCGTTCATCATGCCTCCCCAGGTCGCGGTCGGCGCAGGAACGCCAAGACCGAGGAACGACAGCGCCGCCTCGGTCATGATGACGGTCGCCATCAGCAACGTGAACGACACGGCGGCCTGGGGCAGCACCGCGGGAACCAGGTGCTTGCGCACGATCCGCCAGGGCGTCGCGCCCAGCCCCTCGACCGCTTCGATCGAGTCCTGTTCACGCAGCGACAGCGTCAGGCCCCGGGTCAGCCGGTACGCCTGGGTCCACTGCATGAACCCCAGCGACAGGACCAGCAGCCACACATCGGGGCCCAGGAACGCGGCCGCCACGATGATCACGATCAGCGTCGGGAACGACTGGAACACCTCGGCGATCCGGGAGAGCACCGCCTCGGTCCAGCCACGCAGATAGCCGGCGGTGACGCCCAGCCCCACCCCGAGGACGGTGGCCAGCATGGAGGCGACCAGGCCGATGGTGAGCGACACCCGGCCACCGGCCAGGACCCGCGCCAGGACATCGCGGCCCGCCGAGTCGGTGCCGAACAGATGGCCCGCACTCGGCGGTTCGCGGTACAGGAGCGGGTCGACCGCGTCGGGATCCACGGTGTAGAGCAGCGGACCGAAGGCCGACACGAGAGCCAGCAGAACCAGCACCACCAGGCCGGCCATCGCCAGACGGTGGGAGCGGAAGCGCCGCCAGGCAAGCCTTCTGGGGCTCAGGCTCTTGCCGGCGGCCTCGTCCTGGGCCGCGGCGGGCGAAAGAGTCGTCATCGTCGGATCCCCTCTCCTACAGCCTGATCCGCGGATCGACGATCGCGTAGAGCACATCCGCGACCAGATTGCACAACACCACCAGGACCGCCACGAACATCACGAACCCCATGATCGCGGGATAGTCCCGGGCGGTGATCGAGTCGACCGCGAAGCGTCCCATCCCCGGCCAGGCGAAGATCTGCTCGACGATGACCGCACCGCTGAACAGGGTCGGGATCTGCATCGACACAACGGTGATCAGCGGGATGAGCGCGTTGTGGACACCGTGCCGCCAGACCACCCGGGAGGTCGACAGGCCCTTCGACCGCGCCGTCACCATGTAGTCGCGGTCGAGCACGTCGAGCACGCTGGCCCGCCCCCATCGCATGTACGCCGCGGCCCCGCTGAAGCCGAGGATCACCGCCGGGAGCACCAGGTGCCGCAGGCCGGACAGCGCACCGCCGCCGGGTTCGTTCATGCCCGCGGTGGGCAGCCAGCCGAGCTTGACGCCGAAGACGTACATGCCGACCAGCGAGAGGAAGAACACCGGGATGGAGAGGGCGACCAGGCTCGCCGCCGAGAGCACGTAGTCCACCGCCGTGTTGCGCTTGAGCGCCGCGAGCAGCCCGGCCGCGATCCCGAGGAGCAACGAGATCAGCAGGGCGGCGAGCATCAGCGAGGAGCTGTTCTGCAGCCGCTCCGTCATCACGCTCGACACCGGACGGCCGCTCACCAGCGAGCGGCCCAGGTTGCCCCGCATCGCCTCACCGAGCCAGGTGAAGTACTGGACCGGGAGCGGCTTGTCGAGCCCGAGTTGCTCACGGGCGGCGGCGAGGGCGGCCTCGCGGTCCGGGCCCTGGAACGACATCGGGTCGAAGTACATGTCCAGCGGATCGCCCGGCGCGCTGCGCACCAGCGCGAAGAGCAGCACGCTGATGCCGAGGAACACCGCGATGCTGACCAGCAGTCTGCCGAGAATGAAGCGCAGCACGCGTTCGCGGTCCTTTCCGGTCGAAGGGGTGAGGGCGTGTCGTCACCTTCGCGTCGTCGCCAGAAGAGCGGACGGGAAGGTGACGACAGGCCCCAGGGGTCCGGCGAAGTCCCGGCCGTCCGGCCGGATCTGCCGAAGACTTCGCCATGGTGGCGTGAGCCGGATCAGTTCCGGATCTTCCACTGCTCGGCCGTGATCAGCGTCAGCGCCGGGGAGACGCTGGCGTCGAAGCCGCTGATCCGCTTGGTGACGCCGTAGTTGGCCATCGGCACGTACAGCGGCAGGATCGGCACCTCCTTGTTGATGATCCGGTTGGCCGCCTGATAGGCCTGCTGGCGCTTCGCCCTGTCGGTGGTGGCCATGCCCTGGTCCAAGAGTGCGTCGAGCTTCTTGTCGCAGTACCCGGTGATGTTCACCCCGGCCGGCGCGACCTGGTCGCAGTTCAACCGAACGTTGATCGCCGACGGTTCGATCTGCGGGACCTGGTTGAGCACGGTGATCATCAGGTCGAACTCGTTGTTCTTCACCACGTCGGCCACCTGTGCCGGCTGCAGCGGCGTGATCTTCGCCTTGACGCCCACGGCCCGGAGCTGGCCCTGGACGATCTTCATCACGGCGTCCCGGTCGGCCTGGCCGGGGGTGATGTCTAGCCGCAGCTCCGTGCCGGCCTTCCAGCCGGCCTCGGCGAGCAGCCGCTTGGCCTTCGCGGGGTCGTAGTCGTAGCGGACCAGGTCCGTCGGCTGGGCCCAGTCCGGGGCGAACAGCGCGGTGTCCGCGACGCGGGCCTGTCCGGACAGCACCTTCTTGACGATCGACTCACGATTGATCGCGTGCAGGATGGCCTGGCGCACGCGCTTGTCCTTGAGCTTGCCGTTCTTCAGCGCGGTGTGCAGGGTCATGACACCCGAGCCCGGCGCCTGCGCCACGGTGACCTTCTTGTCGCCCTTCAGCGGCTCCACCTCGGCGGCCGGAATCTGGGCGATGTCCACCTCGCCGGTCTGGAGTTGGGCGAGTGCGGCGTCGCCGGCGAGGAACTTGGTGACCAGCTTGGCCGCGGGGACCTTCCCCCAGAAGCGCTTGTTGGCCGCGAACTCGATGGTGTCGTCGTTGATCCACTTCGAGAACACATAGGGACCGCTGCCGACCTTCGGCGTGTGGAAGGCCTCGTTGCCCTTGAACTTGTCGTGCCCGATGCCTCCGTACACGTGCTCGGGGACTATGCCGACCTGCACCAGGTTCGCCAGGAAGCCGGAGTGCGGCTTGGCGAGCGTGATCTCGACGGTCTGGTCGTCGGGAGTCGCGATCCCGGAGATGTTCTTCGCCTTGCCGGCCTGGAACTCCTTGGTGCCCTTGATCGGCAGCATCGCCCCGGCCCAGACGGCCGCGGTCTTCGGGTCGGCGGTGGCCTCAAGCGAGAACGCCACGTCCTTGGAGGTGATCGGCTTGCCGTCGCTCCAACTCGCCTTGCGCAGATGGAAGGTGTACTTCGTGGCGTCCGTGTTCACCTCCCACTTCTCGGCCACCCGCGGCGTGTACGCGCCCTTGGCCTCCGCGAGCAGCGGCTGGAACTGCAGGAGGGAGACCAGCCCGTCGCCACCGGTGAGCGCGGTGAACGGACTGAAGGCCGACGCCTGCAGGTACAGCTGGTAGGTGATCGTTCCGCTTCCGTCCTTGCCGCCGGACGAGTTGCCGCCATCCGACTCGGTGCCGGCTTCGCTGCATCCCGCGACGGCGATCGCCAGGGCCGCGAGCAACGTCGCCCCTCGCATTCGCGTAGAGAAACCTGCCACGCTCGCCTCCTCACTGTCCGGCGAACCCCACCGGTCTAGTTTCAGCTACTGAAACGGATGTTTTATTAGCTCGAACACTGGTTGACTGCTGTGCGGTTGTCAAGAGACCGGAGTCCACCGGTCCGGGAACCGTGATTCATTTGGTACTCACTGCTGGTACTCACTGCGCGGTGAAGCCACCGTCGACAGGCAGCGTGACCCCGGTGACATACGCGCCGGCGTCCGACGCCAACAGCAGCAGGGCACCCGCCACGTCATCGCCGGAGGCCAACCGCCGCAAGGGAGTTCGCTCGGCGTAGGCCGCCCGGAACGACTCCGGCGCCGTACCGTCGTCCAGTCCCCCGGGGGCGAGGCAGTTCACCCTGATCCCGTCGGGGCCGAGCACACACGCGAGGTAGCGGGTGAGGCCGATCATGCCTGCCTTGTCGTACGCGTAGTACGCGGGCATCGACATGGCCGTGCCGGAGTAGAGACGCAGGTCGGGACCGGAGATGCCGTAGATCGATCCGATGTTGACGATCGATCCGCCGCCCTGGTCGCGCATGGTGCGCGCCACCCGCTGGGTGAGCAGGAAGAGACCTCGCCCGTTGACGTCCTGGGTGGCGGCCCAGTCCTCCGCCGTGATCCCGTCGAGCCCGTGGCCCTGCCGGTGGACGGCGTTGTTCACCAGGACGTCGATCCGGCCCGGTTCCCGCTCGACCTGCTCGACGAACGCGCTCACGCTGTCCGGATCGGCCTGGTCGAGCGCCGCCGGCCGGACCGAGCCGGCGCCCGAGTCCACCAGTTCGGCCGCCGCCTCGGTGGCCTTCGCGAGCGATCTGCTGGTCAGCACCACCGACGCCCCCGCGAGGGCCAGCGTGCGGCACAGATGCGTTCCGTACAGCCCCGCGCCGCCGGTGACCACCGCGACGCGACCGTCCAGGCGGAACGACGGCCCCGCCGGGGCGGCTTGACTCCCCGTCATCCCGGGACCTCCGCGCGCCGCAGGACCGCGGCGACGGCGGCCGAGAACTCCTCCGTCGGCGGTGTCAGCGGCATCGTGCTTCCCGGCACCGGCAGGCCGAGCGTGAGCGCCGCCGCGCACTTGATCGCTCCGATCGCCCGCGCCGGGAAACCGGCTCCGGGCAGCTCCGCGGCGAGGATGTCGAAGAGTGCGAGGTACGTTTCCTGGGCCGCGAGGCTGTCCTTGTCCTTGCGGCCCGCGTGCTCCCACATCGTCACCGCCGGGCCGGGAAGGATGTTGGCGAAGCCGGGGACGATGCCGTGGAAGCCGGCGGCCAGGGCCGAGTCCAGGGTGAGTTCGCCCCCCGTGTAGACCCTGGCCGCGGTTCCGGCCAGCGCCCGGCAGAGCAGCCGCCCGGCGGACAGGTCGCCCGACGAGTCCTTGATCCCCGCGATCACGCCGTCCCGTACGAGCCGCTCCTGAAGCTCCTGCGACAACGCCCGCGGCGTACGCACCGGCACGTTGTAGGCGATCACCGGTACGTCGACGGCGCCGGCGACCGCACCGAAGTGCGCGTACAACTCGTCTTCGGCGCAGTCGAAGAACAGCGGCTGCAAGGCCAGGACCGCGTCCGCGCCGACGTCGACGGCCTCCCGTGCGGCCCGCACGGTGTCGCGGGTGCCCAGCCCTCCGACACCGGCCCACACCGGCACCCGTCCGGACACCGCGTCGGCCACCACACGCACCGTCTCGCGCCGGCCGGCCCGGTCCAGGCTCCCCAGTTCCCCGGTGGACCCGACGGCCAGCAGCCCGTTCACCCCGGCCGTGAGCTGCGCCTCGACCAGGACCCCCATCTGTGCCGGGTCGGGACGCTCCCCGGAGGCGTCCAGAAACGTGACCAGCGGGGTGATCACACCGCCGGGCAGCGCCGCCGGGGGCTGGTTCAGGGAGTCGCTCATCGGTCCGCTCCGCCTGTCGCCGGGATGTGGGCCACCACGTCGATCTCGAACTTGAGGTCGCCGATGCCGCCGCAGGTGGTGGTCCGGGCGGGGTACGGCTCCGAGAAGTGCTGCGGATAGAGGCGGTTGAACTCGTCGCGGTCCTCCCACCGGCCGAGGTAGCAGCGCACCGCGACCACGTCGTCCATCGAACCGCCGGCGGCGGCGAGGATCCGCTCGACGTTGGCCATCGACCGGGCCATCTCGCCGGCGAAGGAGTCCTCGACGATCCGGCCGGTGTCGTCGACCGACGCCTGTCCGGACACGAAGACCAGCTCGCCAGCGCGTACGGCGGGCGAGAACGGCAGGTGCGACCGGGGCGTCTCCCCGGGTGCGGTGGCGGCAGTACGTGGCATGAGTCGGATCGATCCTTCAGCTCGGGTAGGTCGTGGTGATCTCAAAGGGGTACATCGGAACACGTCGCCGCTGATACCGGAACTCAGTGACCGAATTGCGGGTGATCCCTGGGGAATCGGTCTCGACGACGACCGGTGCGCAGGTCCGCGCGAACCCCGCGCGCGGACCGTTGACGCCCTTGGCGATGACGGCCCGCAGCCCGTCCGGGTCGATGCCCACGGCGCGGTACTGAGCGGGCGAGACGGGCTGGATCACCTTCGAGGTGAGCACCACCAGCACGCCCTCGTCGGTGCGGACGCCGACCATCACGCCGCCGTCGAAGAAGCGGAACCCGCCGTGGGCGACGTGCTCCTCCTCGTACAGCCCGCTGTGCCGTCCTACGAGCACCCCGGTCAGCCGTACCGGCGCACCGTCCTGTTCGACGGACCGCCCGCCGGCCTGCACGTCGACCCTCCCGCCGGCCTCGACACCGGCGAGCCGGGCCACGGCCTCGGGATCGTGGAGCGTGGTCCCGGCCCCGGAGATCCCGCGCCGCAGGGCCTCCGCCAGCATCACCGTGGAGTCGCCCGGGCCGCCCCCGCCGATGTTGTCGCCGACGTCCAGTACCAGCAGCGGCCGGTCGCCCCTGTGGTCCGCGATGGCCTGGACCGCCTCGGCGACCGGAACTCCGCCGCCTTGCAGCGCCTCCCGCCGCGACCACACCGCCTCGGCGAGGCGCCGTGCGGCGTCGCGGGCGCGCGCCCGCTCGGGGTGCATGGCGATGACCGACATCCCCATCTGCGGGGTGTCGGCGTAGGGGAAGCCCTCCAGGATGCTGACCTCCAGCATCCCCGGCTCGGCCTCGATCTCCCGGGCCCCGGCGAGGAGACCGGCCATCGGCTCCTGGCCGGTGTCCTGCCGGACGATGGTCACCACCAGCGGCAACTGCTCGACCACCAGGGCCGGACACACTCCGGCCCGGATGGCGTCGATCACCAACCGCCGGCAGCGCACGGCCTTGATCCGCGCGTCCACATGGGGATTCGTCTGGTACGCCGTCATGACGTCGACCGCGTCGACCAGCCGCTGGTCGACATTGGCGTGCATGTCGAGGACCGTGCCGATCACCGCGTCGGGACCGACGGCCTCGCGGACCCGCTCGGCGATCTCCGCGTCGGCGGCCGTGTGTTGCTCGGCGACCGCGGCACCGTGCAGGACCAGGAGTACGCCGTCCACCTCGCCGGCCGCCGAGAGCTCCTCGCACATCCGGCCGACGAGGACTTCGAACGCCTCCTGCGAGACCGGTCCGCGCGGTGTCACATAGGCCACCGGCAGCGGCAGGAGCTCCACGTCCGGATCCACCGCCGGGTCCAGCGGCTCCAGGAAGCCTCCGGGGACGGCGTGCGAGTCGCGGTAGTGCTCGATCAGCTCGGCGCCCGCGTGGACGCCGCCGTCCTGATACGCGGCCAGGTCCGCCAGCTCCGAGGAGAAGGTGTTCGCCTCGTGCAGCAGTCCGACCACGGCCAGCCGGATCATCCGGCGACACTCCCGTCGCACAGCGCGGCACGCGGTGGGCCGGTGACCGCGACGGTCGCGGCGACCGCCTCGCCGAAGGCCTGGACGGTCGTGTCGACGTCCGCCCGGGTGTGCGCGGTCGACAGGTACCAGCGGCCGCCCGGAAGCGCGAAGACCCCGCGGCGCAGCAACTCCACCGTCAGCGCGTCGTACCACTCCTGGTCCCCGGCGAGGAACTGCGCGAACGTGTCGCACCGGTCCAGGCCCGGCAGCACCTGTACGACCGGGCCGGCCTGGTTGACCGCGGCGGTCACGTCGTACCGGTCGAGCGCACCGCGCAGGCCGTCCGCCAGGCGGCGGCCGTGGTCCTCGAACGCCGGGTAGACGCCGGGTTCGGAGAGCGCCTCGATCGTCGCCTGCACGGCCGCGAGCACCACCGGATTGCCGTTGTACGTGCCGGCGTGGACGACGCCACGCGTGGACTGGTCCAGGACGTCGGCCCGCCCGGCGACGGCGGCCACCGGGTACCCGCCGGCCAGGGCCTTGGCGAGAACCACCAAGTCCGGCCGGACGCCGTAGAGTTCGGCCGCGCCTCCCCGTGCGAGCCGGAACCCGGTGATGACCTCGTCGAAGACCAGGAGGGTGCCGGTCTCGTCGCAGAGCGCCCGAAGGCCGGCGAGGTACCCGTCCGGTGGGGCGATCACCCCGGAGTTGCACAGCACCGGCTCGACGAAGACCGCCGCGATGTCCTGCGCGGGTTCCCGCAGGATCGCGGCGGCCGAGTCCAGGTCGCCCCACGTCGCCATGCTGACGTCGGAGAGCGCGCCGCTGTTCTGCCCCTTGGTGGCCGGCTTGTCCAACCGTCCTTCGGCGTCGGGGCGGTAGCCCAGGAGGAACGCGTCGGACCAGCCGTGGTAGTGGCCGGTCATCTTGACGAACCGGTTCCGTCCGGTGGCCGCCCGGGCCAGCCGCAGCGCGATCTGGTCCGCTTCCGACCCGGTGTTGGACCAGAGCACCCGCTCCGCGCCGGGCACGGCCTCCAGAACGGCTTCGGCCGCCAGGTACTCAAGTTCGTGGCCGGCACCGAAGGTGGCACCGAGCGGCAGCCGCCGGGTGACCGCCTCGGTGAGGCCGGGATGTCCGTGACCGAGGATCACCGGGCCCCAACCCAGCACGTAGTCCAGGTAGTTGTTGCCGTCGACGTCCGTCAGGGTCGAACCGCGGCCGCCGCGGAAGAACAGCGGGTGCGGTCGCATCGACCCGCGCATACCGGTGGAGACGCCGCCTGGCAATGACGCCTTGGTCCGGTGCCACAGGCGGGCGGACGTGGGCCAACTGTCGATCATTCGATGCGTCCTCGTTTCGTCGTCGCCGTCGATGAGCCGCTCGCCAAACCGCCGGAGTTTCGGTGATTGAAATTCAGATTCCGATGACCCGAACGCTAACGCGCCCCCCGCGACGAGGTCAACAGTGAGTTCGCGGCCGGTCCGGCACAGCTCACGGAGTGGGCCGCACGCTGGCCGTGATTCAATGGGCAAAACTGATGATTCGCTGAGCGGAACAGCCTGGGAGGCCGCCGATGAGCACGTCACCGTCGTCCGCGGCCCTTTCGCCCGTCGACGCTCCCCGGTGCCATCTGGCCGAGAGCCCGCGCTGGGACGGTGTGGCGTGGTGGTGGCTGGACGTCACGATCGGCGCTGTGTACCGGATGGCACCCGGCGAGCCGGCCCGTCTGGTTCTCAGGACCGGGCGCCGTGCCTCGTTCCTCGCCCCGCTCGCCCCCGGCCGGCTGGTCCTGGCCGACGGCGCCCGGCTGCGGCGCCTGACGGTCGCCGGCGATCTCGCCGTCCATGCCGCGCCCTGGGTCCGGCTGAGCCTGCCGGAGGGATGGCTGCTCAACGACGGCTGCCTGGCCCCGGACGGATCGGTCTGGGTGGGCTCGGTTCCGCCGGCTAGCGGCGACGGCCGGCGTCCACCGGACGGAGCGCTGATCCGGATCGCCACCGACGGCACGATCACCTCGCCGGTGTCCGGGTTCGCCCTGTCCAACGGCCTGGCCTGGACCGATGCGCGGACCCTGCTGCACGTCGACAGCCAGAGCGGCATCGTCTGGCGGCATCGTTTCGACGACGGTTTCACCCGCGCCGCCTCGACGGAGTACCTGCGGGTACCGGCCGAGGAGGGCCTGCCGGACGGCCTGGCGGTGACGGACTCCGGCGTGGTCTGGCTTGCCGTGTACGGCGCGGGTGAGGCCAGGGCGATCCGCGACGGCCGGACGGTGGCACGTGTTCCGGTGCCGGCCGCGCAGGTCACCGCGGTCGCCGTCGGCGGTGCCGCGGCCGGCCACCTGCTGGTCACCACCGCCCGCGAGGGGTTCGACGCCGCCAGATCCGCGGCCGAGCCCGCCGCCGGAATGGTCTTCAGCGGCCCCGTCAGCGGGATCTGGTGACTACGATGAACCAACTGGGAGAAGGGGTTTGACCGCCATGGCAGCCAGCACCGAGTCCGCTTCGGCCTATCCGATCCGGGGCGTGGACCGGGTCTGCGACATCCTCGACACGCTGGCCAACTCCGACGGCGGGGTGACCCTGACCGAGGTGGCGGCCGCCACCTCGCTGCCGAAGAGTTCGGCCTTCCGGTACCTGACCGCGCTGGAGGCCCGCCACTACGCCGAGCGGGACGCCAGCACCTCGGCCTATCGCCTCGGCCCGGCGTTCCGGCCCCAGTACACCCGCGGTATCGAGCGGCTCACCGAGATCGCCCGCCCGGTCCTGGAGCGGCTGCGCGACGCCACCGGCGAGACCCTCAACCTGGGCCTGCTTGACGGCACCATGATCGTGCACGTGATGGTGGTCGAGAGCCCGAACGCGATGCGGCTTGCCGCCCGCGTCGGTGACCGGGGGCACGTACACGCCACCGCGCTCGGCAAGGCGCTGTGCGCTGAGCTCCCCGAGGACCGCGTACGGGCGATCCTGCACGCGGCCGGGCTGCCCCGGTTCACCGCGTCGACCATCGTCGACGCGGACGACTACGTCGCCGAGGTCGAGCGGGTCCGGGAGCAGGGATTCGCGGTGGACGACCAGGAGAACCAGGACGAGGGCCGGTGCGTCGCGGTCAGCATTCCACGGCTCACCTTCCCGGCCGGTATCAGCCTCAGCGCTCCGGCCAGCCGGTTCGAGCCGGCAGACGTGCCGGCCGTCGCCCGGCGGCTGCGCAAGGCGGCCGCCGGGCTCGGCAAGGCACTCGTGGGCTGAGCGGGCCGCCCGCGCTCAGAGCTTGGTCATCGCACCGATGGTCGCCAGCGCGGGCAGCCCCGCGTGGGTGTCCTGGACGATCAGTTCGTCGATCGCCATGTCCACTGCCGCGGATCCCGACCAGCCGAGCATCAGCAGGTGGGTCACCACCTCGGCCGGTGCGAAGACCGGGAGGGTGCCGCACTCCTTTCCGTCGACCGTGACCTTGACCGTCTTGGCGAGCAGGTCGACGGCGAGGTCGATGGTGGCGTACTGGTTCGCGGCCAGAGTGGTGTTCTCGGGGAGTGGTTTCAGCGCCCTGTCGAACGCCATGATCGCGCGCTTGTCGTTGGCGAAGGTGAAGTCGGCGTCGGCCCTGGTCTGGGCGATCTTGACGTACTTCGTGGTCACGGCCGGCCCGGACGCGGTGAAGGCCCCGCCCGACCCGGTGACCGTCCAGTCGGTCAGCCGGGTCCAGTCGCCCTTGTTGGTGTCGGAGACCCAGACGGACAGGTCGGCGGTGGTGAGCCGGCTCCCGCCGCCGTCGTCGCCGATCCGGACCTCGGTGAGCTGCGCCGGGGTGGTGAACGAGGCGCCGATACTGCGGCGTTGGTAGTCGAGGGCGATCTTCCCCTCGTAGTCGAAGTGGCCGAGATTGCCCTTGGCCGGGTCCACGTCGTCGTCCACGTAGCCGATCGTCGACTCGCCACGCGCCGCCGCGGGGGCGAGCAACTGCCCCGTGGGGGTCACGCGCAGGATCTGCACCGTGCCCGTCGCCTGGGGATCGCTGCCGAATCCCTCCTGGATCGCCAGGTCGAGGTGGGACCCCACCGCCGCCCAGCGAACCCGGAAGCGGATCCGGCCCTCGCGGATCGCCGGGAACAAGCGCGAGGCACCGACCGTCCCCCCTGCGGGAGCCTTCATCTGCAGCGCGCTGGCCGCGCCTCGGGCGCCGCTCGTCAGGGTGAGCGAACCGCCCCCGGACACCCGGTGCCAGCGGTCGTGCGCCAGCTCGGACCCCTGCCCGACCAGCGAGCTGAGTGAGGAGCGGTAGCCGAGGGTGTCCAGTGCCCCGTGGCTGTCCCGGAGGTAGCGCGCTTCGTCCTCGATGTACAGCGTCTGCGGACCGCCATCGGGGAAGGTGAGGGTCCAGGTGCTCCACCCGAAGAGCCGGTCCTTGGTGCCGATCGGGACGGAGTCGGCCTCCATGACGCGCATGTAGTAGTCGCTTGCGTTGCCGCCGGACGGATTGATGCCGGGCACCGACAGCGAGGTGGCGCCGATGAGGTCGTGGTAGCCGTTCCAGGAGGCGCCGCCGTTCTCGCTGTACGCCATGGTCAGGTTGTTGCGCCAGTAGCTGGCCTGCCCCTTCGAGTTGTGGCCGGACCAGCTGAGCTGCATGTCGCCGGTACGGCCCGTCGACAACGCGGGGAAGGTGTTGGTGGACAGGACCCTGCTCTCCGTCAACGGCGTCCAGGTGCGGCCGTCGTCCGTCGACTCGCTCGTCACCATGTAGTAGCGGCCCCTGCCCTGGCCGCGGGCGAGCAGCAGCACGGAGCCGTCGGAGCGCACCGCCAGAGCGGTTTCACTGACGCCCACCTCGAAACCGCCGCCGGGGATGGTGAACTCCACCGGCACCTGCTGCCAGGAGTCGCCGCGGTCGGTGGAGCGGAAGATCGTCACCGCGAAGGTGCCGGCGGAGGTGTAGGGGTAGCTCACCGGGACGAGCCAGGCGCCGGACGGAGTACGCACGGGGTTGGTGTAGGTCAGCGCCCAGGCGGCGTTCCTGCCGGCCGCGGGCGAGTGCGGCAGCAGTTGCTGCACGCTGGTGAAGGCCGGTGAGCCGTCGGCGTCGAAGGTGCTCGCCTTGGCCACCCAGCAGGTGCAGTCCTTGTCCTTGGGGTCGAGCCAATCGGTGCCGGCCGAGGTCCGCAGGCGGTAGAAGAAGTAGTGCAGCGATCCGTCGGCCGGATCCACGTAGTAACTGCCGGTGCTGTAGCCGCACTCGGCGTTCGAGCCGCTTGAGGTGCCCGGCACGAAGTCCTTCACCGCGCCGAACGTCCTGCCGCCGTCGTACGAGTACCGCGCCCCGATGCCGCCCTTGCCCGCGGCGTCGTGCCAGCCCCCGGTGGCCACCACCACACCGGAGGAGAGCACCAGCGGCCGGTGGTCGTTGCCCCAGGTCCTGCCGTCGGCCTGGTGGCTCAGCCGCACCAGGGTCCGCTGGCCGTACTCGACCTGCAGCGCGGCGGCGTCGTGGTGGACGACGTCCCGCGCGGACGGATTGCCGGTGAACGCCTTGATGGTGAGCTGCTGCCCGGCCGCGATGGTCGGGATGCGGACGAACACGCCCCCGGAGTCGGCGTACGCGTGCAGGTAGTTGTTCTGGCTGTCCCCGAAGCGGAGGTCCGCGAGGTCACTGCTCAGTCTGCCGGTGTCGACCAGCGCGTCGGTGCGGATCCGGTCGAGGGGGATGTAGACGGCACGGTCGTTGAGCGTCGTGGTCGTGGGGTTCCGGACCGTCAGCTCCATGCTGGTGGTCCAGGTACCCGCGCCACCGGCGAGCAGTGCGGGCATCGCGAGGTCGTACGCCTTGATCCCGGTCTGCATGTCGGACAGGACGAAGGTGCAGCGGGCCGTGTCGGTGTACTCGCGGTGGCTGTGGACCTTCAGGTAGCGGCGGGTCTGGGCCGGAAACAGCAGCCACACCGCGTCGCCCAGGTCGACCACCTGGACTCCGGCGACCTTCGCCCAGCTCTCGTTGTCGGCGCTGGAGTACACCGACCAGTCACGCTGGTTCAGCGCGTGCGCGCCCCGTGCGTTGGTCAGCGCCAGGGCGTTCACGCTGCTCGAACCGACATCGATACCGATGCTCCGGTAGTCGTAGTCGACGGCGTACGCGACGTGCACGCCCCACTGGGACAGGGCACCGGTCTTCGGGTTCAGGTCGTGATTGCGGTAGCCGACCGGACCGGACACCTCACCTGCGGGCTCCGTGGCCGCGGCGGGGCCCGGAGCGGCCATCAGGGCGGTGACGGCACCGGATCCGGTCACCATCAGGAAGTTGCGGCGGGACAGTGTCATCACGTGCTCCTCGCGAAGGGCGACGGGGAGGTCAGTCACCACAAGATGGTTCAGTGAATGAAACCAAGGTTTCGATACGTCGGACGACGATAGGATGCCGCCAGGTACCCGTCAATGAGTTGCGAGCCTTGACCGGGCCGCCGCGAGCCGATTAGCGTTTCCGCCTGGCAATACCTGAGTTCCAGTGACTGAACCTGGGCGGATGCCCTGGGAAGGAGTCTCCCCTTCATGACCACGTTCTCGGCCGGGCCTGCCATCCAGCTACGGGACCACGGGTTCGCCGACTTCCGGGCGGGTACGCCGGGCGACGCGGGCCAGAACGTCTACGTCTCCGCGGCCGGTGTGCTGCAACGCATCCACTACAGCTGCGTGAGCGGCAGTGGATACGTCGACCTGCCGTTCGCCAACTCGCACGACGACTCCCCCAAGGTCCCGGTGGACCTCTACACCGGACTCCCGAGCACCGGCCCGGCGGCCCACCTGCCCACGTACGGAGCGATGGCCGGGGCCGCCGCCGACCTCACCGGCGACGGGTACGACGACCTGGTCGTGGCCAACCAGTACGACGGATGCGGCAACGAGGTGCCCGGGCAGATCTACTTCGGCGGCCCGTCGGGCCCTTCGACGAAGGCCACGGCCGAACTCTGGGCGCCCGACTCCAGGGACGTCGCCGTCGGGCGGTTCGACGGCGGCCGGCCGGCGGTGGTCTTCGTCAGCCGCGGCACCGTGCGGATCTTCGCGCAGGACGAGCGGGGTTTCGTCGCGGACCGGTTCACCGACCTCCCGTTCGGCGTTGAGGTGCAGGCGATCACCACCGCGGATCTCGACGGCGACGGATGCGACGAGCTCCTCGCCCGCGGCACCGACGGAATCGTCCGGGTGCTCTGGGGCCGCCGTGCCGCGCCGCTGTCATGGGACCGCCACACCGCGCTGCCCACCGAGCTGTCCGGCGTGATCGAAGCCGGAGTCGGCGTCAACGCGGCCGCCTCGGGAGCGTCGCAGACGCCGACCGCCCCGGAGACCGGTCCGGACGGCGAGGTCCTGGACCCGGTGGCCTACAGCCGCTCGGTCGGTTCGGTCCACGCCGAGGACGCCCCCACCGCTCCGCGGCTGAAGACCGTGCCCTGGCACGGCAGGGCCGCGCTGTTCTGCCCGCGGGAGGACCGGACGGTCCTGCTCGGTTTCACCGCCGACCGCCGACCGGTGGACCTGCTGACCGTACGGACCGGTCCGGCCCAGTCGGTGGAGACCGCCGACCTCACCGGCACCGGCACCACCGACCTGATCGTGCTGGACCGGCACCCCGGCGAAGCCGCTCCCGCCGCCCAGCAGTGCACGGTGTACTGGGAGTCCTCGCAGTACCGGCCCGACCACGGCAGCGGCATCGACGTGCACCGCGGCGTCGACGTACTCGCCGTCGACCTCACCGGTCGCGGCCGGCCCGACATCGTGGTCTGCCAGGGCGCGGCCGAACGCACCTACACCCACGAGAGTCCGGTGCTGCGGACCGACGGCGGCGCACTCGCACCCGTGGAGACCTTCACCACCCACTGCGCCACCGACATCCTGGCCCTGCGCGGCCCGCTCGGCCCGGCCCGTCTTGCCGTCGTGAACCACAAGGCGCACAGCCGTTTCGGGGACGTCGCCACGTACATCTACCTGGGCGGACCGGACGGGTACGACCAGACCCGCCGCCTCGAACTCACCGGCTGGGCCGCCACCGAACTCCGGTACGTGGACCTCGACGACTCGGGCCGACCGGACGTCTACCTGTCCAACTCCAACGAGAACGACCTCGACCGTCCGCACGGATCGTTCCTCTACCACGCGACCGACGACGGCATCGACCCGGAGAACCGGACCGAGCTGGGCACCACACGCAACATGTCCACGCTGGTGGCCGACCTGAACCGGAACGGGTACCTGGACCTCGTCACCGCCGGGTTCTCCCGGGACCGGCTCCAGATCTTCCCCGGCGGCCCGGACGGCTTCGGCGATCCGGTCGACGTACCGCTGGTGATCGACGGAGTCACCTACCAGCAGCCGCGCTTCATGTCGATCGGCGATCTGACCGGTGACGGCCATCTCGATCTGGTGATCCCGGAACTCGGCCCGACCGGCGGTGTCATCCTGCTCTGGGGCGGCCCGGAGGGCTTCGACGCGAGCCGGGCGACCGTACTGCGCTGCGGCAAGGCGGTGTCGAGCCGGATCGCCGACCTCACCGGCGACGGCTGGCCCGACCTGGTGATCGGCGGCTACCAGGGCAACGACCCCGGCGACCGGTACCGCGCGTCGGTGTTCGTCTACTGGGGGTCCGAGGACGGCTTCAGCGACTCCCGCCGGACTCAGCTGCCCGCGTCGTTCCCGGCCGACGTCGCGGTCGCCGACCTCAACGGCAACGGCCGCCTCGACATCGCGGTCGCCTGCTACAGCGCGCACCGCACCCGTGACATCGACTCGTACGTCTACTGGGGCGACGAGGACGGCTTCCATCCGGCCCGGCGTACCCGGCTTTTCCAGCACTCGGCCTGCGGGCTGCTGGCCGCCGACTTCACCGAGACCGGCCGGATGGACCTGGCCGTGGCGAACCACAAGACCGACGGGAACCACCCCGGTGACTCGGTGATCTGGCACGGCGGCCCCGACGGGTTCGCCGAACACCGCACCCAGACGCTGCCCACCCGCGGCCCGCACGGCATCTTCCACGCCGACCTGGGCAACGTCAGGGACCGGGGCATGGTCGAGCACTTCACCTCCCGCGTACACCGCGTTCCGGACGGGGGACGACTGGCCGGGCTGGAGTGGGGAGGACTGGTCCCCCCGAAGACCTGGGTCAGCGGGCAGATCAGGTACGCGGACGACGAGAAGGCGCTCGCCGCCGCACCCTGGCTCGGACCGGACGGCACCCCGGACACCCATTTCACCGACGACGCGGGCGGATGCGACCTCCAGGCGGGCCGGTTCCTCCAGTACCGCCTCGCCCTGGGCGCCGTGAACGCGGTGGCGACCCCGCGGATCGAGTCCGTCACGATGAACGTCACCGTCCCGGACCCGCGGAGGAACACATGACGCCCACCGGATGGACGGCCGGGTCACTGCTGGCGCAACCGGACCCGGTCACCTGGGTGTTCACCGGGGACAGCGTGACGCAGGGTGCCCGGCACACCAACGGCTGGCGCGACTACACCGAGTTGTTCGCCGAACGCTGGCGCTGGGAACTCGGGCGCGGCCGGGACACCGTCATCAACACGGGGGTCTCCGGCCGGCGGATCGGCGATCTCCGGGAGGACCTCGACCACAGCGTTCTGCGCCACCGGCCGGACGTGGTGGTGCTGATGCTCGGACTCAACGACGCGGATCTGGGACAGGAAGGGCTGGACGAGTTCACCGACGGCTACGCCTCGGTGCTGCGCCGGCTGACCCAGGAGTCCGACGCCACCCTCGTCGTGCAGACCCCGAACCAGGTCGCCGTGTACGACGAACCCCGCCGGGCGGTTCTTCCCGAATACGCCGAGGCCGTACGGGATCTCGCCGCGCGGTTCGACGCCGTGCTGGTCGACCACTATCGGGCGTGGACCGGGACCCAGCCGGACGACCGGACGGAGTACTGGATCTCGCACGGATGCCACCCCAACGAGTACGGCCACCGGGCGCTGGCGCTGGAGCTGTTCAGCGCTCTGGAGCTGGACGGTCCGGAGGCCACCCTCACCCGAGCTTTCCTGCCCTGATACCGGCCGTGCCGGTCCGCGCCGACCACCCCCGTCGCTGAACTGCCCTTCCGTTCCTGGAGATTGAGCCCGTGTACCTCATGCGCATCGGTGCCCTCGGCGCCGAGAAACCCGTCGTCCGCCTCGACACCGACACCTACGTCGATGTCGGCGACGTCGTCACCGACTTCGACGAGACCTTCTTCGGCACCGGCGGCCTCGACCGCATCCGCCCGCTGGTGGCCGAACGGGCGGCGGCGGGCCGGGTGTCCCGCTTCGCCGGGGAGCGCGTCGGCGCCCCCCTCGCCCGCCCTCACCAGATCCTGTGCGTCGGCCTCAACTACCGTGACCACGCGGCCGAGACGGGGATGCCGGTACCCGATGAGCCGATCCTGTTCACCAAGTCACCCAACACGCTCGTCGGCCCGAACGACGACGTCCGCATCCCCCGCGGCTCCACCAAGCCCGACTGGGAGGTCGAGTTGGGCGTCGTCATCGGCACACGCGCCAGCTACCTCGACTCGGTGCAGGAGGCACGCGACGCCATCGCCGGCTACGTCGTCGTCAACGACGTCAGCGAACGCGCCTTCCAGATGGAGCGCGGCGGGCAGTGGGCCAAGGGCAAGTCCGCCGAGACGTTCAACCCCGCGGGCCCGTGGCTGGCCACGCCCGACGAGATCGACGACGTGCTCGGCCTCGGCATGTGGCTGGACCTCAACGGGGTGCGCCGCCAGAACGGCAACACCAGGACGATGATCTTCGATCCGTACGACATCGTGCACTACCTGAGCCAGTTCATGGTCCTGGAGCCCGGCGACCTGATCAACACCGGTACGCCGCCCGGCGTCGGCATGGGCTTCATCCCGCCGGTGTGGCTCAAGCCGGGTGACGTGATGGAACTGGGCATCGACGGTCTCGGCACCCAACGCCAGCACGTCCTCGCCCCGCGCTGAACAACCGCGCCAGCGCGTACGACCACGAGCCCTCAGCGGCACCAGCGGCGGTTCCGTGGCGGATGGCGCGTCGCCCGGCCCGGCCTCTTCGGTCGTCCTCTTCTCCCCTCAGATGACCCCGCACCTGCTGGACGCCTTCGCCCCGCCGGTCGCGGACACCCTCCGCACGCTCTCCAGGACGCCTGACCACCAACCTGGGAGCAGCGCCGCGGCGGTCTGAGGTTCAGGGACACCTGCCGCGGCGGAGCCAGCCAGCCAGACGTGACCGCCGGTGGGCGCCCGCGGTGGGGGGGGTGCTCTCGCCCGGGTTGTTGGGGTGGATGCTGCTGGTCAGTCCCGGCGGCCGGTTCCGCGGCGCCCAGGGAGCGGGCGGCTGGAGGGAGGTCGTCTCCAGCTCCGGGCTCATGGACAGTACGGGCCTGGTGGTCCCGGGGCCTTCAACCCGGTGCGGTTGTGGGGGTGTTGACGGTTCCAGTGTGCGGCAGGGGTGCGGGTGCCGGGGTTGGGCGGGGAAGGTGGGGTTTCACCTGCTTGTCAGCCCAACTGCCCAGCTCGACCGGCAGGTTGGAAAACGCTCACAGCGCCGCTACGCCGCCACACCCGCTGACGAGCCCACTTCCACCCAGCAGCACAGGATGAAAGAGGCTCACTCAGCAGGATTGCGATTCGACCTCCAGATCTTCGATCGTGCGAACCTTCTGCCAGTAGCCGGCAGGCAGCTCCCAGTCCCATCCCCACCAGAAGCCCGGCGGCACCCACGACCAGCGCGTTCCCTCGGCGTCGCATTCGACGTAGACCCCATCCCAGTCCTGCCTGTCGGGAGTGCGCTCGCCCGGCGCGAGTTCGCGCCACTCCGTGCCGGGCTTGGGGCCGTTCGAATCGAAGTCCTTTATCGCCCAGATCTTGTGGTCGCTGCTGTTGATGACGCCGCCGCAGACATGGCCGGTAGGCAGACATCCCCCCTTGACGCTGACGTCGTTGGCGAACGCGGAGCCTTTCGGAGGCAGCCCCTGACCGCTGGCTGCAGGGCTGGCACCTGGGCGGCTCGTTCCGGAGGGAGTCGCCGATGCAGTGCCAACGGTCATCAAGGAGCCGCTCGCCACACAAAGGGTGAGCACAGATGCGGCAATGACTCCACGCCGCCTCCGGGGCGCTGTCTTGGTATGCGATGTACGCGTGCGCATGGTTTTCCTCCACTCACGCCCAATTTCCAATCGGACGGCGTGATCCCCGTTGCACTCGCCATGGATGCGAGCACACCAAGACGCTAGATCGTGCACGTGTCAACGAGAAGGTGTTTCGGCCTTGCCCGAAACCCGCAGATGAGCACGGAAAGGAGTGAGGGGTTTTCATCCTGGCGCGAGCGAATGCGAGTTGGACAGATCTGCAGAACGCCGAAGCTCCTGCTAAGGCTTGTCCCGTAAAGATCGCCGGGGGTCGGTGGTGGGCTATCTCGTGCCCGCTCGGGCTACGTCCCGTCCGCACGCTCTCGCCGTCGGGCAAGCCGTCCCGCAGAGTCTGGTTGTGCTCTATCGGGTACGCAGGTGCCGCGGCCTGCACGGGCAGGGCGAACTGGGTGCGGATGAGGCTACTCCGCGACCACAGCTTGGCTGGATCTGAGGAAGAAGCCTCCGTCGTGGCCGACAGCCTCGGAGTACGGCGCCCGGATCTGACAGCACCATGACCTGGGATGCCGCGTCCGCTGAGATACCCCGCGAAGGTGACTGAGCCTACGTGAGTTCCTTCCGCATCAACGTGCACATCGTCTCGTAGCGGCGCAACGACCCATCAGGGGCTTGCTCGTCCCAGAAGTCCGGCTGACGGTCGTACGCGACATAACCCAGCCTTTCGTATAGCGCACGTGCCCGAGGGTTGCTTTCCTCCACACCGAGCTCGGCCTGCCGCAGACCGCGGTCCCTGATCCGCAGTTCTGCGGCTTCAACAAGGAACGTGCCGATCCCGCACGACTGCAATGCGGGGTGGACTGCCAGCTGCCACAAAGTGCCGACCCCCTTCTTGACCTGGTAGTCGACGCCGCCTTTCGCCACAGGGATGTCCGTTGCAGGGCAGACCGCAAGGTAGTCGACCTCGCCGGTCCGAACATGTTCCAACTGCTTGGCGACGCCGGCCAGGTGGTGGTCAGACCCTGCCCACCCGCACGACGCCAGGTCCGCATGCACCAAATCACGGGCTGACAGCTTCAACACAACGTTGATCATCTTCAGTACCTCCGGCGAGCCAGCATCCATGCCGATCACACAGGGCGCAAAGCCGTTTCCTCTGCCCACGCTCCTGGCTCACGGGCCACTGCTGCTCAAACAATCAGACGAACGCTGCTACTAAAAGCGAACGGAGCCAGCCGCGAGAGGTCACCACGAATGGCCGGCAGTTGAGATGACTCGCTGTGTCTGGTGTGATCACGGCGTCCGAGCCGTCCTGGATGGCCCCGTTCACCGGGCTGAGCCCGCGGCAGTTCGGCAAGCTGGTCACCGCGCTGCGGCGCGAAGGTGCGGACCCGGTCCGCAAGGGTCGGCCGTGGAGCCTGCCGCTGCATGACCGGGTCCTGCTGGTCACCGCTTACTGGCGAACGAACCTGACGCTGCGGCAACTCGCTCCACTGTTTGGGGTATCCAAGTCGGCTGCGGACCGGATCGTGGATCAGCTCGGGCCGTTACTGGCCCTGCGGCAGCGCAAGCCATTCCGCAAGGAGACCGTGCTGATCGTGGACGGCACCCTGGATCCTACCCGTGATCACACGGTCGCCGAGCAGTCGAAAAACTACCGGTACTCCACCAACCACCAGGTCGTCATCGACGCCGACAGCCGCCTGGTCGTCGTGGTCGGCCGACCGGCGCCCGGCAACCGCAACGACTGCAAGGCATGGGTGGAATCCGGGGCCAAGGCCGCCGTCGGCAACACCATGACGATCGCCGACGGCGGCTACCCGGGCACCGGCCTCGTGATGCCCCATCGGCGCCGCAAAGGCGAAGACCTCCCCGACTGGAAGCAGGCGCACAACAAGTCCCACAAGCAGGTCCGCGCTCGGGTTGAGCACGCCTTCGCCCGCATGAAGACCTGGAAGATCCTGCGCGACTGCCGCCTCAAGGGCGACGGTGTCCAGGACGCCATGAGCGGCATCGCCCGCCTCCACAACCTCGCTCTCACCGGATAGACGAGAGCAAGCAGGACAACGATCGACCTCCCCCGTACCCATCCGAAGACCAGTTACGGGACAAGCCTTAGGCGGTCGACTCTTCGAGTACTCCCCGTGCTTGTACCAGGAACTCAGCGTCCAACGCTGCCACTTTCGTGGCCGACGTCAAGATGCGGCGGGCATTCTCCTGCGACAGCGGGGCTGTAGCGTTTCGCCGCATGGCTGTGTAGAAGAGGGCTACCGCCTGCCAGACCTGAAGCGCCGATTCTACGACCTTCACTGGTCCCGCAAGCTGCACCTTCCGGTAGTGGAACGTGTACGCAGTCTCGGCGGCCTGCAGATGGTCTATCGCATCGTTCAACGCCGCTTGACTGATGCCTGCCGGATCGTCGCCAACGATCATCGGCTCAATCATCCGGAGCGCCTTCTCCACATGGGCGACACCCTCAAGAAAAGACAGGTAGGCCTCACGTCGCTCGTCACGGAGGCGCTGCACGTGAGTCGCCCTTGCTTGGTCTCGCGCCTGTTTGCTCGCAGCACCGTACGTCGCGACAGCCGTCCCCAACGTGCCTAGGACACCAACAGCCGCCCCCAGAACCGCAGCGATCCCCTGATCCACTCCCAAAGCGTCTCAGGTGACACAGCTATCCGGGGCCCAATCGACAAGATCCTGTCTTTTTCCGAAACTGCCGCGGGCGAGCTGGCGCGGAAAGCCGCCGGGTGCTGGAGGTGCTGGAGGTGCCGCCGCTGGCCGGGGGTTGAACAGCTCGTCTCGACGGGCGGGTTGTTGTTCTGGTGCTCGACCTTGCCCGCGTGGCTGAGGTCGGGAGGGGCCAGCGGGCGAGCTCGGGCTGTTAGATCGACCCCAGCCATGGGTGTGCTTGACTGACCAACAAGCCTGCCCATGTGACAACTATCGTGCTTTGGCTCACCGGTGCTGGGCTCGCCAGGTCACACTCCAGCACGTCGAGCGGCGAAGCCTATGTTCATGACGTACTCGTACCTCGCTGACGACGCACTGCTGCCGTTCCAGCCGCCGATGCTCGCCTCGATCGCTACCAGCGTCCGCCATGGGTTCCTCAACAACTCCAGCCCCGACCTCGTAAGGCTGCTTGACCGACCGCTCACCGACGCGCTGGCCGTAGCTGCGGACACCGCAGCCGCGATGCGTCCCGGCGCACGCTGACGCGGACGGTTCGAGGTGTGGCGAAAGTCAACGGTGTGACACTCCACCGAGCGGCATGACCGAGCCATGATCGCCCGACGGGTGCCGCGCACCGGGCGCGCGCCGCGGCCGGGGTCTCCCTTATCACACACCCCCCTGACCGCGACCTGATCGCCAGCCGAAACGCAAGCTTTGTCAAGACATCTCAAGAGGCTAGGAAGTCAAGTTGCCCTCTTGAACTGCTTTGAAGGCGGTCGGCGCAGTGGTCGACGATGGGTTCATGACAGGTGAAGCGAGCGAGATCGTTCTGAGCAAGCAGGATCTTCGTGAGGTCACAGGGTTCGCCGCGGCCTGTGCGGAGATGGCCCTCGAAATATTCGAGGCCGATCAGCCGGACGACTCACGGCCCCGGGACGCTGTCGGTGCCGCATGGGAATTCGCTCGGGGTGGCGAGCGCGGGAAGTCTCTGCGCGCCACAGCGTCGGCGGCCCTCAAGGCAGCCAAAAGTGCGGACACTGCGGCCGCGCGCGACGCAGCGTGGGCAGCGATGTCTGCCGCAGGCGCTGGCTATCTGCATCCGCTGGCCAAGGCCACCCAGGTCAAGCACATCCTCGGAGCCGGTGCGTACGCGGCCAGAGCGGCCGAACTCGTTGCTGGTGACGATCGGGGCGTTGCTGCCGAGCAGCTTGAGCGAGCGGTGCATCACGCGACCCCGGTTGTCGTTGACGTACTCAAACGTTTCCCGGCGGCACCAGGTGGGGGCGGACGGGTTGGTGAGTTGATTCGCCTGCTGGACGCTGGTCTTCGTTCGCTCACGGAGTCGGCCATTCTCTGGCGGCCGAGTGCCGTAGATGCTCGTCTGCCCGTGTTCGTGCAGGTGGGCGGCCTGACGGGTTGAGGATGGCGGTGCGACTGGTGCGGCGCAATCGCTGAGTCGGGCGATGGCGAGGCTCTCCGGCGGCGCCATCGATGCCTTGGCTCATGGGGTGTGGCCGGACGGTAGGTTGCCACCATGCCGCTTGCCCCAGTCGATGAGATCCGTGGTCGCGAGGACTTGGTCGTATTCGTCCGCGCACTGCACCAGGACTTTCTCCGCCATGGCCATGAGTGGGAGAACCAGACCCTTGATGCCTTCCTGGAAGGGCTCGCCGCGTGGATGAACGACTCGGAGGGGTGGTATCGAAACTCCGGTAAGGAGCTCCCTGCTGCTGGTGACTGGACGTTCCTTGCCCGGGCTCTTCAAGCCGCGACGGCTTACGAGTGATCGGCAAAGCCTGACGGTCCGCGAAAGCCGCTGCCCGGCAGCCCGTCCGGGTCCGCGTGGTGCGCAAATGGCAGACCTTGTCCGTGTAGAGCCTCGTGGTCAACTGCCCGCCGCAGACGCCGAGCAGGGGGCCGCACCAGAAGGTGTCGCCCTCGTGGTGGCGGCGGAAGCGTCCCGCTCGATCGCCTCCATCGGCAGCAGCAGCAGCGGCTCGTCCGAGTCCGCGCCGCCCAGCACAGCCGTCTGGATCCGCCGCTTGTCCGTACGCACGAACTCCCCCCTTCTGGTCCTCCAACTCGGGTTGTCATCAGTGGAGTTCATCGGCCAGATCGCTTTTCGGCCCGCTCACGCCGTACACGGCCACCGTTGGGCGCGGGTATGGGCGATCGGAGCCGGCGCATCGTCCGGCACGACGTCGGGCTCCGGGAACGCTCTCTGGCTGAGCACTCGTATCGCCCTGTTCAGGTGGTAATGACGTGGACGGCCCACAGACCCCCGGACGTAGTCGTTACCCGACTCGGCCAGAACAAGCCTTGTCCCCCGGCCACCCGACCGCCAGCATGAACCGGCAGGCCCCCCAACCCGGAGGAGGCAGCGCATGTCGTGCCCTCGATGCGGAGCCTCCACTCAGCAAGGCCAGGACGGATCATGGCAGTGTGCGAATTGCGGCTGGGCCAGCGGGTACCGTCCAGACCATGACGTCCCCGCCACCCCCACCCCGCGCCGGGCACTACGCGATGGACATCACCACCATCGAATGCCGTGACTGCGGCGCCCGGGTCGATGGACTCAACGGTCGTTACGCCTGTGGCCTCTGCGGTTGGGTCAATCCCTGGTACGAGGGAACCACCCCCCTGCCGCCTCCAGTCGATGAGGACGACCTCTAACCGTGCTGGTCGTGCCGGGGTAGGCAGGTGGGGAGCCGGCGTTGAAGCCGAGGCGTCCGAGTGCCTTGGCAGCCGCCGCGGTGGTGCCGGCGCCGCCGAAGTCGTCCAGGACGATTCCGAGGGGCGGGGCGTAGCCGAGGATTAGGCGGCGGGGTCGGCGATGGGCAGGCCGATACCGACGTTTATGAAGGAGACCTCCGAAGGGAAGGGTCGACAAACTGCCGCCCCTCCGGCACCTCAGCGAGGTCGGGTCGTGGCTCTGGCCGGTGTCGGCGGATTGGAGATGCCGCTGGGTGAGTTGCTCACGGTGCGGCAGTTGAAATTGCCGGTGAAGCTCGTTGTGTTTCAGCAACTCGTCTTTGAATTTCGTGGAGTTGGAGACGAAGGCGGCCGGGTTCGTCAACTACGGTACTGAGTTGGATAATCCGGACTTGCTGCGCTCGTTGCGCTCGCCAACTCCATTGGTGTCCACGGCCGGCGGGTGGAGCAGCCGGGCGAGCTGAAGGGGGCGTTGAAGGCGGCGTTGAAGGCGGCGTTCGCGCACGATGGACCGGCCCTGGTCGTCTGCGAAGGGTCTTTGAAAGGTCCGGGAAAGGTCCGGGAAGGGTCCGGGAAGGTTCTGGGAACGGTTTGCGATCGGGATGAGACAGGAATCGGATACTCCTTATCTGGTGGGGCTGTTCGCGCTGACCGTGGCCACCGGTGTCGTGGACGCGGTCAGTTATCTGGCGCTGGACCATGTGTTCACCGGGAACATGACGGGCAATGTGCTCTTTGTTGGCTTCGGGCTGTCCGGTTCCGGGAGTGTGCCGTTGCTGAACAACGCGGTCGCGCTTGGGGCGTTCCTCGCCGGCTCGTTGCTGGCCGGGCGCATGGTGCGCGGCCGTACCCATGCGTCCCGGCTGCCCACGGCGCATCTGCTGCTTCTGGCTGGTACGGCAGCGGTGATCATCGCGCTCGGAGCTGTGTGGCTGGTGCTGGGTGATGTCGGCGGCGGGTGGTTGCTGGGGGTGACGGCGGTGCTCGCCGCGGCGATGGGGACGCAGGCGGTCGCCGCCCGCGGGGCCCGGATCCCCGACGTCACCACGGTGGTGATCACCAGCACGCTGGTGAACTTCGCCCTGGACAGCCCGCTGGCAGGCGGCACCGGGGACAAGTGGGGCCGCCGGGCCGGTGCGGTGCTGTCCATGGGCGGGGGCGGCGCTCTCGGTGCGTTTCTGGTGCGTTCCTGGTCCGGAGCGGGGGCGCTGTTCGCCGGCGGCGGGTGCATGGCTGTCGGCGTCATCGCCCTGGTCTGCGCACGTCGGTATCAGTTGAGGGCGGCGGCGGGTGGTGGCCGTCGGTGATCTTCGACCGGCGCGGCAAGCGGAGGGCGGTAGTGGCGCCGTATCCGCCTTCCGTCCGGCCGGTCAGGAGCCGGGGCGGGCCGGGTCTGCTCCGGTCTGGGTCAGGAAGTCGGTGAGGGATCGGGCGAGTTGGTCGGGCTGGTCCTCGGGGATGAGGGTGGAGGAGTCGGCGATCTCGACCAGGCGGCCCTGCGGGTACAGCTCGGCCAGTCGGGGGCCGTGCTCACGTGGCATCAACCGGTCCTCGGTCGCCCAGACGACCAGGACCGGGCGGTCGAAGTCGCGCAGCCGTTCACTCCAGGCGAGCAAGGTGCCGCGTCCGGGCGCCCCGGTGGCGAATTTGGCGAAGTCCCTGCGGATGGCCTTGCTGCGGGTGGCGGGGGCGAACCAGTCGTCCATGATCTCGTCGGGGACCCCGCGCAGGCTCATCCCGCCGTATCCGCCCCGGCTGTGACGGAAGGCGGGAACGCGCATCAGCCGCGTCAGAAGCCGGACACCGCCGGGAATCCGGCACACCTGCGCCATGGCCTTGGCCGGCCCCGGGGGAAAGTTGTCGAAGGCCTCGCACGCCACCAGCACCAGGCGCGCGAGGCGCTGGTCCCGCCCGTCCGACACCAGGAACTGGCCGCCGCCCCAGTCGTTCAGTACGAGGGTGACCTGGTCCAGGCCGAGCCTCTCGATGAACTCGCCCAGGAGCCGGGCGACACCGCGCTGCGACAGATCGGCATCGGGACGCATCGGCTGACGGTGACCGCCCAGGGGCAGCGTGGGCAGCACACAGCGGTACCCGTCCAGCAGCGGCACCACCTTCCGCCACTGCGTCTCGTTCATCGGCAGGCCATGACCGAACACCAGCACCGGCCCCTCACCACCGGTGTCCTGATAGTCGATCGGCCCGGACGACAACTCGATCCTCGGCATTCCAACCTCCTGCACACCGGTCGCTGAAGCACGCCTTCCTTGGGACAACTACCGTGCTTCGGCCCCGGAGTCGAGGAGGGCGCCCCGCCCGCCCACACCCGGAGCACGCATCAGTCCTCGCCCGCGCGGTTGAGGGCTTCGGTGACCAGGCGGGTGGCGAAGTCGGTGTCGGTGGTCGCCTTCCGTGAATCCGCCGTCGCCACCGCCGCCGAGCGGAGCCTGCGGCTGCAAGGAGTCGAGCTCGACACCACGCTCATCGTCGACAGCTTCCTCGCCCTCCCCCACCTGGTGGCCGACAGCTCCCGCATCGCGCTCATCGAGAGCCGGCTGGCGCGCCGCGCCTGCGCCCAGGGCGACGTCCGCATGGTGGCGCTGCCGCAGGTGACTTCCCCGCTCATCGAGACCTTCTGGTGGCATCCGACGCGTACCGCCGACCCCGAACACGCCTCGCTGCGCAGCCTGATCCAGGACGCCGCCGCCACACTTCCCCCCGTGCCACCCCCGTCCTGAACTGCCCTGCCCCGGCGCCCCGTTGGGGTGTTCCCCGAGCCTTCAGCGGGTCCGTGGGCGCA
Source organism: Streptomyces sp. NPDC058045 (assembly GCF_042885635.1). NCBI lineage: Bacteria > Bacillati > Actinomycetota > Actinomycetes > Kitasatosporales > Streptomycetaceae > Streptomyces > Streptomyces sp. NPDC058045. The sequence goes on along the minus strand of NZ_JBHVRR010000032.1, from coordinate 34,294 downwards.
GGGGGACGAGGGTCGAGACGCGGGCCAGGATGCTGGAGAGTACCGCGGTGACGGCGACCAGGCCGACCACCAGAAAGCCGAGGCCCAGCGCGTGCCTCGCGAGGAGGAGCGCGAGGAAGGCCATGCCGTTGCCGCCCACCGAGATGAACCGGCCGCCGACCGGGACCCGCCTGAGCAGCAGCGCCACACCGGCGGCGAGCAGGGCCGTCTGGAGACCGCACACCGTGATGTGACCCCAGGCCTCGAACACCGAGAGGGAGCGGGCGTTCCGCGCCCGCTCCAGCACGTTCCACCAGACCGGAATCGCCAGCAGGCAGGTCACCGACGCCATCACCATCGCCGCGGTGGTGCCCCCGGACCGCCGGGCCGGGGCCGCGGCCGGGGTTCCAGCATCCCGGTCCTCGGGTTTCCGGTCCTCGGGTTTCCGGTCCTCGGGGCTGCCGGTGGCCGCGGTCGATGGGGGGATCGTCGTGCCGAACTCCCGCTTGGCCGGGGCGAGTTCGGCCTCCGGGCGGGTGGGGCCGGGGGTGAGTCGGCGCAGTGCCCGGGAGAGGCCGGCGGCGTCCGGGGGCCGTTGGGCCGGGTCCTTGTCCAGCAGGGCCAGTAGGAGAGCGTCCCAGGCCGCGGGGATGCCCGGGGACACCGAGCTGGGCGCGGGCGGTTCCTGGGTGAGGTGGGCCGACAGATAGCCCACGGTGTCGGGGGCCCGGAACGGCAGCCGCCCGGTGATCAGCTCGAAGAGCAGGCAGCCGAGCCCGTAGAGGTCGCTGCGCGGCTCCGGAAAACCCCGTGCCTGTTCGGGCGCCATGTACGGGGGTGTGCCGACGATGAAACCGGTCTGGGTGAGCCGGTCCGCGGTCGCACCCGGGTCGGCGGCCCGCGCGACACCGAAGTCGAGGACCTTCACGATGCCGGTCGGTGTGATGAGGACATTGGACGGTTTGATGTCGCGGTGCAGGATTCCGGCGTCGTGGGCCTCGGCGAGCGCGTCGCCGATCTGCGCACCCCAGCGGACCGCGTCGGCCAGGGTGACGGCGCCCCGGCGCAGCATCCGGTCCAGGCCCTCGCCCCGGACCAACTCCATGACCAGGAAAGGGACTTGAGCGTCTCCCGCACCGGTCTCACCAAGGTCGTGGATGGTCACGATGTTGGGGTGCTGGAGTCGGGCGGTGATCCGCGCCTCGCGCAGGAACCGGGCACGTGACTCCTCGCCGCGGCTGCCACCACCGGCGAGCAGCGAGATCTCCTTGAGTGCGACGGGCCGGCCCAGTGTCTCGTCTTGCGCCTCCCACACCTGCCCCATCCCGCCTTCACCGATCTGCCGGACCAATCGGTAGCGCCCCCCGAGGACCTCATCTCGCACTGTCACGTGTCCGTATCCCTCACTTCACGTTCCGGTCCCCGCGGCCGACTGATCCAACTGGCCCGGATCAGCATTCCACGCCCGCCCCGCCCCCGTCTCCGAGACGAGGGTGGGGCAGCAGCCCGGGATGAACTCAACTCAACTCGGCGTGCAGCACAGAGAGTTGACGGACTGATCCAGCCGTTCATGGTCCTCAGCCACTCCGCCCCGCGGCTCCGAAACCACGGACTGGACCGGTCCCCTGAGACGTTGCGGGCCGAGCCTCCCCGCCTGACCCAACCGACCTCTCCGGCCCCCGCGTTGGCGCCCTGTATGTGGTGACGACTCCGGACGAAAACACTCCGTGACGGGTAGGATCACGCCGCGCGCAGAGCGGGTGGTGCGGAGCGGGTGGTGCGGCCCCGCCGCGCGCGGTCCCGGCCGACACATCGGCCGGTCCAGGCCGACACTTCGGGGGCGCACGGCATGAGCAGCAGCGGCAATGGTTACTGGGGTCCCACGGGCGGACCGGGGCAGGGTGGACAGCCGGGGTACCCGCCGGGTTGGCGCCCACCGCAGCCCTACGGCGGTGGCCCGCAGCCGCCGTACCTGCGTCCGCCCCGGCCGCCGCTGAGTCGCAGGCAGCGGATCATCAAGTGCGTCTACAACCCGTTCTACGCCGCCCAGCGGGCCTTCCGCCCCTCGCGCCCGGGCGTCGTGGAGGACCTGACGGTACGCAGGATCCAGATGTGGCGGACCGGGCTCGGTATCGCCGCCTGGCTCGTGCTCGTCATGTCCTACAAGCCGATCGACGACGCCAAGGGGGCCGAGAGCGTCGCGGGGGACAAGTTCGACCAGAGCTGGATCAGCACACTGGTCCTCGTCTGCGCCTTCCCGTTCGTGATCGCGCTGTTCGTGTCCGTCGCGCGGGGTGCGCTGCGCGGGCTCTATCTGCGGCGGTCCCTGAAGTCGTTCGGGGCGGTGGCGGCCCTGATGGGGTCCATGGCCACCTTCCCCCTGGCGCTCGCGCCCGACCCGGAGACCTCCGGTTTCCGTGACGCCATCGGCACCCCCGGCAAGGTCGTCCTGATCGCCCTCTGCGCCTGGTCGCTGGGCTTCGCCCTGTACGGGATCGGGCTGTGCCTGATGCATGTGTTCCGCACCGCCGACATCCACGAGGTACTGCCGCCGATCCTCGCCACCTTGCTGGTGTGGGTGACCGCCGCCCTCGACGTGATCAACAACGAGAACGCCGAGGCCCCCGCACTGGCCCGGCTCGCGTTCCTGCTCGGCGCTCCCGTCTCGGTGACGGTGCTGTCCTGCTGGGAGCTGTACCGCCTGGGGAAGTACCACCGCCTGACCGTACGAGGGGCGCTGGGCCGCTAGGGCGGGGAGTCGCAGGGTCCACGGCTTGGGTGGTGAAGACGTAACGGGTGCCGTCTTCGTCCGTGGCCCGGAAGACGTAGGGCTCTCCGAAGGAGACCTGGTCCAGTGCCCAGGTGTGTTCGGCGGTGTCGGCCGCCCACGCCCGGACCGGGCGGGCGTACGGAGGCGCCAGTTGGTCGGCGACGTCCTGGGCACGTGCGCGCAGCCAACGCAAGGCCAGCCGCGGGGAGTTGACCCGGTGTTCACCGAGCGGGATACGGGCGCCGCCGGGAGCGTGAGCGATGAGCCGGGCACTGTAGGCGCCCCGCACCCGCCCCCACACGGGGACGCCTGGCGCCGGCGTCACCGCGTGGCCGCTTCCGGCAGTGCGAGCCGCGCCCACACGGTCTTGCCCACGCCGATACGGGGTGCGACGCCCCAGGAGTCCGCGAGCGCGCCCACGAGAGCCAGCCCCCTGCCGGACTCGTCGTCAGGCCCCGCCTGCCTCGGCTGAGGCTTCTCGTCACTCGCGTCGGACACTTCGAGGCACAGTTCCGATCCGCTCAGCTCGAAGCGGACCCGGATCTCCCGGCCGGGCGTCGTCCTCGCGGTGAGTACCGGTAGGCCACTGGCGAGGTTTCCGCTGTGCGGTCCCTTTTCCAGTGGCCCCCGGCCCGAACCCGCCGTGCACCCTTTCGATGCAGCGGGCTCTCCAGTGACTGCTGCGTGCGGTTCACCCGGGTCTCACATGGATGCTTTCGTGACAAGGCGGGCAGACCACGAGGGTTCTGCGTCGTTTCTTGAGCATCAGTTGCGCCCATGGGGGCTGTTCACTCTGGCTGCGAAGCTTGGCGAGTGAGCGGACTTGGTGTATTTGCACTTCAGTTCGGCTCTCGCAGAGTTCGCACCGTCCGCGTTTGAGCCGGTCGATTAGTTGGCTGCCGCGCGGGCGGCTGCGGGTGGTGAGCGGGGTGGACGGGAGATCGTCAAGGACGGCCGTCCGTTTCCGGGTGAGGGGAATTCCACCGAACCGTGCGATCAGTGGTTTCCTGCCCTCGCGTTCGGTCCTGGCCTCGAAGCACCTGCGTGGTCCCTGGGGTGTCCTGATGGTCGCTTTGTAGCGGTTGGCCATTGTGGTCACCCTTGACCGGTGCCGGGCAGCCAGGGTCTTGAGCATGGAGGTCAGCATGACCGCCTTGAGCCGGTCGAGTTTCCAGACGTCGCCGGCCAGCAGGTAGTACTGAACGATGCCCCGGTATTGGGCTCCGTAGAGGCTGACGATGTCGAAGGGGGTGCGACTCGTCAGGGGGAGCAGGTGCATGGGTTTGCCACGGCTGAGGAACGGGGCGCATTTGGCCTTGATCACGTCCTTGGGCACGCGGAGCTGGAACTTTCCGTTGATGGAGCGGAGACCGCGATTGATGCGGCCGCCCCGGGAGATCTTTTCGTCTGCGTGCTGGGTAGTGATTTCGTAACCGAGGAAGCGGGCCGCCTGGGTGCGGCCGTGGGTGATCAGCGTCTTGTCCTGGTTGAGTTCCAGCTTGAGGTCGTCACGGAGGAATGCGGCCAGGCGCTGTTTGATCGTCTCGGCTTCGGCCTTGGGTCCGATGAACCCGAGGAGGTGGTCGTCGGCGTAGCGGATGTAGCGTAGGCGCCGGTAGCCGGGGTCGTGTGGATCACCGGCCGGATGGCGGCGTAACTCCTTTCGCCATTGGCGGACTTGAGCGGACTCGGTGTTCTCCTTCCTGTAGGCGAGTCGCTTCCTGGCAGCTCTTATCGCGTTCTCCAGCTCCCTGTAGGCGGGGTTCTTGCGACGGGCTGTTCCTCGGGTGTATTCCGGTATGAGAACTGTCTCGATGAATGCGTCCAGCCGGTCCATGTAGATGTTGGACAGGAGTGGGGAGAGCACACCGCCTTGCGGGGTTCCCGATGGTGTGGCGTGCCATCTCCAGTCCTCCAGGTATCCCGCCTTCAGCATCTGTCGGATGAGGCGAAGGAACCGGTTGTCGTGGATCTTCTCCGACAGGATCGCCAGCAGGACCTCATGGTCCAGTGAGCCGAAGCAGTCGGAGATGTCTCCTTCGATAAACCAGGTTGTCCCGGTCCAGTTGTATGCCACCTCGGACAGTGCCGTGTGGCAGCCCCTGCTGGGACGGAAACCGTGGGAGCGGTCGGAGAAGTGCGGCTCGTAGTACGCTTCCAGAAGAAGTCGGATTACTTCGCCGACGAGTTTGTCCGACCAGGACGGCAGGCCGAGCGGGCGTGTCTTTCCGTTGGATTTCGGAATGTGGACGCGCCGCACGGGGCGCAAGCGGTAGCGCTCGTGGCGCATGGCTTCGATGATGCGTCCGATCTTGGCTTCGGACATGCCGTCCGCGGTTTCCCCGCAGGCTCCGGGTGTCATCGCACCGTGGTTGGCGTAGATGCGCCCGTATGCCAGTAGATACAGGTTGTGGTTGAACAATTGTCGATACAGTTCATTGCACGGCAGGCTCCGCCTGCCGCGTTCACGCAGGACATCAAGCACCGTTTCGGCGTTCTGCATTACGCATACCTCCCAGCGTCGTGATGTCCGGTCACCTGGCTCCCTTCGCCCTGCGGACGGTTTTCCCGTCTTCCTTGGCAGGTCGTTACTCCTGCGACTACTACGGGGCCTCCGTCACCCTGGGGCTCGCGCCCTTTAGGTGATCCCATGTTCGTCTCTGTTGTACGTGTCTAGCGCGACTTAGGCGCCCCACTCATCTCCTTGAATTCCCTCACTGGGAATCAGTCCGCGACCCGAAGGTTGCGGTGGATACGCTATCAATCCACCGCAGGGCGCGGCATCGGTGTCAGGCATGTTTCCGATGAATGCAACCCTTTCATTCCTTGGAGATTGGAGTTCAGGCAGTACAGCTTTCGCCATATCGCGCGGGTCCCTCAACGCATCACTTCCATACCTGAACATGATCGTTGATTTCCTGACATGCTATTGTCCCCTTCGCCTTTCGGACCCGGGTAAGTCATCAGACCCAGGAATCTCCCTTCAATTCCTCCCGGTTGAACCGGGGATACAACAGAGCGCCTCATGGCGCACTGGCGTTGGTGGCGAGCTCGGACAGCAACAGGACCGCGGTGTCGGCGACTTCACCGTCCACGTGCCACAGCGCGAGTTGCCGCCGGAGTGCTTCACGGGCGCGGCCGACGTTCCGGCGGTGGCGGGGGTACTGGTACGCGACCGCCTCCGTGCCGGGGTCGGCCTCGGCCGGTAGCGCTGGAGTGGGCAGGGGCATATCGCGACCTCGCTGTCGGGGAGGAGTGGGGGACCGCGCCTCGTCACCCACGGCACGGGGCACGGGGAAACGGGCGCGGCTGAACAGGCAGGCGACTACGCCCGGTTGAAGACCGGCTGACGTGGAGTCACCGCCAATGGCAGGATGGCCCATTGCGGGTTTGGTGACAAGTCGAGTCACCCAATCCACAAAATCCCGTACCATTGGCCATGTCGACTGGCGCACCCAAGGTGCGGCACACTGCACCCAGAGGGGCCAACACCCCACCCAGTGCGCGTGCTTGGAACCCCGAAGAAGACGGAGACCACCTATGCCGAATGTGCGAGCGAAGCCCACTCTGCGTCGTCGGCGCCTCGGCGGGGCGCTCAAAGGCTTCCGAGGAACACTCACCCTCGAAGCGGCAGCCACAGCGATGGGGTGGGACGCCGGCAAGCTCTCCCGGATCGAGAACGCCAAGGCGGCCATCCCGCCCAAGGAGATCCGGCCACTCCTCACCGTCTACGGCATCACCGATCCTGAGATCATCGGCGCTCTCGAAGAACTCGCCCGCAATGCCGGGAAGCAGGGGTGGTGGCAGAGCTACGGAACAGTCATCGGAGGCGGCTACCAGGACTACATGTTCCTGGAGTCCGACGCCGCAGGCATCCGTGTCTACTGCCCTGGCATTATCCAGGGCCTTCTCCAAACCGCTGCCTACGCACGGGCAGTGAACACAGCGACCACGGTCACTCGCAGCCCGGACGAAGTGGCCGCGCTCGCCGAGGTCCGGCAAGCTCGACAGGCTGTGCTCACTCGACCGGGCAAGGCCCTGAAAGTCTGGGCTGTCATTCACGAAGCCGCGCTGCGCCAGCAGTTCCCCACACAGCCACAGGTCATGCCCAATCAGCTTCAACGTCTCCTGGACCTCAGCGAGATGACCAACATCGACATCCAGGTCATGCCGATTGACGCCAGTCCACACCCTGGCATGGCCGGTCAGTTCGACCTGATCTCCTTCGACGGCCCATGGCCGACCGTCGTGAGCCTGGAGAACCTGCGCGGCGGGTTCTTCATGGAAGGGGACGATGTGGCGGTGTTCGAGGCGGCCTTTGAACGCACGGTCGCCGCCGCTCTTCCCGTGGACGTATCACGGGAGACCATCAAGACGATTATGAAAGAAGGAGCACCCCAGTGACCGCAACCCCCAACCGCAGGACCGTAGTTCACGCTTCTGATCTGACCGATGCGTGGTTCAAGTCTTCGTACTCCAGCGCTGCGGAGCAGTGCATCGAGATTGCCGACCTCCGCCGGTCGTCCCTCGCCGCTGTTGCCGTGCGTGACTCGAAGGACCCGGACGGACCGGCTCTGCTCATTGAGCCCGCCGTGTTCGCCGGATTCACCACATTCGCCGCCGACTTCGAGCTCTGATCAGCAACCATCCGCGATCAAAGCGCGCCCGCCTTTGCTTGAAGGAGAACCGCTCGTGACCAGCCCAACTCAACCTCATACCACGGTCGTTCACGCCGACAAGCTGACCGGCGCCGCATGGTTCAAGTCCTCCTACTCCAGCGGCGGAGAGCAGTGCGTCGAGGTCGCAGACCTGCGTCGGTCGCCTCTGGCCGCGGTGGCTGTCCGTGACTCCAAGGAGGCAAACGGTCCCGCCCTCCTCTTCACCCCGTTCGCCTTCTCGCGCTTCGTCTCAGGTGGTGTTCGGGGCGACGAGTCCGTCGTCTGAGAGAGCAGGTAGGCCGTACGGCGAGGCCCGACTCCCCCGTGTCACACCTGGGGGGTCGGGCCTCGTCATGTATCGGACATGTTAGTGGCGGAACCATGCCAACGGGTCGGAAAGGACGCGGAGTTGATCGACTCAGCCACGGTGATCCGGGAGCTGCGGGACGAGTTGGAGCGTGCGGTCGTCGCTTCCGAGGGTGAGGCGCTGCGCTTTGAGTTGGGGGAGATCGAGCTGGAGGTGTCGGTCGCGCTGGAGCGGGCCGGGCAGGCGGGGGCGAAGGTGCGTTTCTGGGTGGTGGAGACGGGCGCGGAGGCGAGGGCGGGGGCGACCTCCACCCAGCGGTTCAGACTGGCGCTGGCTCAAAGTCGACGAAGTACACAACGGCCATCTGTGGGGATACGTCGTGGCGCGCCGTGAGGCTCTGTGTAACCGAGCGGTGGTGAGAGACCACTGCCTTCGCGTTGTCGCAGCAGCGTGGTGAAGCTGGGGGCAGTCTGATCCGGGAGACGCCGGTGAGGGCGGGAAGCAGCCCCGACAACGACGGGACGCCCTGGTATCGCCAGACGGGGTGGGTCCGGCAAGCGAGACGGGAAGGTGTACGCGAGGAACCAGTGTCTGAAAGCCTCTTAAGATCGAAACACCAGCTCAAATCTGGCGGATATGGGCTGGCCGGCGGTGCGCACCTGCCGTGCTGTGCGCGGTGGGGAACTCTCGGAACGGTTGATGATGCCGGTTCGGGAGGCCATGGAGAAGGTCTGCGGCGTATCCATGGCAAGGCCGCAGGGGCAAAGCTGGGCACCTCACCTGTCGATCGGTTTACAGGGAACACGGGAACCGCCCCGGTGGTCCCGCCCATGCAGGACCCATCTGGATGGGGCGGGAAGGCCCGTCGTCGGCTGATGCTGCCGGGGTGGGGCGGAGGAGCCGTAGTAGTCGCCGGAGTAACGACCGGCCGTGAAGTCCGGGAGAGCCGGAATGAGGGCGAAGGGCTCCAGCGAGTTCGCAGCAAGTACGCAGACTGGGGAGGTCACCTGTGAATACGGGTGCTCCGTGGCCCGACATTGATACGGCGGAGCTACGGGTACACAGAATGCAGCGCAAGTTGCACCATTGGGCGGTCGATGAACCCGGCCGTACCTTCGATGATCTGTTCAACCTCGTCCACGATCCCAGCTTCCTTGTTGTCGCTTGGGAACGTGTGCGGACGAATAAGGGAGCCCGCTCGGCCGGAGTGGATGGGGAACCTCCCCGCGCTCTCGGTCCTGCCGGAGCGATGCGGATGCTCACTGGTCTCCGTGAGGAGATCAAGGAACGCCGTTTCCGGCCGGAACCGGTACGGGAGGTGATGATTCCCAAGGCGAACGGCAAGAAACGTCGCCTGGGTATCGCCACCACGGCCGACCGGGTGGTGCAAGCCTCGCTGAAGCTGGTGTTGGAGCCGATTTTCGAGGCGGATTTCCTTCCGTGCTCATATGGTTTCCGTCCCCGGCGGCGGGCGCAGGATGCGATTGCCGAGATTCACCGTTTCACAACCATGAGGTATCACTGGGTGTTTGAAGCGGACATCACGGCCTGTTTCGATGAGATCGATCATGCGGCTCTGATGGAGAGAGTGCGCGGGCGGATCACCGACCGTCGTGTCCTGGCCCTGGTGAGGGTGTTCCTCAAGGCCGGGATCCTCTCCGAGAATCTGGTCGACCGGGAAGCCCTGACCGGCACTCCGCAAGGCGGCATCCTCTCGCCGCTGCTCAGTAACATCGCCCTGTCAGTACTGGACGAGCACTTTCATGCCAAGTGGCATGGGCAAGGCTCGGCCAAGAGGCGCCAGAGGTATATCGCGGCTGGTGGCGCTGCGATGCGAATCATCCGCTACGCAGATGATTTCGTCATTGTGGTCCATGGAAAACGCGAACATGCCGAGGCGCTGTGGGACGAAGTGGCAGCGGTGCTCGACCTGATGGGCCTGCGCCTGTCGGTCGAGAAGACGAGGGTCTGTCACATTGACGAGGGGTTCGACTTTCTCGGCTTCCGTATCCAGCGGAAGGTGAAGAGAGGGACGAACAAGCGGTACATCTACACCTGGCCGTCGAAGAAGGCGCTTGCGTCGGTCATCGACAAGGTCAGACAGGTGACCCGTAGTCACAGACATCGAGGACTTGCCGATCTGTTGCACCATCTCAATCCGATTCTCCGGGGCTGGTGCAACTACTTTAAGTATGGCGTGTCGAAACGGACCTTCTCCTACGTCAGCCACTTTACGTGGTGGCGTGTGGTGACCTGGCTCCGTAAACGGCACAAGGGCTTGAGTTGGGATGCGTTTCGTCGCCGGATCGTCCCAGACTGGAAGATCCGTGACGGAAAGCTGGAGATGTTCTCCCCGCAGTCGGTGAGCGTGACCCGCTACCGATACCGCGGATCGAAGATCACCACTCCCTGGACGGCAAGGCTGCCGGAGGCAGCCGTCACGACGGCATGAACTCGTGGAGAGCCCGTTGCGTTGAGAGGCGCACGGCGGGTTCGGAGGGCGGGCCCGGGAAACGGACTGGTGGTAATACCAAAACCGCGCCCGGGTCCGACCCTACTGCTGCTCCTGTGGTCGGAAGTTTCGAGTTTCCTGCACGCCTCGCAACGCCGATGACGTTGCCAAGGACATCCGCCGATTCGCACGCCAGCACAAGCACTGAGGAGCGCCCTATGCGCAAGTGGGAGTTCACCGTCGTCATGGACCGCGATATCACCGCGTCGGAAGAGCACACCCTGAACTACTGGCCAAGTGACGACGTCATGTTCGTGGACGGGCGTATGTCTCTCGTGCATGGTCCGGATGATCTACGCAGTCTGGAACTCTGGTGCAATGTCGAAGCTCCGACGCTGCTGGATGCCGTATGCCAGGCCGTGGCCGAGATCCGCAAGGCCGCGGATCTCCACCCTGTGCGTGTCAAGGTGGACGAGGAGCACCGTGCTGACGTTGAAGGAATCGTCCGCGTCGAGTAACCGGCCGGCGCGGTGACTTCCTGAAGTTCCTTGACGGACGGCCGACTTCGGGGAGCCCGTCGAGTCGGAAGTTGCCGCGGCACCGAGGCTGGTGATGCCGAGCGATGTCCCGTTCACCCGCCCCGGGCCGGGCCGAGGTCGCCCCCGAGGGATTCATGACGGTGAGCCAGCCGGAGGAAGTCCCGGAGAGAGAGACCACTGAGGTGGGCTGGAGGTAGCTCTCGTGGGGGAGGCACTTCCTCCGTGCGGATGACGCACGTCGTCGCGGTTCGGATCACGATCGAGTCATGTCGATCAGGCACTCCTCGGGCGACGCGGTGCGCCCCGTCCCGCGCCAGGCAGACCGCCTCCACCTGAGCGAATGGCCTGGATACGCCGCTGCGGCATGGGGGGTCTTGTTCGCGGTACCCAGTTTCGTCTGGGCGACGGGCCATACCTTCGGCGCGCAGTCGACGGTGTCGCCGTCGTTGGTGAAGCTCGCTCGCGATGGAGTGCCATGGTTCCTGACCGTCCTGGTCGTCACCGGCTTCCTGAAGCTCTTCGGGGCACTGGTCGGCATCGGCCTGACGCGACCGCGGGGCTCGCGGATCAGCCGGCTCATGGTGTTCTGCGGCGGTGGCGCGGCGACCCTGCTCACGTGGCATGGCGGCCACTTCGTCGTCCACGGCGTGCTGATCGAGGCCGGGGCCGTCTCTGTTGAGCCGGATCTGGCTGGGCTGACCGGTTGGTACCTCTACTTGTGGGGGCCGTGGTTCATCGCCGGTGGTCTGATCTTCGCGGGGGCCACCGCGCTGTATGTCCGCCCACGCGATGATCGGCGCGAGATGCGCCTCTACGGCGCCGTGGGCGCGCTCGGTGCCCTGGTCCTGTCCTTGGCCTCGACGGCTACCGGTATCGGTTGAGGGCGGGTACGAAGCCGAATCCGTTGGACTCAGAGTTTTCCTGCACGCCTCGCAACGCCGTTGCCGTTGCCGTTGCCGTTGCCGTTGCCGTTGCCAAGTAACCGGCTGGCGCGGTGGCTTCCTCAAGTTCCTCGACGGGCGGCCGATCAGCCGCTGTCGGCGCCGCAGCCGACGCGCCACGAGGTCAGACCTGCCCCCCGGGCCGGCCCAGGTACACCGTCTGCACCCAGTTGATGAGCTGCATCACTTCGCGCTCGTGCAGGGCCTCGACGCCGGGGACGGCGATCCAGCGGTGGCGGCGGTCCCAGATGTTGCCCGAGGGGCCGAGCCGCTCGCGGAGCTCGGCGGGGAGGTGCTGGTTCACGGCGATGAGGCCCGAGTCGCTCAGGCGCAGGATCGCGCGCCGCGTGTAGTTCCCGCTGCTCTTGTTGATCACCAGGTCGTACTGGGCCGGCGCGAAGTCGCCCCAGGGAATGGGCCCCACGCCTCGCAGGGTGAGGCCGGCGGCGTCCAGGCTCACGGGCAGCCGCTCGATCTCGGCGTACCGGCCCTGCCCGCGGCGGGCGAAGACCAGCCGTGCCACGAGAGCGGCCAGCAGGGCGTAGACCGTGATGATGCCGAACACGGAGGCGACCGTGAACCGCACACCCGACGTCAGCGCGATCGGCACGAACACGAGGCCGCCCACGGCGACGGTGAGGACCAGTCCGATGAGCACCGTGGTCAGCACCCGCAGCGCACCGGTATCGGAGGACGGCGCGCCCTTGAGCATCACCCCGCCGGTGGTCTGCACGGAATGCACGGCCTGATCGAAACTCGTCACTGCTGCCATGCGGTTCAACATTACAGATCACGTCTGTTCGCCCTCCCGGCGGCGGGTTGCCCCCCGCCGGTGCCCGGGGGATTCGACAATGCGGAGCGGAGTGAGGTAGCCGGCGACGAGGTGGATGAGGGTGGTCACGGCATGACCAGTGCGTACCGGAGGAAGGTGGCCGGCTGGTTGTCGGAGGTGTTCGCGCTCGATCGGGCCGGGGTCAACTGGCCGCGGGCGGTGGTGTTTCTGGATGTCGCTCTGGTGCCGCTGGTGGTGTTCTGGGCGATCGGGCATGAGGAGTATCTGCTCAGTGCGCTGTTCGGTCTGCTGATCGCGGCCCTGGGTGATCCGGGGGGCGGTTACGGGCATCGCGCGTCGAGTGTCGTCGTGCTGACGTTGATCGGTGCCGGGGTGACCGCGGTGGGGTTCGCCGTGGGGAATCAGGCCTGGGGGTGGCTGACGGGGGTGGCCTTCGGGGTGACGCTGGTGGGGGGTCTGGCGGTCGCGTTCGGGGTGCGCCGGTTCGTCAACGCCCTGTTGCTCAATGTGTGGTTGATCGTCTCGCTCGGGCTCGCGTTCAACCTGCACCGGGCCTCTCCCGTCATCACCAGCCATATCTGGGCGCAAGTGCTGGCCTGGGTGGGCGGGGCGATGCTGTGGATCGTGTTGACGTTCGCGGAGTGGCTGATCCGCAGCCGCCGGGATCTGCCGCAGCCGTTCACGGAGCTTCCGGGCGACATCTCGCGCAGGAAGCTGACGGTGCCGCTGGTGGTGTTCGCGGTGGCGCGGGCGGTGGTCATCGCCGGTGCCGTGGCGCTCGCCTTCGGTCTGGATCTGTCGAACGGGTACTGGATCCCGATCGCGGCCATCGTCACGATGAAGCCGAGCCTTCAGCAGACGACCCTGGTGTCCGTTCAGCGTCTGTGCGGGGCGCTGCTCGGTGCCGGGGTGGCCATGCTGCTGCTTCTGCTTCCGGCCAGCGAGACCGGGCTGACGTTGTTCGTGATGAAGCGGGGTCTCGAAGTCGTGGCGCTGGTGCTGCTGATGCACGCGGTGGGGATTCGGTTTCTCAACTACGCGCTGTACTCGGCGGCCGTCGCCGCCGGTGTGCTCATCCTGATCGACGTTCCGCAGCCCTCGCACTACTCGTCCGAGGGCTACCGCGTCCTGTGGACGTTGTGCGGTGCCGGGATGGGGCTGATCGTCCTGCTGCTGGCCGGCCTGCTCTCCCGGCGGACGGGCGGGACGCGGAGCGCGTAGCGGGGGACGGTCGTCAGGCGCCGGGTCTGTCAGGTGCCGGGTCTGTCAGGTGCCGGGCCGCGGGTCCGGGTGGAGGGTGGTGAGCAGGGTGTGGGGTGGGACGGTGGTGGGGCGGTCGCTGACCTGGGCGTCGCCGAGTTCGATGACGCGCCAGGTGCCGTCCTCCCGTCGGGCGAGGTCGACGGTGACGAACGGCAGGGCCAAGTCGGCGATCAGGGGCGCCAGTTGGGCCAGGTCCGGTTCGGGGTCCGGCAGGTCGTCGGGGGTGTCGGGGTGTGGGCCGAGCAGGGCGCAGCGGCCGTCGACCCACCAGGTGCGGACTTCGGCCGAGGTGAAGTGCTCGAAGCGGCGCAGTACGAAACCGCCGGTGAAGTCGTCGTCGCGTAGTTCGCGGAAGCGGGAGGCCACCGTCCAGGCGGTGTCCGCGTCGTCGAGGTCGGGGATGTAGGCGGCCTCGTGCCAGTAGTGCTTCATGGATTTGGTGTAGTCGCGCAGTACGGCCGGTCCCGGGCCGATTTCGCGGCGGGCGGTGTCGAAGGCGGTGCGGCTGTCGTCGGTGGTCCAGGCGGACCGCGGGGTCGCGGTGGCGAGGGCGTCGTACCAGCCGGGGAGTTCATGGGCCTGGCAGTACTGGGCCGGGCTGGTGCGCAGGGTGACGCCGCGGGTGGAGAGTGCGGAGGCGAAGTCGGCGTACTGCTCGCCGCGCAGCATCCAGCCGCGGTAGACCGCGTGCACGGTGACCGGCTCGGCGTTCTTGGGTACTTTGCGGACTGCTTCCGCGGCTTCGCCGGGGCGGGTGAGGGCGTCGTGGTCGACCAGTGCGACGTTCCAGCCGGCGGCGCGGGCGGCGGCTGCTTCGGGGGCGAAGTGCTCGTCGGCCCGGCGGGGGTTGAGTACGTCGCAGGGGACGAGCAGGGTGGGGTGGGTGGTCATCGGTCAGGCCACCCAGCCGGTGACGAGGGGGGTTCCGGTCGGGCGGTGCACGGCGATGAACCCGCACCGGCTGTCCATCCCGACCTGCAGCATGGTGCCGACCGGTGGCCGGAACTGCGGCATCGATCCGGGTGCCGCCGCCACCGCGGTCGCCGCGGACGCCTCGAATCCGTCGGCGGAGAAGCGCGCCATCACCAACTGCTTCGCCTGGCCCACCGCCAGGGGCACGGGGCTGAGTCGGGGGAAGTGGCCGCGGGTGCCGTCCGTCGCCGTGCGCAGGCCGAACACGTCCGGGTGGTCGAGCAGATTGTGCTCGGCGTCGACCTCGAAGCGTCGCGCCCACAGTGACACCGTCGGTATCGGCCCGGTGGACGAGGCCACCGTCACCCTGGGTGCCGGGCTGGTGTCCACCGCGTTGCCGGCGAGCAGTTCGGTGCCGCTGGTGCCCTCTCCGGTGAGCCGAAGTGCCGCGGACAGTACGGCGTTTCGGGGGCGGTCGGTCTCGCCCGCCACCAGCCGCACATCGATGTCTCCCTCGCCCTTGACGGTGACCACGGTCAGCGGGCCGGCCGGGGACTCGAAGCGCCGTACCGTGTCGAGGTCGGTGTCGGTGCGCGAGAGCGAGGTGCCGATGAAGCTTTCCTTGAAGGGGAGTGCCCACTTGGTGCGTACGGCGAGGGCGGAGGCGAGGACCAGCAGGATGTCCGGGTCGAGGCGGATCGGCATCCGGTCCAGCAGGCCGCCGGTGCGTTCCTTCACCCAGGTGTCCAGTGCGGCCTGGTCGGTGAGGGTGCCGCGCATCTCTGCGGGGAGCGGCAGTCCCGCTCGCAGGGGCACCTCGGGACGGGTCCACAGTCCCAGCGCCGTCCGCAGTTCCGGGGTGTCCGGCAGGTCGAGGGCGCTGCCGGAGGCGACGGCCGACAGTTCGTCGCGGGCGGGCCCGTCGGCGACCTCGGCCAGCAGGGCGAGCAGCGGCCACACCCCGAACCCGGACACGACGGTGCTGTCCTCGCCGGGGAGGGTCTCGATCCAGTGCGCCGTCAACCGGCTGATCTGCTGGGCATCCATGGCCGACAGTCTGCCTTGTGCCGGGCCGCTTCCGGGGCGGCTTCGCGCGGAGAGCACCGTGGTCAGGCATCTTGCGCGGTGGGGGGCGTGCGGCGGCGGATGGTCTGGCCGGTTTTCAGCAGGTCGCGGTCGAGGGTGCCCAGGCAGAGGCTGACGCGGTTGGTGGGGCGTGGTGGGCGGCCGGGTCGGCAGACGAACTCGACGAAGGCCCGGCCGGTGGTGATCACCTGGTCGCCTTCGCGGACCTCCACGGTCTCCCCGTTCTTCAGGACACCGGATGCGACCGGTCCGACGACGACGGTGCCGCGGCCGGTGATGGTGAAGATGTCCTCGATGGTGAGGACGAAGTCCTGTGCGTCCGCGCTGTGTTCGCTCGTCATGGGCCCATCCTGGCAAGACGGGCGCACCGGTGTGCGGTGGTCGTGTGTCACGGGCGGGCTGTGGGTGTAACAGCGGTGTATTAGGCGGGGGTTGGGGACAACGGGCGCTGGGTTCGGTGGCTCTTGGGGGGCAGTTCAGAGCAGATCGCCGGTGCGTGACCAGCGCCGGGCGGTGGAACCTCAACCGATTCGGGGATCAAGACGATGCGCGTGCACAAGCTGACCTTCGCGGCCCTGGCCGTCGCCGCCGGCCTCTCCCTCACCGCCTGCCAGAACGGTGACGACGGTACGGGGCAGGGCACTCCGTCGTCGGCGCCGACCGCTTCTTCCTCGGGCGGGGACTCGGGCTCGGGGTCGGGTTCCGGTTCTGGGTCGGGGTCGGGGGACTCGGCTCAGGGCGGTGGCAAGGGGGCCGGTGGCAAGGGCTCCGGTGGGCAGGGTGACGGTGGGCGTGCGGATGGTTCGCCGGGGGCCAAGTCCGGGCGGTGCCATACCGGTGACCTGAAGTTCCGGACGCTCGACAGCACCATCAGCGGTGACGAAGAGGGCACCGTCGCCGTGGAGATGACGAACCGCAGCGGCCATGACTGCACGATGGCCGGGTACGCGGGGGTGGATGTGAAGACGAACCAGGGTGTGGTGTCCGCCAAGCGGGCCGGGGAGCCCGCGGACATGTTCGTACTGAAGAAGGGGAAGCTGGTCGCGTTCGGGATCAACTACCCGTTCAACCAGAGCGGTGGCTCCGGGGCCCGGGTCACGGGGCTGGTGGTGACGCCGCCCAACGACACCAGGTCGGTCACCCTCCACTGGCCCGGTGCGTCCACCCTCCCCGTCACCGACGGCTCCGGCCCGTCCGTGAAGGTGGGCCCGCTGGGCGGCGTCGGCCAGGGCGGCTGAGCCGAACTCCGCTCGTACGGCGGGGAGTTGAGCGGCCCGCCCCCCCTACGATGGGTGGGTCGGGCAGGCCGGTACCGGGGAGGCGGCACAGTGGCGCTCAGGGTGTTGACGCGCAGGGACATCGAGCTGGAGAGCGCGGAGGCGGTGCGTGCGCTCGGGGGGTGTGACCATGTCGACGCGGTGGCGGTCGATGTGGCGCCGGGGACGACCGCGATCGGTTTCGCCTCCGCGATGCTGGCCTCGCCACCGCGTGCTGCTCGGTCTGCTCGCGGTGCGGAACGCGCCAGGGCCTGTCCGGCGGATCTTCGTGGAGCAGCCCGCGGCGTCTGGTGCGTGCTCTCGGCGTGCGCCCGGATCACCCTCGTACTGGACGTACTTGGGTGATTCGGGCGTGCGGCGAGAGTGCGTGCCAGGCGTCGCGGGCCCACGAAGGTCCGTCGGACAGGCCCTGGTCGCGCCCTTCGGGTTGAAGGGCACCGTGGCGAAGGGGACGCGGATCGAGGAGGGTGCCGACGTCGGCCCGCTGCATATGTTCAGCGTCACCGAGGAGCGGGTGGTGGCGGGCAAGGACGACACGCATCTGAGCTACCGCTCGACGTTCGTGGTGCGCGAGGGCGCGCACGGCCCGAGGGGGTGTGCACCACGGCGGTCCGCTATCACCGTGCTGCCGGCCGGCTCTACTTCACGGCGATCAAGCCGTTCCATCTGGCCGTCATGATCGGACTCGTCCATCGTGCCGCCGCTCCGGCGGCCCGGGGCCGCTGAGCGGCCGCGCGACGGCGGGCGGTCGGCAGGGAGCGGCCGGCAGCGGAACATCACTCGGCCCGAGCCGGCACCTGGCGGACGGGACGGGTCCGCAGCCAGTACGAGCGGGCGGCGACGGCCAGGGCAGCGCCGTACCCGGCAAACGCGATCATGCCGATCCAGGCGACCGACAAGGCGTCGCCCGAGGAGGGGAAGTCGCCCGGCCGCATCGTCACCGCACCGGCCGTGGCCAGAGCGCAATAGCCGATCCCGAGCAGCCCGTACGGGGCGAGGGTGGCGGCGCCGATGAGCGCCGGGGTCAGAGGGAGCCAGCGGGGAACGCGCCGGCCGTGCAGGAGCAGCGTCCAGCGCGGGAAGACCTGTCCCCACGGGCGGACCAGGCCCCACAGGAGGAAGACGCCGAGTGCGGCCAGCAAGACGGTGGCGTCCAGGCCCCAGGACTCAAGAGTGAGCCAGATCCCGGAGGCACCGTTGCGCTGGGAGATCACGAGGATCTCCTCGATGTCCGTCCCGGCGAACGTCCCTCCGAACGCCCAGAACAACTTCATGGCGCTGTAGGGCACAAACGCAGCCGTTCCGGCGGCGGCAGCGGCCCGGACGCGCGCGGGAGCGCAGGACGGTGCCGGCGCGCGGGCCCCGCTGGGCGGGCGGTGGCGGGAGCGGGCGGTTGCCGTGAGCAGCAACACACCGATGGCTGCCAGCGCATGGTTCGTGGCACCAGCCCGACTGTCCACGCCTTGACCGAACATCAGCGTGATCACGTCCATCAGCAAGCTGAACGCGGCGATCCCCGCCAGGCCGCAGACCGTCCAGAGCGACACCCGCAGCCAGGGCCGCAGCCCGTACCGCACCACCGCGGCACCGACCACAGCCGCCAGCGCGCCCATCGCCACAACGAACCAGTCGAGGGTGGCCGGCGCCGGGGTACCCCCGCCATAGAAGAGCGGCGTCCCGCTCAGCGCGCCGGAGAGGCCGAAAGCGGCATACGCCACCGCCCATAAGACGGTCGCCGGGCCCACCCAGCGCCGCCGTTCCCGCCACCACACACGCCACAGGCCCCTCGGCACCTGCCCGACTTCGCTCATGCTCCGACCGTCGCACCACCCGGGACAGCGCGGCATCGACCGCCCGAACGAACTACCTCCCCCTGCCGGGGGAATGCGGCTGGGCCAGGCCGATCAGGCCAGGCCGATGTGGACCGGCCCGCCGTCGGGGGTGATGTGGTCGAGGAGGGTGGCGGGGACGCGGAAGACGCGGCCGGGGGCGGCGGGCCAGGTGAGGCGTTTGCGGGTGGTGCGGCCGTCCTGGCGGGCGGTCACGGTGGGGAAGCGGGTGAAGGTGTCCGTCCAGAGGAGGAGACGGTCGCGGGCGGGTGCCGGGTCGCCGGGACGGAGGATCTGAGGTGAGACCCAGCGGAAGGGCGCGTCGGCGATGAGGCGGACGCCGTCGGTGGGCGGCACCTGGCCGTGGAGGTGGTCGAGGACCTGCTGGGCGACGTGGGTGCCGTCGAGGGCGGCGATGTCGGCGGTGTCGACGGGGTGCAGGACGTTGCCGGCGGCGAAGACCCCGGGGCGGCTGGTGCGCAGGGCGGTGTCGGTGAGGGGGCCGAGGGTGGCTTCGTCGAGGGTGATGCCGCCGGAGCGGAAGAGTTCGTGGTCGGGGATCCAGTCGCCGGTGAAGACGACGGTGTCGCAGTCGACGGTGCGGCGTTTGCCGGTGTCGAGGTGTTCGATCTCCACGGCCTGGAGGCGGCCCTTGCCGATGATGCGGGTGACGCGGGTGCGGGTGGCGACGGGCACCCGCAGCACGGTGCGGCCGACGCTGTTGAACGCGCCGTAGGACTCGGCCTTGGGGTACTGGCTGACCATGAGTGCGGGGGTGCAGTCGGCTTCGCGAAGGGTCAACGCGGCGGACCAGCTCACGAGTTCACCGCCGACGATCACCGCGCGCCGCCCGACGGGCTGGTGGTGGAGGTGGACGAGGTTCTGCAACTGGCCGGTGGTGTAGACGCCGTGGGGGCGGTCGCCGGGGATGCGGCGGGCGCTGCGGGGGCGTTCGCGGGCGCCGGTGGCGAGGACGAGGGCGCGGGGGCGGATGCGGAGGCGGCCTTCGGGGCTGGTGGCGTCCACGGTGAGGTCGGCGGGGTCGCTGCCGGGGTCGCCCGCCCAGCCGGTGATCATGGTGTGGGTGCGGAGGTCGGCGCCGGCTTCGGTGGCCCGGCGTACGAGGTGGCGGGCGTAGGCGGGGCCGGACATCACACGGTGCAGGTCGCGCAGGCCGTAGCCGGGGTGGTCGCTGTGGCGGGGGATGCCGCCGGCGGTGTCCTCGCGGTCGGCGACCAGGACGGTGCCGGCGCCGCGGCGCCTGAGTTCCGCGGCGGCGGTGAGGCCGGCGGGGCCGCCGCCGATGATCAGGACGTCCGGGGTGAGGGTGGGGGGCTGGGGGTTCATCGGGCGTCCTTGTCCTGGCTGCGGCTGTCCTGGCTGCGACTGTCCTGGCTGCGGCTGTCCTGGCTGCGGCTGTCGTGCTTCTGGTGCAGGGCGGCGACGGCGGCGCCGCAGAAGAAGCCCTGGCAGCGGCCGTTCATGGCGCGGGTGCGGCGGCGGAGGCCTTCGAGGTCGCGGGCGGGGACCGGGGTGCGGCAGGCGTCGCGGATCTCGCCCTCGGTGACGCGCTCGCAGTAGCAGACGATGGTGCCGTAGGCGGGGTCCTCGGCGATCAACTCGGCGTTCTGGTAGGGCCGTTGGCCGGCCTCGCCGATGTTGGCCATCCGCGGCGGGGTGGGCAGGTCCGCGCGCGGGGTGAGTGCGAGTCCGGCGTCCGCGAGGAGGGTGCGGCAGTGTTCGGCGATGGCGATGCCCGCGGTGAGGCCGGTGGAGCGGATGCCGCCGACGAGGAGGTAGCGCTGCTCCGGGCTGGCCTCGATGAGGTAGTCGGGGTGGTCGATGGCGGCGCGCAGACCGGCGTAGCTGGCGGTGATCTCCTCGGTGAGCAGGCGCGGCATGAGGCGTTCGCCCTTGGTGAGGAGGAAGTCGTAGCCGTTCTCGGAGGTGGCGGTGTCGGTGCGGTCGGTGAGGTCTTCGGCGGTGGGCCCGAGCATCACGTTGCCGTAGATGGTGGGTGAGATGAGGACGCCCTTGCCGCGGGAGGTGGGGACGGGCAGGACGATCTGGTCGGCGAGGGGGCGGGCCAGTTTGTCGAAGACGAAGAGTTCGCCGCGGCGGGGGGTGACGGTGAACCGGTCGTGGCCGAAGAGGCGGTCGATGTGGTCGGCGCCGAGTCCGGCGGCGTTGACGACCCAGCGGGCGTGGACGTCGCCGGCCGGGGTGCGCAGGGTGGTGGTGTCGGTGTGCTGCTCGACGGCGGTGACGGGGTGTTCCAGGAGGAGGGTGGTGCCGCGGCGGCGGGCGTCGGTGGCGAGGGCGAGGTTGGTGGTCCAGGTGCAGATGATGGACTCGTCGGGGACGGTGAGTCCGCCGAGGGCGCCTTCGCCGAGGTGGGGCAGGCTGCGGTACACCTCGTCCGCGTCGATGAGGCGGCAGTGCCGGTAGCCGTTGGCCTCGGCCTTCTCCTTCAGGCCGGGCAGCGCGGCGAGTTCCTCGTCGTTCCAGGCCACCAGGGTGGCGCCGGTGTGTTCGACGGGGATGCCGGTGGCTTCGGCGTACTCGCTGAGGAGGTGGTAGCCGCGGGCGACGAGGCGGGATTCGAGGGTGCCGGGTTTGGCGTCGAAACCGGTGTGCAGGATCGCGGTGTTGGCCTTGCTGGTGCCGTCGCCGATGTCGCCCCGGGCCTCCACCAGGGCCACGGAGAGCTGGTGGCCGGAGAGTTCGCGGGCGAGGGCGGCGCCGACGATGCCGCCGCCGATGACGGCGACGTCGTAAGTGCCGTGGGTGTGGGGGGCGGGGGTCATGCCTTCTCTCCCTTGGTGGCGGAGGCTTCGGCGGCCCGCGCCCAGGTGGTGCGGAACTCCGCGGCGCGGTCGGCGGACCAGCGGGGTTCGTAGACGGTGGTGGGCTGCCAGTCCCCGATGGCCTCGGCGAGGGTGAGGGCCGGGTCGAGTGCGCAGCGTGCCAGGGCGGCGGCGCCCAGTGGGGTGGCGTGGGCGTGCGGGTAGAGGTCGACGGGGAGTTGGGCGATGTCGGCCTGGGCCTGCATGAGGACGGCGGAGTTGGTGAGACCGCCGTCGACCCGCAGCCGGGTGAGGGGCCGGCCGAGGTCGGCGGCGACCCGGGCGCCGAGTTCCGCGATCTGTGCGGCGATGCCCTGGAGTACGGCGAGGACGAGGTGTTCGCGGCGGGTGGCGAGGGTGAGGCCGGTGAAGCTGGCGGTGGCCTCGGGCGCCCACCAGGGGGCAGCGAGCCCGGCGAACGCCGGTACGCACAGGGCGCCTTCGGTGTCCTCGGCGGCGACGGCGTCGAGGTCGTTGACGGACTGGAGCAGCCCGAGGTCGCGGAGCCAGCGGGCGGCGGAGGCGACGGTGTAGACCTGCCCGTCGACGCAGTAGGGGGTCTCACCGCGGGCCCGCCAGGCGACGGAGGTGGTGAGGCCGGCGGTGGAACGCACCGCGTGGGGGCCGGTGTTGGCGAGGAGGAAGGCTCCGGTGCCGTAGGTGCATTTGGCGGAGCCCTCGTCCAGGCAGCGTTCGGCGAGGAGTGCGGCCTGCTGGTCGACCACGATGCCGGCGACGGGTACTTCGGGGCCGAAGGCGCGGGTGGTGCCGATGATCTCGTCGCAGGCCGCGATGTGCGGGAGTTTCTCGTCCTGGAGCCCGAAGACGCCGAGGAGTTCCTCGTCCCAGGTGACGGTGTCGAGGTCGAGGAGGAGGGAGCGGCTGGCGGTGGTGGCGTCGGTGACGAACTGGCCGGTGAGGTGGTGCAGGAGCCAGGTGTCGGTGGTGGTGACGACGCCGTCGCGGGTGAGGTTCTGCCGCAGCCAGGTCATCTTGGGCGCGGAGAAGTAGGGGTCGAGGACGAGTCCGGTGCGGGTCCTCAACTCGTCGGCGTGGGCGGCGAGTTGAGCGGTGACCTGTTCGGCGCGCCGGTCCTGCCAGACGATGGCGGGGGTGAGGGGGGTGCCGGTGGCCGGGTCCCAGGCGAGGACGGTCTCGCCCTGGTTGGCGAGGGCCACGGCGGCGATGGGGCGGCCGGCTTCGCGGACGGCGCGGCGTCCTGCGTCGAGGACGGAGTCGAGCAGTTCCCGCGGGTCCTGTTCGACGGCGCCGCCCGGGAGGTAGACGGGGCGGAGTTGTTCCTCGGCGATCGCGAGGACCCCGTCCTCGTCGTCGGTGACGATGGCCTTGGTGCCGGAGGTGCCCTGGTCGATGGCGAGGATCGCGGTCATCGGGCGGTCCCTTCGGCGGGCTGGGCGGTGGTCGTTCCGGCGTCGTCGAGGGCGCGGTCCACGTCGGCCATGTCGGGCATGGTGAGTCCGGCACGGCCACGGCGGGCGAGGAGCCCGGCGAAGTAGGCGGCGCCGATCGCGAAGAGGACCAGGACGTAGATCCAGGGCGCGCGGAACGAGGCGTCGCGGAAGATCAGCAGCTCGTACGCCAGCCACACGGTGGCGACGATGAGGACGGGGGTCTCCCAGCGGCCCAGGGAGAAGCCCTGGGAGGCGGGCAGGGAGCGGCGTTTGGCCACGTACATGGCGACGGTGCCGGCGTAGATCAGGGCGGGCAGGAGGGTGCCGGCGGAGAAGAGTTCGAAGAGGGCGTCGGTGGAGCGGGAGAACACGGCGAGGATGATCTGCGCGATCAGCAGCATGAAGACGGAGGCGTTGAGCGGGGTCTGGGTGCGGCCGTGGATGCGGCGCAGCAAGCTCCAGCCGGGGAAGCGCTCGTCGCGGGACATGGCGTAGACGAGGCGGGTGCCGCTGAGGGTGATGACCAGGCCGCAGGAGAAGATCGAGATCACCACGAGGACGAGGAGGATCTTGCCGACGACGGATCCGAGGACTCCGGTGATGACGGTGGCGACGGGGGTGGCCGATTCTCCGACGCCGTGGATGCGGCCGGCCGCGGCGGTGACGGCGATCAGGAAGAGGAAGCCGAGGACGCCGAGGGAGATCACGGCCTGCACCATGGCCTTGGGGATGACGCGGGCCGGGTCCTTGGTCTCCTCGGCGAGGTTGGCGGCGGATTCGAAGCCGACGATGGTGAAGGCGCCGAGGAGGAAGGCGAGGGCGAAGGGGCCCGCGTGGGTGGCGCCGCCGAGGGCGTAGTAGCCGTGCGCGGGGACGGTGGCGGTGTCGAAGAGGTGGCCGAAGTCGAGCTTGCCGGTGGCGGCGCCGACGGCGAACAGCAGCACGGTGAGCGCGATCATGCCGATGAGCTGCACGGTGACGGCGACGTTGTTGACGCGGTGGGTGGTACGGGTGGAGGAGGCGACCAGCAGTGCCTGGAGCAGGACGACGACCGCGGTGATCACCCAGGCGTTCTGCACGGTGCCGACGTACTGGAAGAGCTCGGGGAGGATCGTGGAGGCGATGGTGTAGTCCACGGCGACCAGGACGACGCCGAGGAACGCGAAGGAGATCCAGCCCATGATCCAGCCCCAGACGGGGCCGACGATGCGGGACACCCACTGGTAGGAGTAGCCGCTGATCGGGATGCGGGCGGCGAGGGCGCCGAAGACGAGGGCGATGGAGAGCTGGCCGATGACGGTGATCGGCCAGGCCCAGATGCCGCGGGGTCCGGAGGTGGAGAGGACCGAGCCGTATGCGGTGAAGATGCCGGTGGCGATCGACACGAAACCGAAGGCGACGGAGAACGAGGCGTACCAGCCGAGTTCTCGTGCCATCCGCTGCTGCGGGGCGGCGTCCCCGCCTTCCGGGCTGGTCCCGGTGGGAGCTGCGTCTGCCATGCCTCGTATTCCCTGCATCAGGGGCCCGCTGGGCTGCGGGCCGGACGACGTACTGGAGGTACCGGGGGGGCCGGTGCCGGGGGCGTTGTACGGGGGTGCTCGGGCTGCCGGGGCCGCACCGGGCTTGACCGAAACTGTGGATAGTTGCCCGTGAATGACTGCAAGTGTGGGTCACCGGCTGAAGGCCGTCAAGAGGGGGGCCGGTACACCGGAACCAGGCCGCGGTGGTGCGACCCGAGTGTACGGCGGGGCGGTGCACGGTGGGTGGGCACCGCCGGCTGCCCGTAGGATGCGATCAGAGATCCACAGAAACGGTCATGGCATCACGGAGGTGGGGCGTGCTTGCTGCGGAACGGCATCGCAGGATCGTGGCCGAGATCGGGCGGCGGAAGTTCGTCACGACCGACGCCCTCACCGAACTGCTGGGCGTCTCCCGGGAGACCGTCCGCCGTGACCTCGCGCTGCTGGAACGCCGCGGTGAGCTGGCCCGGGTGCACGGCGGGGCGACCGGATCGCGCGCCCCAGTCGGCGAGGAGGCGCCGTTCAGCGAGCGCACCGGCACGCTGATGGCGCAGAAGGAGGCCATCGGGCGGCTCGCGGCCGGGCTCGTCGCCCCGCACCAGACCGTGGTCATCGATGTCGGCACCACCGCCCTCGAAGTGGCCCGCGCCCTGCCCGCCGACCATGTCGGGGTCGTCGCCACCCCCTCGCTGCTGGTGGCGGCGGAGGTCAGCACCCGGCCCCGGGTCGAAGTCCTGGTCAGCGGCGGCCGGTTGCGCCCCGGCGACCTGGCCTGCTCCAACGCGCAGGCCGTGACGTTCTTCGGCGATCTGCGGGCCGACCTCGCGTTCGTCGGCTCCGGCGGCGTCACCCCGTACGGTCTGACCGACTTCCATCTGGACGAGGTCGCCACCAAACGCGCCATCCTGGCCGGCGCCGCACAGCGCTGTGTCCTCGCCGACTCCAGCAAACTCGGCCGTACCGCCGTCCACCGGGTGTGCGCCCTGGACGGCTTCGACGCGCTGATCACCGAGGGGCCCTGCCCCGAGGACCTGGCCACCGCGATCGAGAAGTCCCGGGGCACCGTCATCGAGCCATGAGCACCGCCCGTACGGGTGCCCCGGGTCAGGGCGCCTGGTCGAGGGTCCGCTCGCTCGGCTCGGCCTGCCGCCCCCTCAACGGCAGGAACACCTGCTGGTCCGACACCACGGACTGCCCCTGCCTGCTGAGGATGAACCGCATCAACTCCTCCATCACCGGGTCGAGTTGCTTACCCGGCTGCTTGTTCACATGGAAGTAGGTGACCCGGCTCAACGGGTACGCCCCGGAGGCCACGTTCTCGTACGTGGGCGCGTACGCCGTCCCCCCGTCGTGCTCGCTGACCGCGATGACCTTCACACCCTGATCGACAAGGCCATACCGGTGTAGCCGATCGCGTACGGGTCGTTCTTGACGTCCTTGGCGTCCTTGGCGATGGGGAAGACCGTCTTCTCCCAGTGCACGTCCGGGTCGGCGGGGGTGGAACCGTCGGCGGCGCCGGGACGCCACTCGCCGCGCTCGCCGCCCGCGTTCAGCACCCGCCGGCGCACGAACTCCTCGAAGCCGTTCCAGGGTCGCAGACCGACCAGGTGCACCGGCTTGTCGGCCCACTCGCCGGTGGCCCCGAGATCGCCCCAGGTGACCGCGGGCGCTCCCCCGCGGTGGCGGGTCTTGGAGAAGGCCGCGTCGAGCTGGTCGAACGACAGCTTGTCGATCGGGTTGTCCTTGCTGACGATGAACCCGACGGAGTCCAGGAACCCGAAGTGGCGATAACTGCCGCCCGAGATCGGCACACTCAACGGGTCGTACCCGAAGGCGTCATGGAAACCGTCGATGTCGGTGGGCTTCAACTCACGCGAGACGAAGACGCAGTCGAGGTTCCCCTTCACCAGCTCCAGAGCACCCAGACTGCCCGCGTACGGCGGGTTCACCGAGATGTGCACCTTCGGGTACTTCTTCTCGAACTCCTTGATCCAGGCCTTCGAGAGCCCGGCCAGCACGTCGGACGCACCGCACTGGTAGTCCCCATGCAAGGAGTTCTTCGGCTTCGCCTGATACGACGTCAGGGACGGGTCGAGGGAGGGCTGAAGCAGTTCCCGCTCCGGCAACGGCCGGCCGTGCGCCTTGTTGTACTCGTCCTGCTCGGGGGTCTGCGGAGTGACCGGCTTCTGCGGCGGCACCGCCCAAGTGCTGAAGTCCCTTGCGTCGTCGTCCGGTTGGGCCTGACTCGTCAGAGTGCCGGCCACCACCAGCGCGGAGGCCAACGCCACCGCCGCGGCCGCTCGTCGTACTCGTCGTGCTCCTGTTATCTGTCTCATGTACGGGATCTCCCGGTGAGGTCAGAACGGAAAGGCAGAGCCGGACAAGAACGATCCAAGAACTCCGCCACCGAGTTGACCGCGACGCTGGATGCACCCCCCACGCAAGACCATAGGGTCCGGAAATAAAGGCCGTTGATCCTCGTTCTGCCCATTTAGCCGACGGCGGGAGGCTGGCGCTCCGTCCAACTCGCCCTGCTCGGCGGCGGGTTGGCGTGAGCAGCGGCAGCCGGGACCATCAACGCAGGTCACGTTCCAGGTCGGTGGGCGAGTACGGTACCCGGGTGAATGATGCAGCCCGACTTCCGCGTTCCTTCCGACTGATCGTCACGGGCGGAGGGACCGGCGGTCACACCTATCCCGCTCTCACCGCGATCCGCACCCTGCAGGCCCGGCTGACGGCCGGCGGCAGCGCCCTGGACGTGCTCTGGATCGGCACGCCCGACGGCCTTGAGGCCAAGGTGGCGCCGGCCGAGGGAATCGCGTTCACCACGGTCGCCACCGGGAAGATCCGTCGCTCGTCGAACCCGATCAAAATGCTCGGCCCGGCCAATGTGCGGGACATGGCGCGGGTGCCCCTCGGCGTCACACAGGCCCGGAAGGCGGTGAGCGGCTTCCGGCCGGACGTCGTCCTCGCCACGGGTGGGTATGTCGCCGTCCCGGCCGGCCTCGCCGCTCGGCTGTGCCGGGTGCCGCTGGTGCTGCACGAGCAGACCGTCCGGCTCGGACTGGCGAACCGGAAGCTCGCCGGCTCCGCCGCACGGATCGCGGTCTCCTCGGAGTCGACGCTGCCGCTCCTCCCGGAGTCCGTACGGTCCGCGGCGGTGGTCACCGGGAACCCGGTCCGCCCGGAAGTCCTCAGCGGGCACGCGGACAAGGCGATCGCCGCGCTCGGCCTGGGCGGCTTCGACCGGCGGCTCCCGACGCTCTACGTCACCGGCGGCGCCCAGGGCGCGCGGCAGATCAACGGCGTCATCGCGGAAGCACTCCCGTGGCTCCTGGAACGCGCCAATGTGGTGCACCAGTGCGGACCGGCGAACGTCGAGGCGCTGCGGGCGGGCGCGGCCGGGCTCCCGCCGGAGCACGCCGGCCGGTACCACCTCACCGGGTTCGTGGGCCCGGAACTCCCCGACGTCCTGGCACTCGCCGACGTCGTGGTCTCCCGCAGCGGCGCCGGCACCCTCGCGGAACTCACCGCCCTCGGCAAGCCGGCGGTGTTCGTGCCGCTCGCCTCCTCGGCGGGCAACGAACAGGCGCACAACGCGCGGCATCTCGCGACGGCCGGCGCAGCCGTGGCGCTGGAGGACGAGGTCACCGGGGGCCGGCTGCAGCACGCTCTCGGGCCCCTCCTCACCGACCCGGCGAAGCGTGCGCAGATGGCGGAGGCGTCCCGGGCACACGGCCGACCGGACGCGGCGGACAGGCTCGTCGACGTACTCCTGACCGCCGCCACCGGCTGACCCGCCGGGGCCCGGGGAGGCGAGGCAAGCGGTGCGGAGTGGGCCGGGTGACGCTCACCGGCTGACTCCCGCCAGGACGCGGCGGACCTCCTGGGCAGCATGGTCGGCGTCCGCAGGCGTGAGGTGCTGGTGGAACGGGAGTGTCATGATCTCCCGGCCCAGGAGCTCGATGACCGGCAGCGACCGGTGCCACTCGGAGAACGCGGGCTGGGTGTGGTTGGGCGGGTAGTGCACGCCGACGCCGATGCCCCGGTCCCGGAGCGCGCGGAACACCCGGTCGCGGTGACCGTGGAGGACCCGAACGGAGAACATCGACGGGACCGTGCGGTCCACGTCGGGGTTGACCAGGCTGAGGCCGTCGATCCCATCGAGGGCGGCGGCGTATGCGCGCCAGAGTTCGCGGCGCCGGGTCTCCGCCTCCGTGAAGTGCTGGAGCTGCACGAGACCGACGGCGGCGTTGAGCGGTGACATCTGCACGCGCATCCCGAACTCGCCGACCGTGTACGTCGTCGCCTCCGCGCGGTGCGCCGCGGACTCCACGATGCCGAGACCGCGCAGCCTCCGGCAGGTGTCGGCCTCAAGCGGCGTGCGGGGCACGACGGCGCCACCGAGTCCGCATGTGAGGTTCTTGATCGGGCCGAAGGAAAAGCACGTCACCACGCCGGTCGCGCCGACACGGCGCTCTCCCTGCAAGGAGCCGAAGGCCTGCGCCGCGTCCTCGACCACGGCCACGCCCCGTTCATCCAGCGCGGGGCGGGCGGAGGTGAGGTCGACGGCCCGGCCGCCGTAGAGGACTGGCACCACGGCGCGGGTGGCTGGGGTGAGGGCGGCAAGGATCTGCGCGGGTTCGGTGCACGCGGTGACGGGGTCGACCTCGATGAACCGCGGCCGGGCTCCCGTCGCAAGGATCGCCTGCACGGTCGCGCAGAACGTGAAGGAGGGAACGAGGACGTCGTGCCCCGGGCCGACGCCGGCGGCGAGAAGCGCGACGTGAAGGGCGGCGGTGCCGGAGGAGACCGCGACGACGTCCGGCACATCGAGGAACGCGGCGACACGCTGCTCGAACTCCTCCGTCACTTCGCTGTGGTTGTACTGGCCGGCGCGCAACGCGGCGGTGAGGGCGCTCTCCTCTCCTCCGTAGAGGTACGGGCGCGCGTTGTGTGCGACGCCCGGCGGCGCGGTGCGGATCATCGTGGCTTCCCTTCGCTGGTGGTCAGCGTCTCGACGTACTTCGTGAGGGTGACGTCCGGCTTGTAGGTGAGCCGGCTGTGGTCGACTTCCTGGCGGAAGAGGCCGCGGAGGTACTGCCCGATGTAGTCGGCGCCGGCCGCGACCGAAGCGGGGAACCCGCCGCCGACCCGTGCGTTCGCCTCGGTCATGACGACCCGGCTCCGGCCATCGGCGTCGTCACGGATGAAGCCCTGGAAGCAGCAGGCGCCGGTGATACCCGTCGCGGCGAGGGCCTCACGGACGCACTCCTCCGCGTCGGGGTCGGTGAAGGTACGAGAGACGACGGCGAGCCCGCCTTTGACGAGGAGCCGGTACCGGAGCATCACGGAGGCCCGGCCGGTGCGGTCGACGAGGCAGTCCGCGGTGAACTCCCGCCCGTCGATGTGCTCCTGCACGAGCGGAGCCGGGGTGAGCTCGCAGAGAACACGGGCCTGCTCCCGGGTGCGGCACACCTGCACGCCCCTCGCGCCCTGCCCGTGGCGCGGCTTGACGACGAGGAGGCCGTCCGGGGCGTGGTCGAGGTCTTCCGGAAGGACGGTCTCAGGGGTCGGCACGCCGTGCTCGGTGAGGACCGCGGCGAACCGTGCCTTGTCGCCGCACGCCGTGACCGCTTCCCGGGCCGGTAGCCAGGTCGTGATGCCGAGGTCCGCGAGTGATCGGCGGAGGTGGAGGAGCCGCGGGAGTTCCGGCTCAACGGCTGAGAGGACGGCGTCCGGCCGGGCCGTTGCGCAGAGGCGAAGCATGTCGGCGTGGTACGCGGGGTCCGACGCCGGTGGGAGGACATGCGGGGCGACTTCCGGGAGGAGGAGCCCGGCAGCGTACGGGTCGGAGTCGGCCGCGAGCACGTCGCAGCCCAGACGCTGGAGGGAGCGGGCGAGGTCGAACCCTGGGGCGCCGCCCACGCCCGTGACGAGGATGCGCTTCGGCACGCTGCTCACCATCCTGCCGAGGCGGCGGGAAAAGCACGCGGCGCGGTGGGGAGGGAGCGCGGCGTCCGGGCGGCCGTAGGGTTCCGCATCAGCGGTGCCCACCGGTCGGGGTTGCGGCGGTACCAGTCGGCGGTCTCGGCAAGACCGTCCTCCAGGTCTCGCCGAGGCCGGTACCCGAGCTCGGCGGAGGCCTTCGTCCAGTCGATCGAGTACCGGAGGTCATTCGCCGCGCGGTCCGGGATGTACGTGACCGCCTCCTCCGTCGCGCCGCAGAGACGGAGGAGGCGGTCGGTCAGTTCACGGCTGGTCAGGTCCGTGCCGCCGCCGAGGTTGTAGATCTCCCCCGGGGCGCCGCCGCGGAGGACCGCCTCGATTCCGGCGCAGTTGTCCTCGACATGCAGCCAGTTGCGGACGTGCTCACCCCGGCCGTGGAGGGTGACCGGTTCACCGCGTTGGAGGCGGGTGAGGAACAGGGGGTGATCTTCTCGGGGTGCTGGTACGGGCCGTAGTTGTTCGAGGAGCGGGTCACGCACACCGGCACGCCGAATGTCTGGTGGTACGAGAGGGCGACGAGGTCACTCGCGGCCTTCGACGCGGCGTAGGGGACGGACGGGCACAGCGGTGCGTCTTCAGTGGCCGTGCCGGTGAGCAGCGGGCCGTAGACCTCGTCTGTCGAGACGTGCACGAACTTCTCGACGCCGTGCCGCATCGCGGCGTCGAGGAGGGTGTGCGTGCCGTGCACGTTCGTTGCGAGGAACGCCCCGGTGGCGAAGAGCGAGCGGTCGACGTGGGACTCGGCGGCGAAGTGCACGACAGCGGTGTGGTGTTGGACCAGCTCGTCGACGAGCTCCGCGTCAAGGACGTTGCCTTGACGGAACGTCAGCTTCTCGCTGAGGAACGCCGTCCCCAAGTTCTCGGTATGGCCGGCGTAGGTGAGGGCGTCGAGGACGGTCACCGTAGCGACATCGTCCGCACGGAGGACGCGCTTCACGAAGTGCGAACCGATGAAGCCGGCCCCGCCGGTCACGAGGATGTTTTCCATGGATGCCTCCATGAGGGGGAAGGAGACGGCGCCGGCGTTGGCCTGCGTCGTCCGGGAGTTGCCCGGCCAAGTGGCGAGGCGTGCACTCACCATGCGGGCCCGGTGGGGGAGGTGGGAGAGGTCAGGCCCGGGTCGGCACAGCGTGTGCGGGGCTCGCACACGGTGTGCATCCGTACGCCCTGCCAGCGCCCCGAAGTTGCGGCTACGGTCGTCCCTCCCGCTGTTCCGCAGGAGGCGCCCATGGACGGCATCAGAACCGCTCAGGAGATCGGGGCCGAGCTCCGCGCGGCCCGGTGCCGTATGCGGCTCACACAGGCCGAAGTCGGGAAAGCGGTCGGCTATTCGGCATCGGCCGTCTCCCGGCTCGAAGCGGGCCGTATGCGGCTGGAGTACGACCGGCTCCTTGCCTTAGCGGCGTCCCTCGGTATCCCGGCCGACAGGCTGACCGCGACTCCTGTGCCCGGCAGGGCCGTGGTCGGTACGGTGGGGCGTCCAGCGGACGAGGAGGATGCGGTGCGTCGTAGGAACCTGCTCACCGGAGCGGTGGCGATCGGGGTGACGGCCACAATCGGTGCACCATCGGCCGCTGCCGCTGCCGCCGGGGGCGACCCGGCCACCGGCCTGGAGGACTATCTCTTTCGCCTCCCCTCGGCCGCGCCCGTGCCATTGGGGCGGCTGGTTCAGGAGACGGCAGGCGCGCGCTCGGATTTCCGCGCCGCCCGATACACCGACCTCGGCCGTGCTCTCCCCGGCCTTCTCGCTGCCGCCTCCGCGACGTGGGAAGAAGCGCGCGGGCATGAGCGGGAGAAGGCGAACGTGGCCCTTGCGCGGGTGTACGTCCTCGCGGCGGAGCTGGCGCTCAAGCAGCACAGTGACGCCGCCTGGGCTGCTGCCGACCGGGCGCTGACCGCGGCACGCGCCTCCGGCCATCCGGTCCCGATCGGGGAGGCCTCCCGGGTGCTCGCGATCACGATGCGCCGCTCGGGGAACTGCCCCACGGCCGTCCGGCACCTCACCCGTGAGGCGCAGGAACTTGACACGGGGCAGGCGCAGACGGCCGCGGTCCGCACCACGCTGATGCTCACCGCGGCGTACAGCGCGGCGACGGGCGGGGACCGTTCAGCCGCCCTGGACCTCCTCGGCGCGGCCGAGGAGGAAACCACGCGCCGTGAGGCAGCGGTTCCGCCGGGGCTGTTCACCGTAGATGCGACGCGGACGCAGGTCGACGTGTACCGCATCGGGGTCCTCAACGCACTCGGCACACCGGACGAGGGCGTGAACGTGGCGCGGCGGATCAACATCGCCAGTATGCCCACGCCGGAGCGCCGGGCCCGGGCCTGGACGGACACGGCGCGCATGTGGCATTCGCTGGGAAACGGCCGGCAGACGTTCGCCGCTCTGCGTCACGTCGAGCAGGAAGCCCCGCAGGAAGTCCGACGGCCCGCGCTCCGTGCCCTCACCTCGGACCTGCTGTACGCGCCGGTCCGGGTGCCCGGGGTCCGGGAGTTCGCGGTGCGCACGGGAGCCTCACCGGCCTGGCGTCGGACGCGGAGGCCGGTGCCGGCGCAGCCCTGGTGTGGGCGGGCGGATACGGCGGGAGGCGGCTAGGCCGTTTCCTTCGGATCACCTGGTCGTTGGTTGTTGTGTGTCGTTGACTGATGCCCAGTGGGCGAGGATCGAGCCGTTGCTGCCGGACCGGACGCCGAAGCGGGGTGGGCGGTGGCGGGATCACCGGCAGGTGATCGACGCGATCGCGTTCAAGTACCGCACCGGGACGCCGTGGATGGACCTGCCCGAGCACTTCGGCTCGTGGAAGGGCGCCCACAACCGGCTGCGGAAGTGGGCCGCTGACGGTACCTGGGAGAAGATCTTCACCGCCCTGCTCGCCCAGGCCGACGCCGAGGGCGACCTGGACTGGGTCGTCGCGGTCGACTCCACCATCGTCCGTGCTCACCAGCACGCCGCCGGGGCCCGTCAAAAGGGGCACCGCACGGCGAGCCCGACGACCATGCCCTCGGCCGCTCCCGCGGCGGACTGACCACGAAGATCCACCTCGCCGCGGACAGCCACTGCCGGCCGCTGGCCTTCGTGCTCACACCTGGCCAGGCAGGTGACGCACCCGCGTTCCCCGAGGTCATGACCCGGTTACGGGTGCCGCGACCGATCGGCCGTCCCAGGACCACGCCGAACGTGGTCCTTGCCGACAAGGCCTACTCGTCCCTTGCGATCCGGGCCCTCCTGCGCCAACGCGGGATCCGGGCGGTGATCCCTCAACCCTCCGACCAGGCCGCCAAACGCAAGAGGAGAGGCCCGTCCGGCGGCCGCCCGCCGGCCTTCGACCGCGAGGCATACCACCAGCGCAACACCGTCGAGCGGAGCATCAACAAGCTCAAGCAGTGGCACGGTCCGGCCACCCGCTACGACAAGACCGCCACCATCTACCCCGCCGCACTCCACATCGCCGCCATCTTCCTCTGGTCGGCAAGATGATCCGAAGAAAACGGCCTAGACGAAGACATCATCCAAGGGCGAAAACCTGGAACACCGGGCACAGCCACAGCAGCATGGACGGGACCAACCACATCCCACGCAAGTAAAGCTGCTCGAACACCCTCCAACTAAGGGCTGTCCCGTAAATGATCTCTGAGTCGCCTCGGACGTGGTTGGCCGTGGTGCGGGCCGTTTGCCTATCCGGCGAGGGCGAGGTTGTGCA
>NZ_JBHVRR010000031.1:0-75827 GCF_042885635.1 Streptomyces sp. NPDC058045 | reverse complement strand
CCGTCTGGTCCCCATCCACCCCCTGCCCTCCGGGCAACCGGGGGGACTTTCCGGACACGACCTAGGCCGAGGCGGGTCCCAACCGGGCGGTGTCCAGGGACCGTTGGGGGTGCGGAGGCGGGTCAGCCGCGGCGGTGCAGGCAGTAGGTGGTGGTGCCGTCGGCGCTGTAGGAGGGGAGGGAGAGGTAGTCGCCGGGGGCGCACCGGGGGCGGTCGATGACGGTGTAGCGGGTGCCGGGGGTGTCGCAGTCGACGGCCTTCAGGTCCTGGTCGGGCCACTCGGCGTCATTGCGGACGCAGTCGCCGGTCTCCACCAGCGGCCCGCCGCTCCGCTCCCCGTCACCGCCGCCGTCACCCGCGAAGACCCCGATCGCCAGGAGGGCCACCACCGCCAGGACCAGCAGGCCCGCCGGGACCGCGAACAGCAGCCCCTGCGGCCGCCGCCAGACCGGCTTCCCCGGGTCGAGCGGCGGGCGGAAACCACCGGCCGGCGCGGGCAGGGCGGCGAACGCGCGGCGCGGGCCGAGGTGGTTGGCGAGCAGTACGAAGGGCGTGATCACCAGGGAGAACAGGCCCCACCAGCCCTGGACCAGGGTGTCCGCGGACATGCCGCGGACGGTGGCGAGACCGCAGTCCCGGCAGAAGGGGCCGTGCACGGTGCTGGTCCGCATCAGCACGATCATCCCCTGATGCCCGCGGACGGTCCCCGCGGCGGCCGGCCCCGCCCCGCACAACCGGCACCCTCCGCCACCCCCGGCCCCCTGCGGCGGCACCCACGGCCCCGGCTGCCCGTACCCGCCGAACGGCCCCGGCGGCGGGGCGGGTTGCGGGGTGCCGTACGGCGGTGGTGGCGGGGTGGCCATGGCGAGATCCCCCTCGGTCCGGGGCTGGGAGTGGAGGCGCGGCGCGTCCCGCGGCGCCCTGTGGGTGGCGGGCCGTCAGCCGCGTTGCGGGGCGACCACCGCGGCCTGGGGGCGGATGGGCAGGCGGTTGACGGGACGGCCGGTGGCGGCGCGTACCGCGGAGGCGATGGCGGCGGGGGTGGCGACGACCGGGACCGCGCTGACCGCCTTCGCCCCGAACGGCGCCACCACGTCCCGCTCCTCGACCAGTTTGACGATGCGGATGTCGGGGGCGTCCAGCGCGGTCGGCAGCGCGTACCCGGTGAGGTCGGGGTGGCGGAGCAGGCCGCGGGGGGCGCGCAGGTTCTCGGTGAGGGCGGCGCCTACGCCCTGGGTGACCCCGGCCTCGATCCGGGCGCGGATGCGGGCCGGGTTGAGGACGCGGCCCACGTCCTGGGCGACGGACAGCTCCACCACACGTACCGAGCCGAGCTCGGTGTCGACGTCCACCACGGCGCGGATCGCGCAGAAGGCGAGACCGACGAAGGCGTCGCCCTGGCCGGTGGCGTCCAGCGGTTCGGTGGGGTGCGGGCGGCACTGGGCGGTGGCCCACAGCTCCTTGCCGTCCATGGCCTCGGTGACGGTGGTGGAGAGCACCCCGTCATAGGAGGTGATCTTGCCGTCGGTGATCTGGAGCAGCTCGGTGGACATCCCGAACTTGTGGGCCAGCGGCTGGAGAAGCTGGGTGCGGACCATGTCCGCGGCGCGCTTCACGGCACCGCCGGACACCCAGGTGTGGCGGCCGCGGCAGCCGGGCCCGGCGGGCGGCTGGTCGGTGTCGACGGGCGCCACCTGCACCTCGTCGATACCGAGGGTCTCCTGCACGATCTGCCGGGCGAGGGTGGCGAAGCCCTGCCCGGTCTCGACGGCGGCGCAGATCACGGTGGCGGCGCCGTCGTGCACCCGGACGGTGGCGGTGGACACCTCGTCGGTGCCCTCCGCGCCGAGCATGTGCACCATGCCGATGCCGTAGCCGACGCCGCGGCGGACCGCGCCCGGCTCCCCGGCGCCCTCCGGCCCGCCGGGCAGCAGCCACTCGTCCTCCGGGGAGTCCTTCGGCAGCGGCGGCAGCGGCGCCTCCCGTACGGCGGTGAGGAGTTCGGCGACGGGGGCGGGGCAGGTGACGGTCTGGCCGGTGGGCAGGACGTCGCCGGTGGACATGATGTTGCGGGCGCGGACCTCGGCCGGGTCCAGGTCGAGCCGGCGGGCCAGCTTGTCCATCTGCGCCTCGTACGCGGCGCACACCTGCATGGCGCCCTCGCCCCGCACATGGCCCGAGGGCGGGTTGTTGGTGCGTACCGCCCAGCCCTCGATGGAGGCGTGCGGGACGGCGTAGGGGCCGCAGGCGAAGGCGACGGCGGCGGCGAGGGCGTCGGAGGAGGTGTCGGCGTAGGCGCCCGCGTCGAGCAGGATCTGCGCCTCGACGTTGACCAACCGGCCCTCGGCGTCCGCGTGGTGGCGGTAGCGCAGCAGGGTGGGGTGGCGGTGGGCGTGGCCGAGGAAGGACTCCTCCCGGGTGGCGGTCAGCTTCACCGGGCAGCCGGTGCGCAACGCCAGGAGTCCCAGGGGGAGTTGGAAGCTGGGGTCCTCACGGTCCCCGGTGGCGCCGGGCACCCCGGTGACGACGACCTTGACGCGCTCCGGTTCGAGTCCGTAGCAGGCGGCGGCGCGGTCCCGGTCGGCGTGCGGGTCGGTGGAGGCGATGTACAGCTCCACTCCGCCGTCGGGACGGGGCGCGGCGAGTCCGGCCTCGGCGCCGATCGGGGCCGGGTCCTGGCGGCCGATGCGGTAGAGCCCCTCGACCACGACGGCGGCGCTCTCCACGGCGGCCGGGTCGCCGTGCCGGAGGGGGATGTGCCGGATCAGATTGCCGTCCGGGTGCAGCGGCTCCGCTTCGAAGGCCTGCTCCGGGTCGGTGACCGCGTCCAGCAGTTCGTACTCCACGACGATGGCGGCGGTGGCCATCCGGGCGGTGTCGGGGTGGTCGGCGGCGACGGCGGCGATGGGCTCACCGTGGTGGCGCACCACCTCCGAGGCGAACACGGGCCGGTCGGCGGTGCCGCGGCCGTGGGTGGCGACACCGGGCACGTCCTCATGGGTGATGACGGCCCGCACCCCGGGCATCTCACGGGCGGCGGAGGTGTCGATGGAGACGATGCGGGCGTGCGCGTGCGGGGAGCGCAGCAGCGCGGCCCACAACAGGCCCTCCGCCCACAGGTCGCAGGCGTAGGGGAAGACGCCCTCGGCCTTGGCCTGGGCGTCGGCGGGCGGCAGACCGGCGCCGAGCCCGATGGCCGGCGGTTCGCCGTCCGCGGCGGGGCCGGTGGACGGCAGCGGGGTCGTAGCGGTGGCGGCGGATTCGTTGCTCACGCCCGGCCTCCGTCGTCATAGAGATCGTCGTACGGGTCGTCGGGGGCCGGGTGGACGCCGCCCGCGCCGGGCGGTGCCTGGTGCGGGATGGTGGCCCCCGCGGGCGGCCCGAACCGGGGCTGCGGGACGGCGGCCGGGTCGGCCTCGGCGTCGGCGGTGCCCTCCTGGGGGGCGGCGGCCGGTTCGCCGTGCTGGGTGGCGCGGGCCTCGGCGACCTCGCGCACCGCGTCCAGCACCCCGCGGTAGCCGGAGCAGCGGCAGAGGTTGCCGCAGAGCGCCTGGCGGGCCTCCAGTTCGGTGGGCGAGGGGTTGCCCTCCAGCAGGTCGTGCACGGTCATCGCCATCCCCGGCACGCAGTAACCGCACTGGACGGCCCCGCAGGCGGCGAGCGCACGCTGCACATCGGACGGCTGCCCGTCGGCGGCGAGCCCCTCCACGGTACGGACCTCGCTGCCGGCCGTGGTGGCGGCGGGCACCAGGCAGGACGCCACCAGCCGGCCGTCGACCTGGACGTTGCAGGCACCGCACTCACCCTGCGAGCAGCCGTCCTTGGCACCGGCCAACCCCAGCCGCTCCCGCAGCACATAGAGCAACGACTCCCCGATCCAGGCCCCGGCGACGGGTCGTTCGGTGTCGTTGACCCTCAACACGTAGGAGACCAAGGGGTGTTCGTCATGCGGCGGGGGGACGGGGGCGTCGTCTTGGGCGGGGGTTTCGTCCTCGGGGGTTTCGTCCTCGGTGGGGGCTTGGGCCTCGGGGGCGGCTTGGTCCTCGGCGGGCTCTCCGTTCCCGGCGGAGACGGGGTGGGGGTCGGAGGTCTCGGCCTCTGCGTCCCCGGCGTCGTGGGACCCGGCTTCGCCCTCGGCTGCGGTCTCGCCGTCCGCCACGGCCTCGCCGGCTACAGGTACGGCCTCGGCCGGGGCACCGGCAGCGGTCGCCGGCCCCTCGTCCCCGGCCAACGCGGCCTGGCCGGCGGCCGGTTCGCCTCCGGCGGGGGTGGCGGCATCGGCCGGAGTGGCGGGCGCCGGACGGTCGTGGGCAGGGTGGACGCCGTGTTCCGCCTGGGCGCGGGCGGCCCGCATGGCCCGCTCCTGGGCGGCCAGGCTCCGGGTGGGGTGATCCTCGTCGAAGGTCCCGGCACAGGCCACGGCGGAGGGCTGCGCGGAGGCCGGGTCCGGGCTCAACTCCCGTGCCTGCCCGGCGGGTTGCTCCTCCGGCACGGACTCGGGCCCGGGCGCGGGCTCGTGTACGGCGCCGGGTACCCGCACCACGGACGGCTTGGTCGTATCGGAGGGCGCGGCGGTGTCCGGGGTGGCGGCCACCGGAGACCCCGCGGACGTCTCGGGCTCCGGCGCGGAGGCCCACGGGGCGGGGGCGCCGCCGGGGAGGGTGGCGGGGGCGGTGCCCCACTGGGCGGCCGGCGGGGAGGCGGTGAACTCGCCCGGGTCGTCCGGGAGTTCGTCCTCGGCGACGGGGAAGGACCACTGACCGGTCGCCTCCGCGGTCCCGCCCTGCGCACCCGCGGCGCTCGCCCCGGCCGCCTGCCGCCCCTGCGTCATCCCCCGCGACGGCGACTGCGCCCGGGGTGCCGGAGCCGCCTGGGGGTCCTGCGGGAACTGCCACTGCCCGGTCGCCCCGGACTGGTAGCCGTAGGAGGGCGGCTGCGGCTCCGGCGCGGGCTGCTGCTGCGTCTGCCGGGGGGCGGGCGGGGTGTCCTGCTCACGGTAGGCGGGCGGCGGATAGCTCTGCCCGCCGTAGGCCGCCGGGTCGTAGCCGGGGATGCCGTACGGCATCTCGCCGTACGGGTCGGCGCCGTAGGAGAAGTCGTCGGTCTGCTGCGGGTAGGCGGCCGGCTCCTCGGCGGCGTCGCCGCTGCCGTAACTCCCGCCGCCCTGCTGCCCGTTGCCGTATTCGGCCGGGGTGTGCTGGCCCGCCGCGCGGGGCCACTGGACGGCGCCGCCGGTGGGCACGGTCCAGGTGCCGGTGGCCGCCGGGTCGGTCGCCCCGGCGGCGGGGGCGACCGTTATCGGCGGGGGCACGAAGCCGTGTCCGGGTGCGGCGAGCGGGGTGTCGGTCGCGTACCCGTCGGGGAAGCCCTCGGTCAGATCGACGAAGGCGGTGGCGTCCATGTCGTACTCGCCCTGCGGGGTCGGCTGCCAGCCGACGTGCTCGTCGGGCGTCCCCTCGTCGTGTCCCCGGCCGTCGGTCATGCCAGCGCCTTCCCCAGTGCTCGTCGGGCCAGTGCGGCGACGGTGCGCCGCAAGTGCAGTGCGCCGGGCGGCAGTTGCGGGGTGCTGCCGTCCTCGGCGGGGGCCGGGTCCGGGATGCAGGCGGCGGCCACGTACTCGCCGAAGGCCTCCAGGGCCTGCGGGACCAGGGCCCGGCCGTTGTCCCAGTCGATGTGGGAGGCCACCCACTGCTCGGCCTCCAGCGGCCGCAGCGGCATCGGGGCGACCGCGCCGACCGCGCAGCGCACCCCGCGCCGCGCCGCATCCAGTACCAGGGCGACGGAGGCCGTGGCCCGGCCGGGGCCGGTGCGGCCGGTGGCCTTGAGGAAGACCTGCGGGGCGTGCAGCAGCGGCACCCGGACGAAGCCGATGAGTTCCCCGGCGCGCAACATGTCCATCTGCGCCAGCAGATGGGAGACCGGCACCTCGCGCCGGGTGCCCCCGGGCCCGGCGATGATCAGGGTGGCCTCCAGCGCGGCCAGTACCGGCAGGGTGTCGCCGGTGGCGGCGGAGGAGGCGATGTTGCCGCCGAGGGTGCCCGCGTTGCGGATCTGCGGGGGCCCGGCGGCGCGGGCGGCGGCGGCGAGGCCGGGGATCAGCGCGGCGAAGTCGGGGCGGCCGATACGGGCGTGGGTGAGCCCGGCGCCGAGCAGGGCGTGCCCGTCCTGGTACTGCCAGCCGCGGATCTCCGGGATGCGGCCGAGGCCGACCAGTGCGGTGGGCCGCAGCAGCCCGGCGTTGACGGCGGCCATCAGATCGGTACCGCCGGCCACGGGCACCGTCGCGGGCACGGCGGTGAGCGCGGCCACCGCCTCGTCGAGCGTGGCCGGCAGGTTCACCGACGGCGCCGCCTGCGCCGCCTGCGATACGTGCGTGGTCAAACCGGCTGCCCCTTCCCGCTGTCCCACCTGATCCGACTGTGCGCCGTACGGTACGTGCCGACAGACCGGACGGAGCAACTCTGGCACATCTTCCCGCCGCCCCGGAGACAGGGTCCGCTAGGAGGCGTTCCTCCATAGAGGGGCGCTATTGGTGGTAGATGACCGATTTTTCTGGCAGTTGGGCGCTTGGCGACGGTTTTCGCGCTCCGGTGCCGGTTGTACGGAGGGGGCGGGCGCCGTGGTCGCTCGGCCGGGGATCATTCGTCCGGGGGTGGCCCGTCGAGCGCGCGTCCGAGGTGGCCGGGGCAACGGGCCGCCGGGGTGCCGGTATTGGACACCGAGAACGTCAAGTCGCCGGTGGTGGACGGCCGTTCGGTCGGTGGAGGCGGCGAGCCGGGGGAACATCTGGTGGCCGACGCGGGAGCGGTCCTCCCTCACCTCGGCCCACACATCGGCCCGAGCGCCCAGGAGTTGACGCGGTGTCCGCGCGCCCCGGAAGACCCCGGCCGGGTCGCCGGAGAAGGCGGGCCGCGACGCTGCCGCCGCGCACCCCGGGCAACGGCACCACCCCGTACTCCCCCTGCACCTTGCCGTCCTTGACGGCCCGGCCGCGGTGAACAAGTAGCCCTGCCCATCGGCCAGTTCACCGCCCGCGGGGCAGCGCCCCATAAGTGTGCGCACCGCCGACGGCGACCGACTCGCAGGCGGTGGGGTCGGTGTCGCCGTACTCGACGACGTCGGACAAGTGCCGCACCTCCCCGCGTCCGGACAACACAAAGGCCCCGGACGCGCGCAGCGCACGTCGGGGCCTCGGTCGGCGGTCAGCCGGTCGACCCGGGGGCGGGCCGCAGGACCTACTTCTTGTCCTTGCCGCCCTTGTCCTTGTCGCCACCGGCACCCATGGACTCGTAGATCTCCTTGCACATGGGACACACCGGATACTTCTTCGGGTCGCGGCCCGGCACCCACACCTTGCCGCAGAGCGCGACGACCGGCGTGCCGTCCATCGCGCTCGCCATGATCTTGTCCTTCTGGACATAGTGGGCGAAGCGCTCGTGGTCACCGTCACCGTGCGACGTCTGCGGCGTCGGTTCGACAAGGGTCCCCGTACCTGCCCCGCGCTCGGGCTCAAGAGTGCTCATGGACCCCAGGGTACTGAAACGGGCGCCCGATCAGTTGAGGGACGGGTCGTCCGGATAGGTCGCCACCATGGCCAGTTCATTGCGCTGGCGGCGCAGCACCCGGCGCCACAACCGCTCCGGCTCCGGCGAGTACACATCCCCCGGCTCCGACTCCACGACATACCAGGCGCCCTGCGACAGCTCCTCCTCCAACTGCCCCGGCCCCCAGCCGGCGTACCCGGCGAAGATCCGCAGCGAGCCGAGCGCCGCGGCCAGCAGCTCGGGCGGCGCCTCCAGGTCGACCAGTCCGATCGCGCCGTGCACCCGCCGCCAGCCCAACGGTGTGGCCTCCGTGACGGAGTCCCCCGGGATGACCGCGACACCCAGCGCCGAGTCCAGCGAGACCGGACCGCCCTGGAAGACGACCCCGGG
This sequence comes from Streptomyces sp. NPDC058045, assembly GCF_042885635.1. Lineage (NCBI taxonomy): Bacteria > Bacillati > Actinomycetota > Actinomycetes > Kitasatosporales > Streptomycetaceae > Streptomyces > Streptomyces sp. NPDC058045. Next base: position 67,893 of record NZ_JBHVRR010000031.1, on the reverse strand, counting down.
ATCCCCGGCGAGCCGCTCCCACCCCTCCAGGATGTCGCTGACGCCGACCGGGGTGGGCCGGTTGAGTACGACACCGAGCGAGCCCTCCTCGTCGTGGTCGAGGAGCAGCACCACCGCACGGTCGAAATTGGGATCGGCCAGGGCTGGGGTGGCGACGAGCAGCCGCCCTGTGAGCGAGGACACCTCGGTCATGCCAGACATGATCCCGCATCTTCCCCTGATCCGGGGACCCCACGCACGCACCCAGAACCCCACCGCCCGCAGCGAACCGGGTGCGCCGGGGAAAGCCCCGCTCACAGCGGGTGGCGCGGGTCGCGGCGGGCGCATGGAAGCACTCCCGGCGCACCGGCGGGCGGCGGTCACCACGGGTGTCCGGAGGAACGCGGTACGTGGTGTGGCGAAGTCCTGACCGCTGAAAGCGGTGCACGACATGCGGAACGGGCCCTCCCGGGCCATTAGTCTTGGGCTTTCGGCCCCTGCCCCTTACTCCGGAACGCGAGATTCATGACCGTCACCGACGCTCACGACGTACTGCTTGTCCACGGCGGCACCCCGCTTGAGGGCGAGATCCGGGTCCGCGGCGCGAAGAACCTCGTGCCCAAGGCCATGGTCGCCGCACTGCTGGGCAGCGCCCCGAGCAAGCTGAGCAACGTCCCCGACATCCGCGATGTGCGGGTGGTGCGCGGGCTGCTCCAGCTCCACGGTGTGACGGTGCGGCCCGGTGACGAGCCGGGCGAACTGCTGATGGACCCGACGTATGTGGAGTCCGCCAACGTCGCGGACATCGACGCGCACGCCGGTTCCTCGCGTATCCCGATCCTCTTCTGCGGCCCGCTGCTGCACCGCCTCGGCCATGCCTTCATCCCGGGCCTCGGCGGCTGCGACATCGGCGGCCGGCCGATCGACTTCCACTTCGACGTACTGCGGCAGTTCGGCGCCCGGATCGAGAAGCGGGCCGACGGGCAGTACCTGGAGGCGCCGCACCGGCTGCGCGGCACCAAGATCCGGCTGCCGTACCCGTCGGTCGGCACCACCGAGCAGGTGCTGCTGACGGCGGTGCTCGCCGAGGGCGTGACCGAACTCTCCAACGCGGCGGTCGAGCCCGAGATCGAGGACCTGATCTGCGTCCTGCAGAAAATGGGCGCGATCATCGCCCTGGACACCGACCGCACCATCCGCATCACCGGCGTGGACAAACTGGACGGCTACACCCACGCCGCCCTCCCGGACCGCCTGGAGGCAGCCTCCTGGGCCTCGGCCGCGCTCGCCACCGAGGGCGACATCTATGTACGCGGCGCGCAGCAGCGGTCCATGATGACCTTCCTCAACACCTTCCGGAAGGTGGGCGGCGCCTTCCGGATCGACGCCGAGGGCATCCGATTCTGGCACCCCGGCGGGCAGTTGAAGTCGATCGCGCTGGAGACGGACGTCCACCCCGGCTTCCAGACCGACTGGCAGCAGCCCCTGGTGGTGGCCCTCACCCAGGCCACCGGCCTCTCCATCGTGCATGAGACGGTCTACGAGTCCCGGCTCGGCTTCACCTCCGCGCTCAACCAGATGGGCGCGCACATCCAGCTCTACCGCGAGTGCCTCGGCGGCTCCCACTGCCGCTTCGGGCAGCGCAACTTCCTGCACTCCGCGGTCGTCTCCGGCCCCACCCGCCTCCAGGGCGCCGACCTGGTCATCCCCGACCTCCGCGGCGGCTTCTCGTATCTGATCGCCGCACTCGCCGCCCAGGGCACCTCCCGCGTCCACGGCATCGACCTCATCAACCGCGGCTACGAGAACTTCATGGACAAGCTGGTAGAACTCGGCGCCAAGGTCGAACTCCCCGGCAAGATCCTCGACTAGCCCACCCGCAAACGCCGTTGGGGCGGCCACCCGATCCCGGGTGACCGCCCCAACGGCGTTGCCATAGGCGCCCCTTCAGGGGCGCGGGGAACTGCGCGACCAGCCACGACGGGCCGGCAGCTCACCCGCGACGCTCAGCGCAGCCTCACTTGCCCTTGGCCGCTTCCTTGAGCTTGGAGCCCGCGGAGACCTTGACGCTGTAGCCGGCCGGAATCTCGATCGGCTCGCCGGTCTGCGGGTTGCGGGCGGTGCGAGCGGCACGGTGGGTGCGCTCGAAGGTGAGGAAGCCGGGGATGGTGACCTTCTCGTCGCCCTTGGCGACGATCTCGCCGACCGTCTCGGCGAACGCGGCCAGCACGGCGTCGGCGTCCTTGCGGGACACCTCGGCGCGGTCGGCCAGCGCGGCCACCAGCTCACTGCGGTTCATGTTTGTACTCCCGTGTTCATCTTGCCAATGAGGCGTGCCACGCGGCCAAGCCGCATGTTGCGCACAGCTAAGCCGATGCTGCCAGGGGCCTCGTACGGCCCCCGGACCGGGTCCGGGTCGGGCCCGGACCGCTCGCGCCCAGAGAGGCATCCTGCCCCCACCTGCGGCGGGAACGCCAATCCGGCTCCCTGGGGGTCACCCGAGAAGCGCGGTCGCCTCTCGTGGTGACGCTCCGTCCGCTACCCCGCGGCGGACCGCAGGCGGGACGGGCTTGCTGCCCGCAACCCTAGGCTCTGCCCGGGGTGCGCCTTCCACGACGCGCCGTGTTTCAGGCCGTGGCACCGGTCACAGCCACCCCGCCGTCCTTCGCCACGCTGCTGACCGCGTTGGCGACGGCGCCCGCCACCTTGTCGTTGAAGACGCTGGGGATGATGTAGTTCGGGTTCAGCTCGTCCTGGGTGACGACGTCGGCGAGCGCGGCCGCGGCGGCCAGCATCATCTCGGTGTTGACGGCGCGGGACTGGGCGTCGAGCAGGCCGCGGAACACCCCGGGGAAGACCAGGACGTTGTTGATCTGGTTGGGGAAGTCGGAGCGGCCGGTGGCCACAACGGCCGCCGACTGGCGGGCGATTGCCGGGTCGACCTCCGGGTCCGGGTTGGCGAGCGCGAAGACGATGGCGCCGTCGGCCATGGCGGCGACGTCCTCGCCGTCGAGCACGTCCGGGGCGGAGACACCGATGAAGACGTCGGCGCCGCGCACCGCTTCCTTGAGGGTGCCGCTGACACCCTCCGGGTTGGTGTTGTCGGCGATCCAGCGCAGCGGGGACCCGGCCTCGCTGGCCTGGACGTCCTCACGGCGGGCGTTGACCACACCGTGGATGTCGGCGACGACGGCGTGCTTGACGCCGGCGGCCAGCAGCAGCTTGAGGATGGCCGTACCGGCGGCGCCGGCACCGGACATGACGACCCGTACGTCCTCGGCGTCCTTGCCGACCACGCGCAGGGCGTTGGTGAGGGCGGCGAGGACGACGATGGCGGTGCCGTGCTGGTCGTCGTGGAAGACGGGGATGTCGAGGGCCTCGCGCAGCCGGGCCTCGATCTCGAAGCAGCGGGGCGCGGAGATGTCCTCCAGGTTGATGCCGGCGAAGCCGGGCGCGATGGCCTTGACGATCTCCACGATCGCGTCGCTGTCCTGGGTGTCGAGGCAGATCGGCCAGGCGTCGATACCGGCGAAGCGCTTGAAGAGGGCGGCCTTGCCCTCCATCACGGGCAGCGCGGCCTTGGGGCCGATGTTGCCGAGGCCGAGGACGGCGGAGCCGTCGGTCACCACCGCGACCGAGTTGCGCTTGATGGTGAGGCGGCGGGCGTCCTCCGGGTTGGCCGCGATGGCCATGCAGACGCGGGCGACACCCGGGGTGTACACCATGGAGAGGTCGTCGCGGTTGCGGATGGGGTGCTTGGACGCCATCTCGATCTTGCCGCCGAGGTGCATCAGGAAGGTGCGGTCGGAGACCTTGCCGAGGACGACGCCCTCGATGGTGCGGAGCTTGCCGACGATCTCGTCCGCGTGCTGGGTGGAGCTGGCCGCGATGGTGACGTCGATACGCAGCTTCTCGTGACCCGAGGCCGTGACGTCGAGGCCGGTCACCGAGCCTCCGGAGGACTCGACGGCCGTGGTGAGCTGGGATACCGCGGTGCCGCTAGCGGGTACTTCCAGCCGGACCGTCATCGAGTAGGAGACGCTGGGCGCCGTTGCCATGTCCGACTTCCTCTGCTTTCCCTTGTGTCGCTGGTGCGCTCGCCCGGCGTGCGGTCGCGGGAGCGCTATCCGATGGTCGCACCTACCGACTGGTATGCGGTAGCGGCCTCGGATCGAGAACGCGGTGTCCTCGCCCTGTTCCCCGTGACGCTTCATCGTTTTCGGAAAACGAATTCCACCATACGAGAATCCAGGGCGCGGCGAAACCCCCTGCGGGGGGCGGACGGAGACAACGCGAAGAGGTCCACATCACACGGTGATGTGGACCTCTTCGGACGTTCACGACACCGGCCCGCCATGCTCGCCTCGCGGCAAGTGGTCGCTCGTAGCGACTAAGGTTGGGCCCGGGGGCTTGGATCGAGCCGGTGCCACGTCCAAGGTAACAAACGAACGCCGCAAGGCAATTCCCCCTCCGGGAGCCGGTTCCGGTCACTCTCCGAGCAGGTCGGGCACCCCGTTCGAGTCCGGTTCGTCGCGGCCCGTGGAGACCACCGTCAGCCGCTGCGTCGCCCTGGTCAGCGCCACGTACAGCACCCGCAGTCCGGCCGGGGACTCGTCCGCGATCTCCGCCGGGGAGACCACCACCGTCGCGTCGTACTCCAGGCCCTTCGCCTCCAGGCTGCCCAGCGCCACCAGGCGGTCGCCGAGCCCGGCCAGCCAGCGGGCCGCCTCCGTGCGGCGCCGCATCGCGACGACCACGCCGACGGTGCCGTCCACCTCGTCCAGCAGCCGGGCCGCCTCCGCGCGCACCGCCTCCGCCAACTCCCCGTCCGCCACGGCGAATCGGGGCACCAGACCGGTGGAGCGGACCGCGGTGGGGGCCGGCGTACCGGGCATCGCCAGTGCCAGCACCCGTGCCGAGAGGTCCGCGATCTCGGCCGGATTGCGGTAGTTGACCGTCAGCTCGAAGTGGCGGCGGGGGCGGCTGCCGAGTGCCTCGTCGCGGGCCGCGGCCGCCTCGTCCGGGTCGGACCAGGAGGACTGCGCCGGGTCCCCCACCACCGTCCAGGTGGCGTGCCGGCCGCGGCGGCCCACCATCCGCCACTGCATCGGCGTCAGATCCTGCGCCTCGTCGACGATGACATGGGCGTACTCGGTGCGCTCCTCCGCGAGGCGCTCGGCGCGCTCCCAGCGGCTCTCCTCCCGCTGCGGCATCAGCTCCTCCAGGCCGGTGAGCTGGTCCAGCGGGTCCAACTCCCGTTGCCTGCGCGGGCGGGCGGGGGCGCCCAGCACCGCGTGCAGCTCGTCCAGCAGCGCCACATCGTGCACCGACAGCTCCTCGCGGGCCAGCGAACGGGCCAGCCTGCGCACCTCGCCCTGGTTGAGGACCCGGCGCGCGGCCCGGCCCAGCCGCCGCTCGTCGGCCATCGCGGCCAGCACCCCACGCGGCGTCAACTCCGGCCACCAGGCGTCCAGGAACTCCAGGAACGCGTCCTCGTCGGCGACGTCCTCATCGAACGACGACCGCAGCTCCGCCGCCAGTTGGGGATCGTCGTGCCGGGCCGCCGCGCCCGACCGCTCCCACAGCGCGTCCAGCAGCAGCCGGCGGGCCCGCGGCCGCAGCAGGTTGACCGGGGCGGTGCCGCCGAGCGCGGTGCGCCGGATCCGCGCCAGGTCCTCCGCGTCCAGCTCCAGGCGCCGCCCGAAGGCCACCACCCGCAGCCGCCGCGGCACCGCGCCCGCCTCCAGCGCGGCGCGGGCCGCCTTGCGCAGCACCTTCACCATCCGGGCCGAGCCCTTCACCCGGGCCACCGCGGGCGCGTCGTACACCCCGGCCTCGGCCCCGTCGACCAGGGAGCCCACCGCGCGGATCGCCACCTGCCCCTCCTCGCCCAGGGACGGCAGCACGCCCTCCGTGTACGCGACGAGCAGCGGTGTCGGGGAGACGATGAGGATGCCGCCCGCGTAGCGCCGCCGGTCCCGGTAGAGGAGGTAGGCGGCCCGGTGCAGCGCGACCGCCGTCTTGCCGGTGCCGGGCCCGCCCTCCACATAGGTCACGGAGGCGGCGGGCGCCCGGATCACCTGGTCCTGCTCGGCCTGGATGGACGCCACGATGTCCCGCATGGAGTGGCTGCGGGCCTGCCCCAGCGCCGCCATCAGCGCACCGTCGCCGACCACCGGCAGCGGCCGGCCGTCGAGCCGGGCCGACAGCTCGGGCCGCATCAGGTCGTCCTCCACCCCCAGCACCCGGCGCCCCCGGGAGCGGATCACCCGGCGCCGCACCACCCGGCCCGGGTCGACCGGGGTGGAGCGGTAGAAGGGGGCGGCGGCGGGCGCCCGCCAGTCGATGACCAGCGGCGCGAAGTCGGCGTCCAGCACTCCGATCCGGCCGATGTGCAGGGTCTCCGCGACATCGGCGTGGGCGCGGCCCGACTCGTCGATCCACACGGTGCCCTCGGCGGGCTCCACCGCGGTGTACGCGCCGTCCGGGCCCTTCTTGCCGTCGGCGCCCAGCAGCAGATCGATCCGGCCGAAGAGGAAGTCCTCGAACTCGCTGTTGAGACGGTTGAGATGGACCCCGGCGCGGTACACCTGGGCGTCCCGCTCGGCGAGTGCGCCCGGGGTGCCGACATGGCCGCGGCGGGCCGCGTCGTCCATCAGGAACTCCGCCTCGTGGATCTTCTCCTCCAGACGGCGGTACACCAGGTCCAGATGCTCCTGCTCGACCGCGATCTCACGGCTGCGGACCGAGTCGGCACGGTCGGCACCTGCGTCGACGGCTTCCTGCGCGGCCACCGGGCCCCCTTCTGACGTGCTTGGGCAGCCGTCCACCTTAAGGCATGGGGGCGGGTGGAAGGGGGCCCTGGGCTTCCTAGCCCCGGGTGAGGGCGGCGGTGCGGCGGCGGTGGCGGGCGACGCGTTCGCGGTTGCCGCAGACCTCGCTGGAGCACCAGCGGCGGCGGTGGCCGCGGGAGGTGTCCAGGTAGATCAGCGGGCAGTTGTCCCCGGCGCAGCGGCGCAGCGCGGCCCGGGCGGCCGGATCGGCGAGGAGCTCCAGCGCGTCCCGGGCGAGCACCGCGAGCAGCGCCGCGCACACCGGTTCGGTGCACGGGACGAGGACCAGCCGGCCGTCGGCGGTGCGCAGGCCGCGGGGAGCGGGTGGCGCGGCGCGGGCGGCGGCGTTGACATGGTCGAGGGCGGCCGCGCCCCGGCCCACCGCACCCTCCAGTTCCGCGCTCACCAACCGGCCGATATGGCCCCGGAGTTCGCGGAACGCGGTGAGCCAGCCCGGGTCGGCCCGGTGGAGCACGGTGCCGGCCGGGACCAGCCCCTCGCCGGTGCACCAGGCCCGCAGGCGGCGTACCGAGTCGAGGCGTTCCGCGGGATGCGCGGTGGCCAGCAGGTCGAGACAGACACGGCCGCAGTCGAACCGCAGCTCGTGGGGGGACGGGACGGTACCGGAGACGCCCGAAGCCATGAGCCTGTCACCGCCTTGCGGAGTACGAGGACCACCGAGGACCACCGAGGGAAGCACGAGCTGAGTACGCGCGGTGCTCCCCTCTACAGTGCCCCTCCCGGCGCCCCACGGGAACCCGGCGGCCCGCGGGGAATGGGGGCGGCCGCAGCGCGCATCCGGCGGACGGTGGTGCGCCTGCGGCGGGGGATACGGGTGGGGCGGGTGGGGTCGGGGCCAACGGCAGTGCGGTGTGCGGCTGTTGGGGGCGGCGGCGCCCCGGTCAGGGGCGGGGGCGGGCGGGGAGTTCCCGGCAGAGGGTCTGCACCAGCGGGCCCAGGCGGAACCGTTCGGGCTGCACCGGCTCCACCCCGCGCTCCCGCAACGGCACCGCCGTCACCGGTCCGACGCAGGCAGCCAGTACGTCCCCGCCGAACGCGGCGAGCACGGCCGGCAGCAGGCCGCGTTCCTCCGCCCGGCGCAGCAGGGACACCACGGCCGGTGCGCTGGTGAAGGTCACGGCGTCCACGGCGCGGTCGCACACCGCGTCCAGCAGCCGGTCCAGCGGCGCCTGGTCTTCCGGCGGCAGCCAGCGGTAGACGGGCACCCCGACCACCTCGGCGCCCGCCTCCCGCAGCGCCGCCAGGAAACCGGCCAGCGGTTCGCCGTGGAGCTGGACCGCGATCCGCAGCCCGGCCACCCCCTCCGCGAGGAGCCGGTCCCGTACCTCCGCCGTCGACTCGGACACCGGTGACCAGCTCTCGGTGAGCCCCGCGGCCCGTACCGCGCCGGTGACCTTGGGGCCGCGGGCCAGGATGCGGGCGGCGGCGAGCCGGTCGAGGAGCCGCGGGCGAAGGCCCCGGGCCTCGGCCGCCTCCAGCCAGCCGCGGAAGCCGACCGCGGTGGTGGCGACGACCACATCGGGGGCGCGGGCGAGGATCTCCTCGGTGGCGGCGAGGAGTTCGGTGTCGTCGGCGAGCGGCACGGTACGCAGCGCCGGGGCGTGCCGGACGGTGGCGCCGCGCCGCTCCAGCAGAGCGATCAGATCCTCGGCGCGGCGGGCCGCGGTCACCCCCACGGTGAAACCGGCCAGCGGGGCCTCCCCCGGACCCGGCCGCCCGCCACCGCGCTGCTGCTCCTCGCCCATACCCCTGGTCCGCTCTCTCGGTGCACGTCCGGCCACCGTAGACCGGTCCCCGTAGGGCCGCCGCGTCAGGTCGTCATGGCCCCGGTCGTCATGGCCCCGGTCGTCATGGCCTCCGCGTCCTGGGGTGGGAGCCAGGTGCCGGGCGGGCGGTGGAGCCAGCCGCCGGTGCGGGCGGCGTGGGCCGCGGCGGAGCGCAGCGCGTCGAGACCGGGGTGGGTCAGACCGCGGCGCCACACCAGCGACACCGGCGACAGCGGCACCGGCTCCAGCAGCGGCCGCGAGACACAGCCCGGCGGCACCGGGAAGTCGACCACGGCGAGCACCGGCAGCCCGCTCCTGCCCATCACCCGCCGGAACTCCTCCTCCCCCACGGCCAGCGGCACCGGCGGCGCCACCTCGATACCGCGGCCCGCGAAGAGGCGCCGCGCCAGATCCGTCCACTCCGGGGTGCGCGGATTGCCCGCCCCGGCGTAGATCCGCTCCCCGGCCAAGTCGGCCAGCGGTATCCCGGGGCGGGCGGCCAGCCGGTGGCCGGCGGGCAGGATCAGCGCCATCTGCTCGTAGCGGACGGGCTGTTGGGCGAGGCCACGGCGGAGGGCGGCGGGCAGTCCGGCCCAGCGGCCGAAGGAGGCGTCGAGGCGGCCGGCGAGGATCTCCGCGGCGGCGTGGGTGAGGCCGCTCTCGAAGCGGGCCATCAACTCCAGCCGCGGCACCGCCTCCCGGGCCCGCGCCAGAATCCGCTGGCCCACCAGGCCGGGGCTGTTGACATCCACCAGCAGCGGCCGCGGCTCGGCACTCGCCGCGAGCAGCGCGTCCTGCGCGTCCAGGACCGCGCGCGCGTACGGCAGCAGCCGCTCCCCGTCCGCGGTGAGCCGCACCTGCCGGGTGCTGCGGACGAACAGCTCCACCCCCAACTCCCGTTCCAGACGCCGCACATCGCGGCTCAAGGCCTGCTGCGCCACCAGGAGCCGGGCCGCGGCCCGGGTGAAGTGCAACTCCTCGGCGACGGTCACGAATGCCCGTACCAGCCGGGGGTCCACCTGACGCATGGCGCCCAACCTACCGGCCCCAACTCACAACGGGAGTGGGTCAATCAGCGCGGAACAGGTGTTGGACCGGGACCGCCCGGCGCCGCGAGGCTGGCTCGTATGCCCGAAGACGACCACCTCTTCCTCGGCGTGCTCGGCGACCGCCCGATAGCCGCCGCCGTACGCCCCGCCGGACCGCGCACCAGAGCCGTCCCCCGCAATCCGTATCTGCGGCTCTTCGCCCGGCCCGGCACCCGGGCCTTCACCGCGGGCAATCTGCTGGCGCGGCTGCCGATGGGCATGTTCGGGGTCAGCGCCGTGCTGATGATCGCGGGCTCCCGCGGCTCGTACGCCCTGGCCGGCGCGGTCACCGCGACCGGGATGGCGGCCACCGCGCTCGCCGGACCGTGGACTGCACGCCTGGTGGACCGCCATGGGCAGGCCAGGATCGCGGTACCGGCCGCCCTGCTCGCCGCCCTCGGCTCCCTCGCCCTCGTCCTCTGCGTCCGCACCGGCGCCCCCGACTGGACCCTCTTCGCCTGCTACGCGGCCACCGCCACCACCCCCAACACGGGCGGAATGTCGCGGGCCCGCTGGGCACATCTGCTGCGCGGCGACCCGGCCGCCCTGCACACCGCGAACTCCTTCGAACAGGCCGCGGACGAGCTGTGCTTCATGCTCGGCCCGATCCTCGCCGCCTTCCTGTGCACCGCGCTCTTCCCCGAGGCCGGCACCCTCACCGGGGTACTGCTGCTGGTCACCGGGATCGGCCTGTTCGCCGCGCAGCGCGGTACCGAACCGCCGGTGCACCCCGCGCCGGACCGGGGCCGGCCACCCCTGCGGGAGCCGGGGATCCCGTCCCTGCTCGCGGTGTTCGCCGCGACGGGCGCGGTCTTCGGTTCGCTGGAGGTGGTGACGATCGCCTTCGCGGACGCCTCCGGGCACCGGGCGGCGGCCGGGGCGGTGCTGGCGCTCCAGGCCGCGGGCTCCTGTGCCGCCGGCCTCGGCTACGGTGCGCTGCGCCTCGCGGGCCCGCCGGAACGCCGCTTCCCGCGCTGCCTCGCCGCGATGACGTTCCTGCTGACGCTGCCGCTGCTCGCCGCCACGGCCACCGGTTCCCTGCCGCTGCTGGCGGTCGCCCTGCTGGTCGCGGGCATGGCGACGGCACCGACCATGGTGACGGGGATGGCCCTGATCCAGCGCCGCACCCCCGGCGGCCGCACCAACGAAGGCATGACGCTCGCGGTGACCGCCCTCCTCACCGGCATCGCCACCGGCTCCGCCACCGCCGGCTGGCTGATCGACCGCTTCTCCCCCGCCCCCGCCTACACCCTGGCCCCCGCGGCAGCAGCCATCGCCCTCACCCTGGCCATGAGGATGTCCCACCCGGCAAGCGGCGAATGACGGCACCGAGCCGACCTAACGGGGGGTGTGGGTGGCGAAGCCCCCACCTCGCGCGGCGAAGCCGCGCAGAAACGACGAAGGCGATCCATGGCCCACGTTGTCCGTGGGCATGGATCGCCTGTCGTCGAGTGGAGATGGCGGGAATCGAACCCGCGTCCAACGGTGCGGAACCAGGGCTTCTCCGAGCGCAGTTCGCTGCGATTTTCTCAGCCCCGGAGATCACGCGAACAAGTCTCCGACGGGCTCAGTCACTGTTTGTTGTCCCGCTGCACCCCGTGACCGGGCTCAACGGTGAAGTCCCCTAGCTGATGCCAGGATCCGGGTCGGGAACACCCCCGGGCTGACACTTCGCAAGTCGCTACTTAGGCAGCGAGGGCGAAGGAATCGCGCTTGGTATTGGCGATTATTGGTTTCGGCCTGTGGTTTACGAGATCATGGCCGCTTCCTCGGCTCGCTTCCCCTGCTTCGACAGCCGCTGTCGAAACCGATCATCCCCATGTTGTGTTTTCAATCAGCGTTTCCAGCATTTTCTAGCAGGCCCCCACTGGGGAGGCGAGTGCCATCGTACGGGAGGAACACGGTCCCGTGCCACCGTATTCCCGTCGGCCCGCGGGGGCGGGCCGGGTGGTCAGGCGCGCTGGCGGCGGCGGACGGCGGACATGGCGCGGTCGGCCTCGCGGCGGTCCTGCTTCTCGCGGAGGGTCTGCCGCTTGTCGTACTCCTTCTTGCCCTTGGCGAGGGCGATCTCGACCTTGGCGCGACCGTCCTTGAAGTAGAGGGCGAGCGGGATGACGGTGTGGCCGGTCTCCTGGGACTTGGTGTCGAGCTTGTCGATCTCCATCCGGTGCAGCAGCAGCTTCCGCTTGCGGCGTGCGCTGTGGTTGGTCCAGGTGCCCTGGCTGTACTCCGGTACATGCACGTTGTGCAGCCAGGCCTCGCCGCCGTCGATCTGGATGAAGCCGTCGACCAGGGAGGCCCGGCCCTGGCGCAGCGACTTCACCTCGGTGCCGCTGAGGACGAGGCCCGCCTCGTAGGTGTCGAGGATGTGGTAGTCGTGCCGCGCCTTCTTGTTCTGCGCGATCAGCTTGCGCCCTTTTTCCTTAGCCATAGTGCTGCCATTTTCGCACTAGGAGGGGGTGCCGAGGCCAGTCAATACCTGCTCGGCCCGGGCCCGGGTGCCCTCGTCGGCCTCCAGGTCGGGGGTGATGCCGTGGCCGTCGAGGTTGCGGCCGGTGGGGGTGCGGTAGTGGCCGACGGTGAGTTCGGCGACGGAACCGTCGGGGAGTTCGCTGGGCATCTGCACGGAGCCCTTGCCGAAGGTGCGGCTGCCGACGACGACGGCGCGGCCGCGGTCCTGGAGGGCGCCGGTGAGGAGTTCGGCGGCGCTCATGGTGCCGCCGTCGACGAGGGTGACGACGGGGCGGCGGGTGTCGCCGCCGCGCCGGGCGTGCAGGGAGCGCTGCTCACCGCGGACGTCGTAGGTGGCGACGAGGCCGCCGTCGAGGAAGGCGGAGGCGGCGCGGGTGGCCTCGGTGACGAGTCCGCCGGAGTTGCCCCGCAGGTCGAGCAGGACGCCGCTGTCGGCGGGGGCGGCCCGGACGGCTTCGCGTACCCGGTCGCCGGAGCCCTTGGTGAAGGAGGACACCCGGATCAGCAGGGCGTGGCCGGCGCCGGGGCCGAGGCGCCGCACGGTGACCGGGTCGGTGGAGAGGCGGGCCCGCTTCAAGGTGGCCGTCCAGGCTCGGTCGCCGCGGCCGAGGTCGAGGGTGACGGCGGAACCGGGGCCGGGCGGCGGGGTGCGGCCGGCGTCACCGCGGAGCCGGGCCAGTACCTCGGTGACGGGGAGGCGGTCGACGCGGCGGCCGTCGATACGGCGGAGCCGGTCGCCGGTGCGGAGGCCGGCGTGCGCGGCGGGGCTGCCGGACTTGACGCCGGAGATCCGTACCGTGCCGTCGGGGCTGCGGCGGGCCCAGATGCCGACGCCGGTGTAGGTGCCGTCGAGGGCCTGCTCGAACTCGGCGTACTCGCCCGGGGAGTAGACGGCGCCCCAGCGGTCGCCGCTGCGGCTGACCGCGCGCCGGGCGGCCTTGAGAGGGGAGGAGCCGTCGGAGAGTGCTTCCTCGGCGGCGTCGGCGACATCCCGGCGGCTGTCGGCGGGGCCGGGGCGGGTGGTGCGGGAGCGGTCCGCGGAGTCGTCGGAGCGGTGCCCGTCGGTCCAGGCTCCGGCGGCGGCACCGGCGGCGAGGACGCTCAGCAGGACGAACGTGAGGGCGGCTCCGCGTCTGAACCGGCGGCTCCCGTCGGGAGGTTCGTCCAACAAGTCGCATTCGGGCATGGTCGGAGTCTAGGACAACGCGCTGCGCCGCACGGCCAGTTGAACCGTGCGGCGCAGCGACTCCTGTCACATGCCCGGGGCCTTGCGTGACGAGGTGCCCCGGGTGAACGCCCTACACCTTCAGGTACTTGCGGAGGGCGAAGAAGGCGGCGAGGGCGGGCATCAGCAGGCCGATGGCGAGGACCAGCGGGAGCTTGGCGAGGACCGCGTCCCAGCCCACGAAGTTGATCAGATTGAGCTTGGTGGCGAGCGCCAGCCCGTGGTCGATGATGAAGTACCGGCCGAGCAGCAGCATTCCGCAGGCGACGAAGGCGCCGATGAGGCCGGCAACGGCGGCCTCCATGATGAACGGCATCTGGATGTAGAAGCTGGACGCGCCGACCAGCCGCATGATGCCGGTCTCGCGGCGGCGGCTGAACGCGGAGACCCGGACGGTGTTCACGATCAGCATCAGCGCCACCACCAGCATCAGCGCCATCACCGCGAGCGCCGCCCAGTTCATGCCGTTGAGGAGGCCGAAGAGGTTCTCCAGGATGCCCTTCTGGTCCTGTACCGACTGCACCCCCTCGCGTCCGCTGAACGCGGTGGCCACGACCTGGTACTTCTCCGGGTCCTTGAGCTTGATGCGGTAGCTCTCCTGCATCTGGTCCGGGGTGAGGGAGCTGGCCAGCGGGGAGTCGCCGAACTGCTGCTTGTAGTGCTTGTACGCCTCGTCGGCGGACTCGTGGGTGACGTTCTGGATCACCCCCATCTTGTGCAGGTCGGTCTCGATCTGCTTCTTCTGCTCGCCGGTCGCGGCGCCCTTGGCGCAGTTGGGGTCGGACTCGGCGTCGCTCTTGTTGCAGAGGAAGATCGAGACATTGACCTTGTCGTACCAGTAGCCCTTCATGGTGCTCACCTGGTCGCGCATGAGGAGCGAACCGCCGAAGAGGGCGAGCGAGAGGGCCACGGAGACGACGACGGCGAAGGTCATCGTGAGATTGCGGCGGAGACCGACGCCGATCTCCGACATGACGAACTGGGCGCGCATGGCGTCTACTTGGCCTTTCCGTGGAGCCGGTGGATGCGGGGCGGGCGGACGGCCCGCCGGCGGTCAGTGCTGGTAGCCGTACACGCCGCGCGCCTGGTCGCGGACGAGAAGGCCCTTCTCCAGCTCGATGACGCGCTTACGCATCTGGTCCACGATGTTCTGGTCGTGGGTCGCCATCACGACGGTGGTGCCGGTCCGGTTGATCCGGTCCAGCAGCTTCATGATGCCGACTGAGGTCTGCGGGTCGAGGTTGCCGGTGGGCTCGTCGGCGATCAGCAGCTTGGGCCGGTTGACGAAGGCCCTTGCGATGGCGACGCGTTGCTGCTCACCGCCGGACAGCTCGCCCGGCATCCGCTCCTCCTTGCCGCCGAGCCCGACGAGGTCGAGCACCTGCGGCACGGACTTGCGGATCTCGCCGCGTGACTTGCCGATGACCTCCTGCGCGAACGCGACGTTCTCGCTGACCGTCTTGTTCGGCAGAAGCCGGAAGTCCTGGAACACGGTGCCCAACTGGCGCCGGATCTGCGGCACTTTCCAGTTGGACAGGCGCGCGAGGTCCTTGCCCAGCACATGCACCTGGCCCTGGCTGGCCCGCTCCTCACGCAGTACGAGCCGCAGGAAGGTGGACTTTCCGGAGCCGGATGAGCCCACCAGGAAGACGAACTCACCGCGTTCCACCTCCAGGGAGACATCCCTGAGTGCGGGGCGGGTCTGCTTGGGGTAGACCTTGGAGACGTTGTCGAATCGGATCACGGATGCACCACGGTTGGCCGGGGGTAGGTGTGCGTGACCATACGCGACCCGGGTGTACGAGCGCAGTCGGCGGCCGGAGTTGTGCACTGCTTGCGCGCTTTGTCATGAAAAGAGGGCGCCGACGGTGCGGGCCGGAACACGCAGCGTGCCCGCTCGGGTACGCAGGGGGCCCGCGCCGGATCCGGGCGGAGCTGGCACAGTGGAAAGAGCGGACGGGGGAACGGTCGGGTTTCCCCGGGCGTTGTCCAGGGTGAAGGCCGCTGCGGCAGGCCATGGCCGCGCGGGAGGAGGAGAGCGCATGACGTACGACCGGCTCGTGTGCGCGAACTGCGCAGCCCCGGTGAACGAGGGCCGCTGCCCCGTCTGCCGGGCCAGCCGAGACCGCCTCCAGCAGCAGAACCCGTTGGCCGCGCTGAGCCCGATGACCCTGCTGGCGCTGCTGGCGGTGCTGATCGCGACGGTGGCCCTGCTGGCCCACCAGGGCGTCTGAGGCCGCCCTCGCGCGGAGCCCGGAAGTCCGGAAGCGGAACGCGGAGCCTAAACGGGAAAGGACCCGGAGCGGAATGCTCCGGGTCCTTTCCGTGTACGGTGACCCGCCGTCGCGGGTGGGTGCCGCCGGCGTCCTGGGACGTCAGGCGGCGGCACCGCCACCGCGGTTGCCGACCAGGCGCGGCAGGAAGCGGAAGGCGACACCACCGGCGATCATGGTGGCCGCGCCGATGACCAGGAAGGCGGTCTCGGGCGCACCGGTCTCGGCCAGTTCGTCCTTGGCCTTGCCCTGCTCGGCGGGCTGCGAGCCGGCGGGCGCGTCACCGGTGTCGGTCAGGCCGTCCTTGCCCTTGCCCTGCTCGACCGGCTGGGAGCCGTTGTTGTCGGGGTTGGTGTTGTCGTTGCCGCCGGTGACGTTGCCGCCGTCCTGGCCGCCACTGTTGCCACCGCCGCCGTTGTTGCCACCACCGTTGTCGCCGCCGTCGGTGCTGCCACCGTCGGTCTGGCCGCCGTCCGTGGTGCCGCCATCGGTCTGGCCGCCATCGGTGGTACCGCCATCGGTCTGGCCACCATCCGTCTGGCCACCGTCAGTTGTGCCACCGTCCGTCTGACCGCCATCGGTCTGGCCGCCATCGGTGGTGCCACCGTCCGTCTGGCCGCCGTCCGTCTGGCCACCGTCAGTGGTACCGCCATCGGTCTGGCCACCATCTGTCTGGCCACCGTCAGTTGTGCCACCGTCCGTCTGACCGCCGTCCGTCTGGCCGCCGTCGGTGGTGCCACCGTCCGTCTCGCCGCCGGAGGTGCCGCCGCCGATGATCCCGCCGATGAGTCCGCCGACCAGGCCGTCGTCCTTGGCGTCCTTGGTCTCGGACTGCGGGGCGGCGGTGGTCGCCGAGGCGACTCCCGCCACCGTCAGCGACGCGCCTGCCGCGATCACCGCGCCGGCGGCCACCCGCGCAACGCGGACCCGCATCTTATTGGTCATGAAACTGCTACCCCCAGTAGCCGTTCGCCGAATTCGGAGCAGCCATATGCGGTGCCGCGGCCCTTCGGGGTCGTACCGTGCGTGTCGCGCCTCACGGAGAGGCCGTCCGCCCATCCCCCTGTCGCACCCGCCCCAGACATACGTGCTGGGTCGAAGCCTGTCCAGACTTAATGAATGCGTCAAGGCCGTTCCAGGTGGGATGTCGTATTCATCCGCACTTGCCCGGCGTATGGCCATGAGACTGTGACGCATTCACTACTCGTCCCGCCCAACTACGGCCCCCGCACGCCCACTTCCCCGGGCGGGGTCCGGCGCCGTGGTGTCGGTGGCCGATGGCAGCATGGAAGCCGAAACGACAGGGATGGTGGGGGTGCGGATGGAGCACGGGCAGCCGGCGCAGGACGAGCCCGCCCCGGACACCGCCGCGCCGACCGGGCGCCGCGCCGCCGTACTGCTGGAGCAGGCCGGGGAGCTGCTGACCGCCGCCCGCGGGGTGCGGGACGAGGACGAGGCGGCGCGGGACGCGGTGCGGGAGGCGGTGGCGGGGCTCGAACAGCGGTTGGCGCGCGCCGAGTTGGAGCGGCTGCCGCTGCCCCGGCTGAACGAGGTGACCGCGGGGCACCTCCGGGAGGAGACCCTGCGCGCCCTGGAGCTGGGCGGGTACAGCACGGTGGGCCAGGTACTGGCGGCCGGGACGTACCCGCTGCGGGCGCTGCCCGGGATCGGGGCCGCCACCGCGGGCCAACTCATGGCGGCCGCCGAGCAGTTGGCGCGGGCGGCGGTGGACGGGGTGGCGGTGCGGATCGACATGGACGCGGCCACCACCGGCGAGCCGCTCAGTACCGCGCTGCTGCTCTCGCTCAACCGGATGCTGCTGGCCGGCCCCGGCATCGACGCCGCGGTGCGCCTGGCCCGGCGGACGGCCGAGGAGATCGAGGCCGATCTGGACGCGGCCCGCCCGGCGGCCTCCCGGCTGCGGCTGTTCTTCTCCGGGCGCCGCCGCCGGGCCGCGGCACGCTCCGCGGCCGCCCGCCTCGCCGCCGTACTGGAGCGGGCCGAGCGGGACGAGGTGCTGCTGGCGCTGCGGCAGGCCGCGGTGGATCTGCTGCGGGGGCCGTTGCCGGTGGACCAGGCCTGGTTGGACTTCGAGGTGCGGGCCGCCGACTACTACACCCTGCTGCCGCGGATCACCGACCGGGTGGTGGACCGGGCGTCCGCGGAGGGCTTCCTGCCGGTGGGGGCGGCCGAGGAGATCCGCGCCCAGCCGCTGGACGAGTCGCTGCTCAGGGTGGAGCTGCGCGGCTACCAGGCCTTCGGCGCCCGCTTCGCGCTGGCCCGCCGACGGGTGCTGATCGGGGACGAGATGGGCCTCGGCAAGACGGTGCAGGCCATCGCCGCGCTGACGCATCTGGCCGCCGCCGAGCAGGGCCGGCACTTCCTGGTGGTGTGCCCGGCGGGCGTCCTGCTCAACTGGATCCGGGAGATCGGCCGCCGCAGCGCCCTGACCGCGCACCGGCTGCACGGGCCGGACCGCGCCACCGCACTGAACGCCTGGCGGCGGCAGGGCGGGGTGGCCGTCACCAGCTTCGACGTACTGCGGAATCTGACCCTGCCGGAGGGCGTCGGCCTGGAGATGCTGGTGGTGGACGAGGCGCACTATGTGAAGAACCACTCCACCCAGCGGGCCCGTGCCGTGGACACCCTGGTGCGGCGGCGGAGCACCGGGCGGGTGCTGTTCCTGACGGGTACGCCGATGCAGAGCCGGCCGGAGGAGTTCCGTGCCCTGGTGCGGTATCTGCGGCCGCGGTCGCTGCCCGAGCCGACCACCGGCGTGCGGGCGGAGGACTCGCGGGTGTTCCGGGCCCGGGTCGCCGACTGCTATCTGCGGCGCAACCAGCCCGATGTGCTGACCGAACTGCCCGGGGTGCTGCACACCGACGCCTGGGAGGAGTTCTCCGAGGCGGACCAGGCCGCGTACCGGCAGGCCGTCGAGGGGCGGGACTTCGCGGCGATGCGCCGCGCCGCCTACGCGGACCCGGCGCAGTCGGCGAAGCTGCGGCGGCTCAAGGAGGTGGTCGCGGAGGCCGCGGAGAACGGGCTGAAGGTGGTGGTCTTCTCCGCGTTCCGCGAGGTCCTCGGCACGGTGTCGGCGGCGCTCGCCGCGGCCGGGGGGCCGCCGGTGTCCGAGGCGCTCACCGGCGGTGTGCCGCTGGAGCGGCGGCAGGAGCTGATCGACGAGTTCACCGCGACCGAGGGCCCCGCGGTGCTGCCCGCGCAGATCCAGACCGGCGGCCTCGGGATCAATCTCCAGGCCGCCTCGGTGGTGGTGCTGTGCGAGCCGCAGTTGACGCCCGCCCTGGAGGCGCAGGCGATAGGCCGTACGCAGCGGATGGGGCAGGTGCGCCGGGTGCAGGTGCACCGGCTGCTGGCGACCGGCAGTGTGGACCAGCGGCTGGTGGAGGTGCTGGCCGAGCGGCAGAAGAGCTTCGACGCCTACGCCCGGCGCAGCGAGCTGGCCGAGTCGGATCCGCAGGCGGTGGACATCTCCCACGCGGCACTGGCCCGGCGGATCGTGGAGGACGAGCAGTTGCGGCTGGCGCTCACCGGGGCGGACGTGCCGGAAGAGGCGTGACCGGCGGGCGGCGGCCCAGGTCACGCCCCTTCCGGGTGCTCGCGCGCCGCTACTTCTCCTGCTGCTTGCGCCAGCGGATCCCGGCCTCCAGGAAGCCGTCGATCTCGCCGTCCAGCACCGACTGCGGGTTGCCCACCTCGAACTCGGTGCGCAGGTCCTTCACCATCTGGTACGGGTGCAGGACGTAGGAACGCATCTGGTTCCCCCAGGAGTTGCCGCCGTCGCCCTTGAGGGCGTCCATCTTGGCCTGCTCCTCCTGGCGGCGCCGCTCCAGCAGCTTGGCCTGGAGGACGTTCATCGCGGTGGCGCGGTTCTGGATCTGCGAGCGCTCGTTCTGGCAGGAGACGACGATGCCGGTGGGGATGTGCGTGATGCGGACCGCGGAGTCCGTGGTGTTCACGCCCTGGCCGCCGGGGCCGGAGGAGCGGTACACGTCGATCCGCAGCTCCGACTCGTCGATGTCCACGTGGTCGGACTGCTCGACCACCGGCAGCACCTCGACACCGGCGAACGACGTCTGGCGCCGGCCCTGGTTGTCGAAGGGCGAGATCCGCACCAGCCGGTGGGTGCCCTGCTCCACGGAGAGCGTGCCGTAGGCGTAGGGGGCCTGCACGGCGAAGGTGGTCGACTTGATGCCGGCCTCCTCCGCGTACGACGTCTCGTACAGCTCGGTCTTGTAGCCGTGGCGCTCGGCCCAGCGGAGGTACATGCGCTGGAGCTGCTCGGCGAAGTCGGCGGCGTCGACACCGCCGGCCTCGGCGCGGATGTTGACCACGGCCTCGCGGGAGTCGTACTCGCCGGAGAGGAGGGTGCGGACCTCCATCTCCTCCAGGGCGCGCTTCACAGCGGCCAGTTCGGTCTCGGCCTCGGCGCGGGCGTCCGGGTCGTCCTCGGCCTCGGCCAGCTCGAACAGCACCTCCAGGTCGTCGATCCGCCCGCGCAGGCCCTCGGCCTTGCGGACCTCGGCCTGGAGGTGGGAGAGGCGGCTGGTGATCTTCTGCGCCGCCTCCGGGTCGTCCCAGAGGGAGGGCGCGGCCGCCTGCTCCTCCAGGTCTGCGATGTCTGCCCTCAGCCTGTCGAGGTCCAGGACGGCCTCGATCGACTCCATGGTCGAGGAGAGGGACTTGAGCTCTTCGGATACATCGACGACTGCCACGGGTCCAGCGTAACGGCTGCCGCAAGCGTTCCGTCCGGGGCGGGGAGAACCCCGGGGACGCCGGGGGTGGTCAGGGGGTGCCGGGTGCCGAGTGGGTGGTGTCCTGCGGCGGGGTCTCGGAGTCGTCGCCGCCGACGGCCAGCCAGGTGCCCACGCCGATCGCGGCCGCCAGCAGCACCCCGCCCGCGGTGAGCGCCACCCGGCGTCTGCGGGCCGCGGCACGATTGCGCGCCGAGCCGGGGCGGGGGGCGCCGCTGGCCCGGGGCGCTCGGGCGGTGCCGCGGGCGCCGCCCGCCAGCTCATCCCGGCCCGGCACCCTCATGCTGGTGTGGGTGTCGCGGTTGGAGTCCGGCGCGGTGCCCCGTACCAGCGGTACCGCGCCCCGCCTGGCCCGCGGCGGGGTCTCGGCCTCGGAACCGCGGGCCGCGGACTCGGTGCCGTCCTCCTCGCCGTACGCGGAGTCGTCGGCATCGTCCTCGTCGTCGACGGCCTGCTCGTCGACGTCCAGGGGCGGCAGGCCGGCCAGTTCCGGCTGGAGTTCGCGGAGGCGGGCGGCCAGTTCGGAGGCGCGCAGCCGGGACGCCGGGCCCTTGGCGAGGCACTGCACGATCAACTGCCACAGCTCCTCCGGGATGCCGGGCAGCGGCACCACGGTCTCGGTGACATGGCGGCGCAGTACGGCCCCGGGGTGCCCGCCGCCGAACGGTGTGAAGCCGGCGAGCAGTTCGTACAGGACGGTGGCGAGGGCGTAGATGTCGACCGCGGCGCGCGGCGGGAGGCCCTCGACGATCTCCGGGGCCAGGTAGTCCGGAGTGCCGATGATCTTCGTGGCGCGGGCCCGCAGCGGGGTGTCGATCAGCTTGGCCACGCCGAAGTCGGTGAGCAGCGCGGGGTGGGCGCCGCCGGGACCGAGGGGGCCCTCCATGTCGAGGAGGACGTTCTCCGGTTTGACGTCGCGGTGGACGATGCCGGCGGCGTGCGCGGCGGCCAGGCCCTCGGCGACATCGGCGGTGATGGCGACGGCGGCCTCCGGGGCGAGCCGCCGCTCGTGGTCGAGCCGGGTCCGCAGATCGGTGCCGCGTACCAGGTCCATGACGAGGGCCAGGTCGTTGCCGTCCACGACCAGATCGCGCACGCCGACCACATGCGGGTGGTCCAGGGCGAGCAGGGCGGTGCGCTCCTGGACGAAGCGGCCCACCAGCTCCTGGTCGGACGCCAGGTCCTCGCGCAGCAACTTGACGGCGACGGGGCCCTCGGGCCCCTCACCCAGCCACACCGTGCCGGCGCTACCGCGCCCCAGGACCTGGTGGGCGGTGTACCGGCTGCCGATCTTCCGTGCCAAGGCTGCTCCTACGGACGCTTGTTGGCGCCAAAGCTACGCGCCCACGGCAGCGGCCTTCACCTCAGCGCGGGAAATCCACCCCTGGATGTCGACAAATCACCGTACCGGGCGGTGAAGGGACCGCGGCGGGACCGGAGTTGATCTCTCCGGGACGCAACGGGCCTGCGGGCGGCGCCACTTGCCGCCACTTGCCGTCGCGGCATCGCCAACGCCCCGCTCACCGCCGCTACTTGTTGCCGAGGTCGCCGACCCAGGTGCTGGCGGTGTCGAACCACTCGCCGAGCTGGTCCCAGTACCCCTTGGTGGTGCCGATCCACTCCTGGAGCGGGCTCAACTCCCATACCAGCCAGCCCGCCACGAACAGGATGACCAGGGTGAACAGGCAGCCCTTGAGGCAGCCGAGGCCGGGGATCCGCATCTTGTTGGGGTTGCTGCGGCGCGGCTCGCGCGGCGGGCGCTGGGCCGGCTGCTGCGGCGGCGCGTACCGCTGCGGGGCGTACGCGTCGGGCTGCGGGGTCTGCCGCCGCTGCTGGTACTGCTGCGGGGCGTACTGCTGCTGCGGCTGCTGGCGGCGGGCCACCTGCCGCTGCGGGCGGTGGCGCAGCGGGTCCTCGTCGGGGGCCAGATACTGCTGCACCTGGGTCTGCTCGTTGCGGTCGCGGGCCGCGCGCAACTGGTTCTCCCAGGGGTGCGGGCTGTCCGGACCGCCGCCCGGGGGGCCCTGCGGCACGGGCGGCAGCACCGAGGTCGGCTGGTTGTCACCGCCGGTGGGCAGGACCGAGGTGGCGTCGGAGGCCGAGGCCGCGGTGTGCGGCAGGACGCTGGTCGCGGCCGACGGGTCGTAGGTGCCGTCGGACGCCGGGGCGCCGCCGGGCACGGTGGCCGGGTCCGGGTCGGGGGCGAGGAGCGCGCCGACGCCCTCCGCGGCGGCGATCTGGGCGGCCGTGGCGTGCACTCCGGTGCCCTCGGCGACGGCGCGCAGGCCACGGGCGAGGTTCTCCGCGCTGGGCCGCTCGTCCGGGTTCTTCCGCAGGCAGCGCTCGATCACCGTCCACAGCGGACCCGGCATGGTGGACGGGCGGCGGGGCTCGGCGCTCAGATGCTGGTGCAGCACCTCCAGGGCGCTCTCACCGGCGAACGGCGGCCGCCCGGTGACCAGTTCGTACAGCAGGATGCCGGCGCCGTAGATGTCGACGGCGGAGGTCTGCGGGCGGCCCTCGGCGGACTCGGGGGCCACATAGGCCGGGGTGCCGACGAACTCGTGGGCGCGGGTGAGGCCCGGGGAGTCGGCGAGGCGGGCGATGCCGAAGTCGGTGAGCAGCGGGTGCATACCGGCCTCGTCCTGCTTGAGGAGGACGTTGGCCGGTTTCAGGTCCCGGTGGACCACCCCGTCGGCGTGGCTGGCGGCGAGCGCGTCCGCGATCTGGGCGGTGAGCAGGGCGGCGGCGACGGGGCTGAACGGCCCGTTCTCCCGCAGATAGCGGTGCAGGTCGGGGCCGTCGACCAGGTCCATCACCAGGGCCAGCAGATCGCCCTCCACGACCAGGTCCCGCACCTGCACGATGTTGGGGTGGGTGAGGCGCAGCAGGACGGAGCGCTCGCGCAGGAAGCGCATCACGATGTCCGCGTCGTTCGCCAGCTCCTCCTTGAGGACCTTGATCGCCACGGTCTCGCCGGGCGCGCCCTGGACGGCGGCCTCCTCGCCCGCGGCCTCGCGCTGCCTGGCGCGCCAGACGGTGCCCGTGGCGCCGCGTCCGAGCGGCTCCTCCAGGAGGTACTTGCTGCCCACCGGCCGCACGTCATGCACTCCCTGCTGATCGCTGTTACCGACTGTCGCCTGCTGGTACCGGGTGCCGGCGCCGCGGACGGCACCCGTCGGCCCGGACGGTCCGACCCACTGTAATGCCGGGCGCGGGCCCGTCCCGCCCGAGGCGGCCGACCGGGCGGCGGCCCGGATTCCGGTGGCCGGAAACAGCCGCGAGCGGTGGCCGGCCGGCGGCCTGGCCGACCGCCCGGAGGGAATCCACCCGGAGGGAATCCGCCCCGGGGAAGACGCGGACCGGACCGGGTTGGTTGCCGCGGCCTCGACCTCGGCGGGCCGCAGGTGAACCCGGGCCGGCCCGGCTGTTTTTCGGGCAGAGCCGGCCAATCAAGATCATTTTTCGCCGACCCGCGGGCGCGTTGTCAGCGGCAGGTGCAAGGATGCTCCCCGTATCTGGGTACTGGCCGAGGTGCCGGTGCGCGGTGCGGGGGAGGGCAGCGCAGCCCCCGCGGCCCGGCGCCCGCACAGAAGGGACCGCCGACGGCGATGCAGATCCGGCTGACCGTCCTCGGGTCGCGCACCGACGCGCCCTCCGCCCGCCTCGCGGGAGACGTGCTGGTGACCGCACCCGCGGGGACCGCGCTGGCCGCGGTGGCCGCCGCCCTGGCCTCGGCCGCGGGCGGCGACGGTTCGGCGGCGCTGTACGCGGGCGCCGAGAAGCTGGACGTGCGGCGGTGCACGCTGGGCGAGCCGCCGCTGCTGGACGGGGTGGTGCTGTCGCTGGGCGGGCCCGCGGAGCCGGGGCCCGAGCCGGCGGGCGCGCAGGCCCATCTGCATGTGGTGGCCGGGCCCGACGCGGGCGGGGTGCATCTGCTGCACGGCGGCCGGATCCAGATCGGCCGCTCCGCCAGGGCCGATGTGCCGCTGGACGACCCGGACGTGTCCCGGCTGCACTGCGCGGTGACGCTGGCCCCGGACGGCGCGGTCTCGGTGGCCGACCTCGGCTCCACCAACGGCACCACCCTCGACGGCCGCCCCGTCGGCGAGCGCCCCGTGCGGCTGCCCGCCGGCGCGCTGCTGCGGCTCGGCGAGTCCGCCCTCACCCTCACCCGCGGCCCCGAGCCCGCCGAGCCCCTTCCCACAGCACCCGACGGCGAGGGCCATGTACGGGTACGGGGGCTCGGTACGGAGGCACCGGAGGAGACCGAGGCCGAGGCCGGGGCCGCCGTGCCGCGGCAGGGCGGGGCGTCCGGCGGCGGTCCGCGCGGGGCGACGGCACGGGCCGACGGTGACGCCGCCTGGGCCGCGTCGGACCCGGGCAGCGCGCACTCCCCCGGTCCGGGCACGGTGCCGGGCCAGGGCGGCGCCCCCGGGGTGGAGGGCCTGAGCGGAGGTCCGGGGCGCGGGAGACCGGACGCCTTCGGGTCCCCGGCCGGTCCCGGAGGCCCGGCCCGCCCCACCATCCCCGGCCCCTCAACTCCCCCCGAGGCCAACGGCGTTGCCCCCGGCGCCCGGAGCGCCCACCGGTCCCCGTACGGCCGGGGCGGCGAGGAAGAGGCGCACACCCGCAGTGCGTACGACACCTCCCCCGGTGGTGCCGCGCATCCCTCGCCCGACTTCACGGAGGACGGACGCGCGCCCGGTGACGGTGACCGGGACGGCGGGGCCGGGCGGCGGCGGGGGCTGGCGGCCTGGGCCCGGCGGTGGAAGGCGCGGCCCGCGGACGAGGCGCCGCGTACCGGTGCGCCGACGACGGAAGGCGCGGGCGGCGGCGGGGGCACCCGTAGCGCCACCGGGGCGCTCGTGCCGGGCGGCACCGGTGCCCCGCAGGTGTGGCCGGATCCGGCGACGCTGCTGCTGACGGTGCTGGGCCCGGGCCCGCAGCTCTGGGAGCGCGACCCGGACCACCCGGAGGCGCTGACCGTACGGCTGGGCACCGCGGACCGGCCCGCGCCCGGCGGTGGTGAGCCGCTGCCCGCGGTGCCGGTGACGGTCGGGCTGCGGGAGGCTGGGGCGCTCGGGCTCGCGGGGCCGCCGGAGCGGTTGGCGGGGCTGGCGCGCGCGGTGGTGGCGCAGCTCGCCGCGCTGCACGGCCCCGACACCCTGGAGATCGTGCTGATCGCCGCGGACCGGGCCCGTCCGGCCGAGGAGCGGACGGCCGAGTGGGGCTGGCTGGGCTGGCTGCCGCAGTCCCGTCCGGCGCACGGCCAGGACTGCCGGCTGCTGCTCGCCTTCGACCGGGAGCAGGCCGCGGCCCGCACCGGGGAGCTGTTGCGGCGGCTCGACGACCGGGCGGAGGACGCGGCCGCGGGGGCGGAGCCGGCGGCGCCGCGCTCCGCCACGGTGCTGCTGGTGGACGGCGACCCGGGCTCCGCCGCGCTGCGGGACGCCGTACTGCGGATCACGCGGGAGGGGCCCGCGGCGGGGATGCATGTGGTGTGCCTGGCGACCACGGCACCGGCCTCCGCGTCGTCCCCGGTGGCGGAGACCTTCGAGGCGGCCTGCGCGGTGTCGCCCGCGTTCCGGTCCTGCGGGGCGGTGGGGCTGCTCAGCGGTGAGGTGGCGACGACGCTGCGGCTGCTGCGTACCGCGGAGGGGGTGCCGGTCGGGCAGGGGGTGCTGGCCACGGTGGACGCGGTGTCCGCGGCGTGGGCGGACCGCTTCGCCCGGGCGCTGGCGCCGCTGCGGCCCGAGGGTGGCGCCGCCGGGCGTCCGCGGGTGTCGGCGCCGCTGCCGCGGAGCGCCCGGCTGCTGGACGAGTTGGGCCTGGCCCGGGCCACCCCCGCCTCGCTGCTGGCCCGCTGGGCGGCGGCCGCGGACGACACCGGCGCGCTGGGCGGCCGGGCCTGGGCGGTGCTGGGCGCGGGCCCCCGCGGCCCGGTCTCGGTGGATCTGGCGGCCGAGGGGGCCGGCCCGCATCTGCTGGTGGAGGGCCCGCCCGGCAGCGGCCGTACCGAGCTGCTGCGGGCGGTGGCGGCCTCGCTGGCGTCCGCGGAACGGCCGGGGCGGCTGGGGCTGGCACTGGTCGACGGCCGGGACGCGGTACGCGGCCCCACCGCGGCCGGTCCCGCGGCGGGTGCGGCGGAGGGCCTCGGTGCCTGTACCGAACTGCCGCATGTCACCGCCCGGTTGACCGCGGACGACCCGGTGCGGATGCGGGAGTTCGCGCAGTCCCTGACGACGGAGCTGAAGCGGCGGGCGGAGCTGCTGGGGCGGCTGGACTTCTCGGAGTGGCACACCGGGCAGGAGCTGTCCGGGCGGCTGGTGGCGCAGCGCTCCGGCCAGGCGGGCGCCGGACGCCGGGCGGCCGCCGAGGTGGAGGCGGCCACGAGTGCGACGCTGCGGCTCCGGCCCGGGGCGCCGGAGCAAACCCCGGAGCCGGTCGAGCCGCTGCCCCGGCTGGTGGTGCTGGTGGACGACGTGGACGCGCTGCTGTCGCCGCCGCTGGGCTCCACCGGCCGGCCCGCGGCGGGTTCCGTGGTGCGGGCGCTGGAGGCGGTGGCGCGGGACGGGGCGCGGCTCGGGGTGCACCTGGTGGCGAGTACCGGGCCCGGCGGCCGTACCGCGGACAGTGAGCTGGGGCGGCGGGCGGGGCTGCGGGTGGTGCTGCGGGAGCCGGGCGGCGGTCCGGAGGACCCGGCCCCGGGCCGGGGGGTGCTGTACCGCGGGGACGGCCGGGAGACCGGCTTCCAGGGGGGCCGGGTCACCGGGCGGATACCGCGGACGGCGACCCTGCGGCCGACGGTGGTGCCGCTGGAGTGGGCGCGCATGGGGGACCCGCCGGCGCGGCGCAGCGTACGGGAGTTGGGGAACGGGCCGACGGATCTGGCGCTGCTGGCGAGTGCGGTGGAGCGGGCCGCGCGGTGAACGTCCTCGGGAGCGGAGTTTTCGCGCCGGTGCCGCTCTCCGGCGGTCCGGCCGCCCACAACGGGGTCTAACGGGCAGTAAAGGGTCAACCCCCTTCCCCGACAAAGTAATTAACGCACCGTTAATAAAGTCGTAATCACGAGGTAGTCACGATCAGGGCGTTGGATGTGTAAGTGCCCTTGCCCGTGCTGCGCAGGCGGGCGTAAACAGTCCGCACGGATACAGCGCGCGAGTCGGTTCGTGCGTTCAAGCAATGAAGAGAACGGGGCACTGATGCGCACCACCCTTCACACCACCCGGACCTCGGGCGCGGCCGGCGCCAGACGTACCCTTCCGGCGGCCCGGGCCGGGGCCGCCCTGGTCGCGGGGGCGCTGGTGCTCAGCCTCGGCGCCTGCTCCAGTGACGACGGGAAAAAGGACAAGGAGGCCGGCGCCGACAAGGGCGGCAGCTCGGCCTCGGTGAAGCTGCCCAAGCTGGACGGGGCCAAGCTGGAAGTCGCCGCGGTGTGGACCGGCGCCGAGCAGGACAACTTCAAGAAGGTCCTGGCCGAGTTCGAGAAGCGTACGGGCGCGAAGGTGACGTTCGTTCCCGCGCAGGACCCGATCATCAACTTCCTCGGTTCGAAGATCGCGGGTGACGCCCCGCCGGACGTGGCGCTGCTGCCGCAGGTCGGCGCCATCAAGCAGGCCGTGGCGAAGAAGTGGGCCAAGCCCGCCAGCCCCGAGGTCGAGGCCCAGCTCAAGAAGAACTACGACCAGGGCTGGCAGGACCTCGGCGCGGTCGACGGCAAGCAGTACGGCGTGTACTTCAAGGCCGCCAACAAGTCGCTGGTCTGGTACAACACCAAGGTCTTCGAGAACGCGGGCGCCAAGGAGCCCAAGACCTGGAAGGAGTTCCAGGCCACCGCGCAGTCCGTGTACGACTCCGGTGTGACGCCGCTGTCGGTGGGCGGCGCGGACGGCTGGGTGCTGACCGACTGGTTCGAGAACATCTACCTGTCGCAGGCCGGCCCGGACAAGTACGACCAGCTCGCCGAGCACAAGATCAAGTGGACCGATCCTTCGGTGGCGAAGGCGCTGACCACGATGGCCGAACTCCTCGGCAAGAAGGGCTACTTGGCGGGCGGCCCCAGCGGCACCCTGCAGACCGGCTTCCCGGACTCGGTGACCCAGACCTTCACCGGCGGCGACCAGCCGAAGGCCGGCATGGTCTACGAGGGCGACTTCGCCGCCGTCAACATCACCCAGGCGAAGGCGAAGATCGGCACCGACGCCAAGATGTTCCCGTTCCCCGCGGTCGGCGCCAAGCCGCCGGTGGTCAGCGGTGGCGACGCGGCCGTGGTGCTGAAGGACTCCAAGGCGAGCCAGGCGCTGCTGACGTTCCTCGCGTCCGCGGACGCCGCGAAGATCGAGGCGAAGGCGGGCGGCTTCCTCTCGCCGAACAAGGGCCTGGACCTGGCGGCGTACCCGAACGACGTGCAGCGCAGCATGGCGAAGGCGCTGATCGACGCGGGCAACGACTTCCGCTTCGACATGTCGGACCAGACCCCGCAGGCCTTCGGCGGCACGCCCGGCAAGGGCGAGTGGAAGGAACTTCAGGACTTCCTGAAGAACCCGAAGGACGTGGCCGGCACGCAGAAGCGGCTTGAGGCCGCGGCAGCCAAGGCGTACGGGAACTGACGGCCGATGGCATCGACCACCGCGGGGGGCGCCGCCGAGCCGGCGCCCCCCGCCCCCCGTACACGTAAGAGCGTGACAGGTACACGTAAGTCCATTGCGGTGCTCTTCCTGCTTCCGGCGCTGGTGCTGCTGGGCGCGCTCGTGGTCTACCCGATCTGTTACTCCCTGGTCCGCAGCTTCCTCGACCAGTCGGGGACGGGCTTCGCGGGCCTGGACAACTACCGGGAACTCTTCACCGACGACGGCATCGTCACCGCGATCAAGAACACCGCGATCTGGGTGGCGGTGGCGCCGGCGGTGGCCACCGCGCTCGGCCTGATCTTCGCGGTGCTCACCGAGCGGGTCCGCTGGGGCACCGCGTTCAAGCTGCTGATCTTCATGCCGATGGCGATCTCCATGCTCGCCGCCGGCATCATCTTCCGGATGGTCTACGAGCAGGACCCGGACCGCGGTGTGGCCAACGCCGTGGTGGTGGGCCTGCACGACACCTTCGCCGAGTCGTCCGCCTTCCCGCAGGCCCACCCGGGCCGCAACTCGCCGCTGAAGCGCGCGGGCGGCGGCGACTTCGTCACCGGCACCCCGGTCAAGGCCGGGACCCCGGTGGCGCTGCCGCTGGTCGGCGTGGCGCCCGATGTGATGCCCAAGGACGCGGCGCCCGCCAAGGCCGCCCAGGCCGAACCGGGCAAGGTCACCGGCACCACCTGGCAGGACTTCACCCGCGGCAAGGGCGTCGGCGTCCTCGGCAAACCGGACGCCACCGAGCAGGGCTACCCCGGGATGCGGATCGAGGCGGTCAAGGACGGCAAGGTGGTGGACTCCACCACGGCCGCCGCGGACGGCACCTTCACGCTCTCCGAGAAGGCCGACGGGGCACTGCTGAAGCTGCCCGCCAGCAACTTCGCCGAGCCGTACCGCGGCGTGGACTGGCTCGGCCCGACGATCGCCACCCCCGCGATCATCGGCAGCTATGTCTGGATGTGGGCCGGTTTCGCCATGGTGCTGATCGCCGCCGGGCTCGCCGGGATGCCGCGTGAACTGCTGGAGGCGGCCCGGGTCGACGGGGCCACCGAATGGCAGGTCTTCCGCCGGATCACGGTGCCGCTGCTGGCGCCGGTCCTGGTGGTGGTCCTGGTCACCCTGATGATCAATGTGCTGAAGATCTTCGACCTGGTCTTCATCATCGCGCCGGGCTCCTCGCAGGACGACGCGAACGTACTGGCGCTCCAGCTCTACCGGTCGGCGTTCTCCGACGGGCGGCCCGGAGTGGCCAGCGCCATCGCGATCCTCCTGCTGCTGCTGGTGGTTCCGATGATGTGGGTCAATGTGCGGCGGTTGCGCAAGGAGGTGCGGCGATGACGGCGGACAGCCAGACAGTCGGCAGCGAGGTGCCGGCGCCCGCCGCGCCCGCCCCGGCCCCGGCGGCCCCCGAGCGGCTCGGGACGCGGCTCGCGCAGCGCCTCAGCGGCGGGCTGCTCCAGGTGGTACTGATCGTGGTCGGCCTGTTCTGGCTGGTGCCGACGATCGGGCTGCTGCTCTCCTCGATGCGCACCTCCGGGGACCTGGCGTCCGGCGGCTGGTGGACGGTGTTCAGCGCCCCGTCGAAGCTCACCCTCGACAACTACCAGAAGCTGCTGGACAATTCGGCGATCACCGGCTCGCTGGTCAACTCCCTCCTGATCACGGTGCCCGCCACGGTGCTGGTGGTGATCATCGGCGCGCTCGCCGGCTACGCCTTCGCCTGGATGGAGTTCCCGGGCCGCGACTGGTGGTTCGTGGCGGTCGTCGGGCTGCTGGTGGTGCCGGTGCAGGTGGCGCTGCTGCCGATCGCCAAGCTGTTCGGCTCCATCGGGATCTTCGGCTCGGTGTTCGGCGCGATCCTCTTCCACGTCGGCTTCGGGCTGCCGTTCGCGGTGTTCCTGCTGCGGAACTTCTTCGCGGAGATCCCGAGGGAGCTGCTGGAGGCCGCCCGGCTGGACGGTGCGGGTGAACTGCGCCTGTTCTTCCGGGTGGTGCTGCCCCTGGGCGGCCCCGCGGTGGCCTCGCTCGGCATCTTCCAGTTCCTGTGGGTGTGGAACGACATGCTGGTCGCCCTGATCTTCACCGACTCGGGCAGCCAGCCGATCACGGTCGCTCTGCAGACGCAGGTGAGGCAGTTCGGCAACAACATCGATGTGCTGGCGCCCGGTGCGTTCATCTCGATGGTGATCCCGCTGATCGTGTTCTTCGCGTTCCAGCGGCAGTTCGTGTCCGGAGTGATGGCGGGCGCGGTGAAGTGACATCCGGCGGCGGGACGGGCGCGACCCGCGTCCGCCCCGCCGGCGAGCAGGCCCGGTGACCGTCCTTGCGGTCGCCGGGCCTGCTGCTGTTCCGGGCCGTCGCCGACGGGGCTACTGCTCCACCGGGCCGTCGGAGGTGAGGGCGGTGCGGAGCCAGTCGGGGGCGGTGGTCGCCGGGTCGGGGGCGAGGAGGGCGGTGGCGGCCTCGGCGGTGAGGCGGTGCCAGGTGGGGGCGCGCCGCAGCATCGGATGCCCGGCGCCGGACATCCGTACCGTCCCGGCGCGCGCCCCCGCCGCCCGCGCCCGGCGTACCAGGTCCGCGGAGGCCGCCGGGTCGGTGGTGCGGTCCCGGTCGCCGTGGAGCACCAGCAGGTAGCGGTCGGCGAGTTGGGCCACCGGCTCGCCGGGCGGGCACCACGGGGCGAGCGCCACCACGCCCCGTACCCCGGGCAGCCCGGCGGCGCGGAGAGCGGCCCGGCCGCCCATCGAGTGGCCCACCAGCACCACCGGTACCGGCCCCGCCACCGCCGCCACCGCGCGCAGCGCCTCCCGGGTGTCGCGCACCGGGTCGGCCGACGGGCCGTTCCAGCCGCGGTAGCGGTAGTGCACCAGGGCCACCAGCGGCCGGGCGGTCCCGCCGCGGTCGGCGACGTCCAGGATCGCGTCCGCCATCGGCCGCATCCGCAGTACCGCGGCCTGCCAGGGCCGGGCCGGGCGACGGCTCCGGGTGAACCCGCCGGGCAGCAGCAGGACCGCCGCGTCCGGCCGCTCGGTCCGCCGCACCAGCCGGAGGGTGCCGCCCGGCAGACGCCCGCCGCGGTCGGTCATGGTGCTCAACTCCCGGTCCTGCCGCGGCCGTCCAGGGTGCGGGTCCTGTGCGGGCGCCGGGTGCGGCCGCGGGGACCCCGGCTGCCCCCGTCTACCAGGGCGGCCGCGCCCGCCGGGGGCCGACCCGCCGCCAAGATCCGTATGGCAGGGTGGCGGGCATGGTGACCCTGCCCGACGGACGCGCCGTCCCGCCCCCGCAAGCCGATGAACGCGCCACCCTGGAGTCCTGGCTCGACTTCCACCGCGACACCCTCGCGGTGAAGTGCGCGGGCCTCGACGACGAGCAGGTGCGGCGGGCCGCGGTGCCGTCCTCCGCGCTGACGCTGCTGGGTCTGGTGCAGCATCTGGCGGAGGTCGAACGCAACTGGTTCCAGCGGGTGCTGGCCCGGGAGGCGGACGTGCCGGCGGTGTACCCGGACGCCACGAACGGCTTCGATCTGCACCCGGAGCGCGGGATGGCCGAGGCCCTGGAGCGGTGGCGGGCGGAGGTGGCGCGGAGCCGGGAGCTGACGGCCGGGGTCGCGCTGGAGGAGTGCGGGCTGCTGTCCGAGCGGGAGGCGCTCTTCACCGGCAGCCGTGAGGTCTCGCTGCGCTGGATCCTCGGCCATCTGATCGAGGAGTACGCCCGGCACAACGGCCACGCCGACCTGATCCGCGAGGCCCTGGACGGCACCACGGGACCCTGACCGCCCCGAGTAGCCGAGTACCTGAGTAACCCCCAAGTGCCCGCGTCCTAGAGGGCTTTGAGGGCGGCCGCCGTGGCGCGGGCCAGGGCGGGGAGGTAGTCGCGCGGCTGGGGGCCGCGCATCACCACCGCGCGCCAGTACAGCGGGCCGGAGATGAGGTCCAGGGCGAGGTCCTCGTCGAACTCCGCGGAGAGTTCGCCGCGCTCGCGGGCGGCGCGCACCACCCCGCTGGCCACCGAGTGCTGTGCGTCGCGCAGCGCCTTCTGGAGTGCCTGCGCGATGTCCGGGTTGCGGGCCGCCTCGGCCAGGAGGTCGGGGAGGATCTGGGAGGCGACGGGGTGCCGCAGGGCGCGCGCCGTCACCTCGTACAGCAGGCGCAGATCGCCCTCCAGGGTGCCGGTGCCGGGGGTGGGCAGGCCCTGGACGGCCAGCGCCGACACCAGGTCGAGGACGAGGTGCAGCTTGGAGCGCCAGCGGCGGTAGACGGCGGTCTTGCCGACACCGGCGCGGCGGGCGATGCCCTCGATGGACATCCGGGCGTAGCCGACGGCCGCCAGTTCGCCGAAGACGGCCGCCCGGATCGCCTCGGTCTTGTCCTCCCGGAGCACCGCGGCACCGGCGGGCGCCCTGCGCCGCGGCCGGGGCGTCTCGTCCCCCGTCTCCCTCACTGTCATGGGCCCCAGCATAGGGGGGGACGACGAAACGGTTGCGTTGCGACGTCGATCGGCCCTACGCTCTGCGGTGCGACGATACGGAACCGTTGCGACGTGACGGTAGCGACGCCTCGTGCGGGTTCCGTGCCGCGTGCCATCCCACCCCGAGCGGAAGCCACCGATGTGAGTCAGGTCCTCGACACCCCACCGCCCCCGGCGCCACCGGCGGCCGAACCGGCCCTGTCGCCGGCCGAACTGGCCGCGCGGCACGGGCTGTCGGTCAGCGGTGCCCGCCCCTCGCTGCCCGCGTATGTGCGGCAGTTGTGGCAGCGGCGGCACTTCATCACCGCGTTCGCCACCGCCAAGCTCACCGCCCAGTACAGCCAGGCGAAGCTCGGGCAGGTGTGGCAGGTGATGACGCCGCTGCTGAACGCGGCGGTCTACTACTTCATCTTCGGTGTGGTGATGAACACCCGGCGCGATGTGCCGGACTTCGTGCCGTTCCTGGTGACCGGTGTCTTCGTGTTCACCTTCACCCAGAGTTCGGTGCTCGCCGGCACCCGCGCCATCGCGGGGAACCTGGGCCTGGTGCGGGCCCTGCACTTCCCGCGGGCCGCGCTGCCGGTGTCGTACTGCCTCCAGCAGTTGCAGCAACTGCTGTTCTCGATGGGCGCGTTGGTGGTGATCCTGCTGTGCTTCGGGGTGCCGCCGCGGCCCTCGTGGCTGCTGGCGGTGCCGGTGCTGGTGCTGCAGTTCGTGTTCAACGCGGGGCTGGCGCTGATCGTGGCGCGGCTCGGCAGCAGGACGCCGGACATCGCGCAGTTGATGCCGTTCCTGCTGCGCACCTGGATGTACACCTCCGGGGTGATGTGGAGCATCGAGAAGGTGACCTCCGGGCGCCATCTCGCGTACCCGGTACGGCTGTTGCTGGAGTGCAATCCGGCGGCGGTCTTCATCGACCTGATGCGCTTCGCCCTCATCGACACCTTCACCGCCGGCCAACTCCCGCACCACGTATGGCTGTTGGCGGCGGGCTGGGCGCTGGTGGCGGGTGCGGCCGGGTTCGTCTTCTTCTGGCAGGCGGAGGAGACCTACGGCCGTGGCTGACGACAACGGCAAGAACCCGGTGCCCACCGTGATCGCGGACGGGGTGCACATCGTCTACCGGGTCAACGGCACCAAGGGCGGCCGGGGCGCCGCCACCGCCGCGCTCAGCCGGATGCTGCGGCGCGGCGGGGACGAGACGGCCCTCGGGGTGCGGAAGGTCCATGCGGTGCGCGGGGTGTCGTTCACCGCGTGGCGGGGCGAGGCGATCGGCCTGATCGGCACCAACGGCTCAGGGAAATCAACCCTGTTGAAGGCGGTGGCCGGACTGCTGCCGGTGGAGCGGGGCGCCATCCACACCGGCGGCCAGCCCTCCCTGCTCGGGGTGAACGCGGCGCTGATGAACGACCTGACCGGCGAGCGCAACGTCCATCTCGGGGGCCTGGCGATGGGCATGTCCCGCGCCGAGGTCCGCGAACGCTACGCCTCCATCGTGGACTTCTCCGGTATCAACGAGAAGGGCGACTTCATCACCCTGCCGATGCGGACGTACTCCTCCGGTATGGCGGCCCGGCTGCGGTTCTCCATCGCCGCCGCCAAGGACCATGACGTACTGCTCATCGACGAGGCGCTCGCCACCGGGGACCGCGGCTTCCAGAAGCGGTCCGAGGCCCGGATCAGGGAGCTGCGCCAGGAGGCCGGCACGGTGTTCCTGGTCAGCCACAACAACAAGTCGATCCGCGACACCTGCGAGCGGGTGCTGTGGCTGGAGCGCGGCGAGCTGCGGATGGACGGGCCGACGGATGAAGTCCTGGGCGCCTACGAGGAGTTCACCGGGGCGAAGAAGTAGCCACGGGGGCCGCGGGGGCCGGGCGCGGCGGACGATCACCGTTCGCGGGGCGCCGTCACCGTTCCAGGAGGGTGAACAGTTCCTCCCAGCGGTGCAGGACCTCCTCGGCGGAGTAGCGGCGGATGTTGCGGCGGGCGGCGTCGCCGAGGGTGTCGCGCAGTTCCCGGTCGGCGATCAACTCATCGAGGCGGCGGGCGAGTTCGGAGGTGTTGCCGGGTGCCGCGAGCAGCCCGTCCTCACCGTCCCGGACGATCTCGCGGACGCCGGGCGCGCAGTCGAACGCGGCACCCGGCAGGCCCGCCGCCATCGCCTCCATCAGCGCCAGCGGGAACCCCTCGGAGCGGGACGGCAGCACGAACAGCGAGGCCCGGCGCAGCGCCCCCGCCACATCATCGGTGCGGCCCGCCCACTCGACACCGCCGTCCAGACCGAGCGCGGTACAGCGGGCGCGCAGCGCCGCCTCGTCCTCGCCGTCGCCGTGGATCCGCAGCCGCCAGCCCGGGTGCCGGGGCGCGCACTCGGCCCAGGTGTCGAGCAGCAGGTCGATGCCCTTCTCGTCGCCGAGGCGGCCCACGCTCAGCACCACCGGCTCGGTGCGCGGGGACGGCTCGGCGGGCGGTGCGGGCAGCGGGTTCGGTAGGTGGCCGACGTTGTCCAGCCCGCCGCGGGTGATCCACAGATCGGCGTCCTCCCTGGTCAGCGCCAGCATCCGGGCCACATCCCGGTAGTAGGTGAGGCAGCGGCCGAAGCGGGAGCTGCCTCGGGTGGCCTGGTACGACTCATGGCTCATCCCGATCACCGGCAGGCCCGCGGTGTCCGCGCGGGCCACCCACTCCATCGCCCACACCTGGGCGACGATGACGACGGCTCCGGGTCGCGCCGCCCGGCAGAGGCGGGTGAGCGGGGCCGCGTGGCGCCGTGCCCCGGCCTCCCGGCGGCGCCGCCGCAGCCCGGCCACCGGCCCCCGGCCGCGCGGCACGGGCGGCGGATGCTCAGGGTGGAGGGTGGTCGTCGGATACGGCAACTCGCCTAGGTGCTGGGTGAGTTGGGCGGGCGCGGGCCGGATGCCGACCAGGTGCACCCGGTGGCCGCGGGCGGTGAAGAGCCGGGCCATCCGGTGCGACCAGGTGGTGACCCCGCCCAGTTCGTCCACGCTGTTGGCGACCAGCAGGATGTCCCGCCCGCCGGTGCCCGTGCCGTGGTCGGGGGCGCTCAACTCCGGTCCCCCGCACCGAAGTAGACGTCCACCACCCGGGCCGCAGCGTCACCCCGGTCCAACTCCCCGTAGCGCTCACGGAATTGGCGGCGGGCTTCGGTGAACTGACTGTCGGCTGCCTTGAGTTCGCCGATCGCGGTGAACAGTTCCGCCTGGTCGGCGAGTACCGGCCCCGGTGCCTCGGACCGCAGGTCGAAGTAGGTGCCGCGGCCCTGTCCCGCGTACTCGTCCCAGTCGTGGGCGTAGAACAGCATCGGCCGGTCCAGCAGCGCATAGTCGAACATCACCGAGGAGTAGTCCGTGATCAGGCCGTCGGCGAGGGTCAGCAGCGGGGTGATGTCATGCTCGGCGCCGACGTCCAGCACGGTGCCCCGCACCGAGGGCGGCAGCACCACCCGGTCCAGGTAGTGGGCCCGCACCAGCAGGACGAAGCGGTCACCGAAGCGGCGGGTGAACTCCTCGACGTCGAAGGGGAGTTCAAGCGGCGTGGGGCCGCCGCCCGCGCCGCGGAAGGTGGGCGCGTACAGCAGGATCTGCCGGTCGGGGGTGATGCCGAGGCGCTCCGCGAGCGGTCCCCGGCGCCGCACCCCGGTCTCCTCCTCCCGCAGCCGGGCCGCGACCAGGGCGTCGTTGCGCGGATACCCGGACCGCAGCGGCACCCCCTCCGGCAGCCCGAACGCCCGTACCAGGGTTCGCACATCGTGCTCCGAGCGGACCAGGAAGCAGTCGAAGCGGTCCAGCGCCGCCCGGTGCGCGGCCCGCGCGGTCGCGGGCATCGCCCTCAGCCCCGGCTCGTCGAACCCCATCCGCTTCAGCGCCGACCCGTGCCAGGTCTGGATATAGGTGGTTCCGGGCCGTTTGGCGAGCTTCAGCGGGAAGCCCTGGTTGTCGATCCAGAACTCGGCCCGCGCCAGCGCCCGCAGATACCGCAGACTCCACCGCCGCACCAGCACCGCGTCCGACGGAAACCCCTCCGGCCGCCCGCCCGCGTACGACCACACCGCCTCGAACCGCAGTCCGCGGCGCCGCATCTCCTCGTAGAGGGCACGCGGGCTGTCGCTGTACTGGCGGCCGAGGTGGCTCTCGAAGACGACCAGGCCGCGGCGGTGCGGCAGCCGGCAGAACACCCGGTGGTAGAGGCGGATCCTGGTCTCACCGGAGCGGGCCAGCCGCCGCGCCCGGCGCAGCGCGTCCTTCACGCGGCC
Organism: Streptomyces sp. NPDC058045; assembly: GCF_042885635.1. Classification (NCBI taxonomy): domain Bacteria; kingdom Bacillati; phylum Actinomycetota; class Actinomycetes; order Kitasatosporales; family Streptomycetaceae; genus Streptomyces; species Streptomyces sp. NPDC058045. The sequence goes on along the minus strand of NZ_JBHVRR010000031.1, from coordinate 30,094 downwards.
CAGCGCCCCGGTGGCCAGCGCGGCCCGCACCCAGCCCTGGGTCCGGGACGCGGCCCGGCCCTCGGCCAGCAGATGGAAGGCGAGATGCCCGCGGCGGGACAGCTCGGGCGCCACCCGGTCCGCCGCCAGCCGGGTCAGCCGGGGCCGCACCGGCAGCGACGCCGCACCCTCAAGTGCCGTACCCCCACCGCTGATCCGGGTCCGCAGCCGCTCCCCCTCACCGTCGCCCACGGCCAGCTCCACCCGTACGTCCCACACCGTGTCGAAGACGCCGAGGGGCCGCAGCACCTTCGGGAGGTCGACGCAGGCCGTCCAGTGGAGGGCGCGGTCGGTGCGGCGCAGGGTGGTCAGCGGCACCCGGAAGGTCTGCGGGGAGTGGCGGCGGGCCCGCAGTTCGAGCCGGCCCCGCAGCGGCGTCCCGGGCCCGATCCGGCCCAGCGGATTGACGACGGAACCGGCGAGGAACACGGTGCCGTCCGCGTCCGCCCGGTAGCCGGTCAGCTCGTTGCGGAGGAAGAGTTCCCCCAACGGGGCGGTGTGGTAACCGAGTTGGGTCACATCCAGCACCTCGCGGCCCAGCGGGTCGGCCAGATGCCCGCCGCACCAGTAGACGCGGTCGTCGCGTTCGACCAGTGGCGCGGACAGCTTGCCGCGGTTGGCGAGGGTGTCCGCGGCGGGCAGCAGCTCGGCCCAGTCGCGGCGGGCCAGCAGATAGGCGCAGATCGCGTGGACGGGGTCGACCTCCCGCAGCGCCGCCGGATCCAGCGTCGCCAGATAGCCGCCCGCCAGCTCCGCGAACGCCTGCCGGTACTCCTCGTCGAGCAGCGGCAGATCCCGCAGATGCAGCACCAGATCGTGCTTGAGGAACTTCACGTCCTTGGCGAACTTCAGCTCATCCAGGCCCCGTTCGGCGAGCAACCGGTCCACCCGGCGGTGGATCTCCATCCGCTGCGCGAAGTTGCCGATCTCGTCGCGGCGGTTGCTGATGGAGCGCCGCCCGCCGCCGCTCGCCACCCGCCACTCGTAGACGCGGTTCGGGATGAGGGTGATACGGCGGGCGGCGGTGTAGGCCCGCGCGGAGAACAGCAGGTCCTCGTAGTGGACGCCGACGGGGAAGGTGAGCCGCTGCCCGGTGAGGAAGGCGCGGCGATAGCACTTGTTGGTGGAGAGGGTGTCGTAGACCAGCAGATCGGGCAGCTCGGCGATGGACTCCAGGGTGCGGGTGGTGCGGTACAGCCACGGATACCAGGGGTCGGCGCTCCGGTGCCGGGAGTCGACGCGGACCCGGACGCACAGCCCGGACACCAGGTCGGCGCCGGTGCGCTCGGCGGCCTCCAGCATGTTCCGGCAGGCGTTCGGCTCCAGTACGTCGTCGCTGTCCAGGAACATCACATAGCGGCCGCGGGCGGCCTCCACCCCGCGGTTGCGGGGCGCACCGCAGCCGCCGCTGTTCCGCGGCAGCCGCAGCGCCCGCACCCGGTGCGGCTCCCGCGCCGCGAACTCCTCGGCCCGCGCGAAGGAACCGTCCGTACTGCAATCGTCCACGACCACCGCCTCGACCCCGCGCAGGGTCTGCGCCAGCACCGACCCGACCGCCGCCGGCAGCCGCGCCTCATCGTTGTAGACGATCACCACCACGGTGACGTCGGGAGACACCACCCCCGACGCGCCGGCCACCCGCATACACCCTCCACAGGTCCACCCTCACCCCGTTCCTGCCGTACCTCCCATTAATCACCGGATCAGCGGCCATCGCACCCGCACCCGAAATCCAGCCCGCTCAATCCAGCCCGTCCGGCGTTTGAGGACATCGGGCCGAAGGCCGCGATCCCAGCCCGCCTGGGGCAGACGGCGGCGCGGCAAACGACGGCGGGGCGCCCACACCACAAAGGGTGCAGGCGCCCCGCCAAGCCACCGCCAAGACCAGCGTCAGCGACTACGCACGCAACATCGTCCGCATCGTCCGCATCGCCACCGACAGGTTCGCCAGGTCGAACGAGTCGGAGCCCTGGATCTCCTCCAGCGTGGCGCGGGCCCGGCCCAGGATGGGTGCGTTCCGCTCCTCCCAGGCCTTGAAGCGCTGCTCGGGTGTGGCCGAGCCGTCGCCCACCGCGAGCACATCCCCGGTGAGTGCCGCGTGCGCCGCGTACAGGTCCTCGCGGATGGAGGCGCGGGCCATGGACTGCCAGCGGTCGTTGCGCGGCAGCTCGATGACACGGTCCATGAGCTGGGCGATGTCCAGCCGGTCGGAGAGGTCGTAGTACACCTCGGCGACCGCCATCGGGTCCTTCTGCATCCGGTCCGCGATGGCCACGATGTCCAGCGTCGGGAACGCCGCGGAGAAGCCGGCGACCCGCTCCGCGAGGGCCTCCGGCACGCCCGCCTCGGTCAGCTCGTCGTGGATGGACTGGTACCACTCGGCGTCCGAGCCGCGCAGCAACTTCGGGAGCTGGGACCAGACCTGCGCCACGCCCTCCTGGAAGAAGCCGATGGTCTCGGCCAGCTCCAGGGGCTGCGGCCGGTTGTTCAGCAGCCACCGGGTGCCGCGTTCCACCAGGCGCCGCGAGTGCAGCCGGATACGGGTCTGCACCTCGGCCGCGACCTTGTTGTCGAGGTCCTCGACGGCGTCCCACACCTGGTTCAGGCCGAAGATCTCCCGGGCGGAGAGCTGGGCCCTGACGATCTCCTCCAGGGACGCCCCGGTCTCCTCCCGCAGCCGGTGCAGGAAGGTCGAACCGCCCGTGTTCACCGTGTCGTTGACGAGGACGGTGGTCACGATGTCCCGGGCCAGGGCGTGCCCTTCGACCTGCTCGGGGAACCGCTCACGCACCGGCTTGGGGAAGTAGGCGTGCAGCAGCCGCTGGAGGTACGGGTCGTCCGGCAGCCGCGTCGCGATCAGCTCCCCAGCCGCGGTGATCTTGGTGTAGGCGAGGAGGACGGCCAGCTCCGGCTGGGTCAGGCCGCGGCCCGCGTTCAGCCGCTCCTTGATCTGCCGGTCGGTGGGCAGGAACTCCAGAGCGCGGTCCAGATGCCCGGCCCGGCCCAGACGGCGCATGAACCGCTGCTGGGCGTGGAGCAGGGAGGAGGCCTCGGCGCTGGCGTTGGTCAGGGCCACGTTCTGCGCGTAGTTGTTCCGCAGGACGAGGGCGCCGACCTCGTCGGTCATCTCCAGGAGCAGCTTGTTGCGCTGCTTCACCGTCATGTCGCCGTCCGCGACGACCGCGTTCAGCAGGATCTTGATGTTCACCTCGTGGTCGGAGGTGTCCACCCCGGCGCTGTTGTCGATGGCGTCGGTGTTGATCCGGCCGCCGGTCTGCGCGAACTCGATCCGGCCGAGCTGGGTGGCGCCCAGGTTGCCGCCCTCGCCGACGACGCGGGCCCGGAGGTCCGCGCCATCCACCCGGATCGCGTCGTTCCCCTTGTCCCCGACGTCGGCGTTGGACTCGGCGCTGGACTTGACGTACGTGCCGATGCCGCCGTTCCACAGCAGGTCCACCGGGGCCTGGAGGATGGTGCGCATCAGGTCGGCCGGGGTCATCTTGGAGACCTTGCCCTCGATGCCGAGGGCCTCCCGGATGTGGGCGTTGAGCTGGATCGACTTCGCCGACCGCGGGAAGACCCCGCCGCCCGCGGACAGCAGCTCCGTGTCGTAGTCGGCCCAGGAGCTCCGCGGCAGCTCGAACAGCCGGCGCCGCTCCGCGTACGAGGTCGCGGCGTCCGGTGTCGGGTCGATGAAGATGTGCCGGTGGTCGAAGGCCGCGACCAGGCGGATGTGCTCGCTGAGCAACATGCCGTTGCCGAACACGTCACCCGACATGTCGCCGACGCCGACCGCGGTGAAGTCCTCGGTCTGGGTGTCGTGCCCCAGCTCCCGGAAGTGCCGCTTCACGGACTCCCAGGCGCCGCGGGCGGTGATGCCCATGCCCTTGTGGTCGTAGCCGGCGCTGCCGCCGGAGGCGAAGGCGTCCCCGAGCCAGAAGTCGTAGCTCTCGGCGACCTCGTTGGCGATGTCGGAGAAGGTCGCGGTGCCCTTGTCGGCGGCGACCACCAGATAGGTGTCGTCCTCGTCGTGGCGCACCACGTCCTTCGGCGGCACGACCTCCCCGCCGACCAGGTTGTCCGTGATGTCGAGGAGCGCGGAGATGAACGTGCGGTAGCAGGCGGTGCCCTCCGCGAGCCAGGCGTCCCGGTCGACCTGCGGATCGGGAAGCTGCTTGGCGACGAACCCGCCCTTCGCGCCCACCGGCACGATCACCGTGTTCTTCACCATCTGCGCCTTGACCAGTCCGAGGATCTCGGTACGGAAGTCCTCCCGCCGGTCCGACCAGCGCAGACCGCCGCGCGCCACCTTGCCGTAGCGCAGATGCACGCCCTCCACCCGCGGCGAGTACACCCAGATCTCGAACGCGGGGCGGGGCGCCGGCAGGTCCGGGATGGCCTGCGGGTCGAACTTCATCGACACATAGGCGGGCGGGTGGCCCGTCTCGGAGTGCTGGAAGAAGTTCGTCCGCAGCGTCGCCTTGATGACCGTCAGGAACGAACGCAGGATGCGGTCCTCGTCGAGGCTCGCCACCTGGTCGAGCGCCCCGTCGACCTCCTCCAGCAGCCCGTCGGTCAGCTCGGTGCCGGCCCGCTGCCGCTCCGGCGCCATCCGCGCCTCGAACAGCGACACCAGCAGCCGCGTGGTGTGCACATTGGTACGGAGGGTGTCCTCCATGTAGTCCTGGCTGAAGGTGGCCCCGGCCTGCCGCAGGTACTTGGCGTACGCCCGCAGCACCATGGCCTGCCGCCAGGTCAGCCCGGCGCCCAGCACCAGCGCGTTGAAGCCGTCGTTCTCCGCCTCGCCGGTCCACACCGCGGAGAAGGCCTCCTGGAAGCGCTCCCGGGCGTCGTCCCCGAGGTAATCCCCGGCGGCCACCGCGGACTTGGGCATCCGCAGCCCGAAGTCGTAGATCCACGCCGTCGACCGGTCCGCGCACCGCAGCTCGTACGGGCGCTCGTCGGTGACCTCCACGCCGAGGCGGCTCAGCACCGGCAGCACCGAGGACAGCGACACCTGCCCGCCGAAGCGGTAGATCTTGAAGCGGCGCTCGTCGGGCGCCGCACCCACCGGCTCGTACAGCGACAGGGAGAAGTCCTGCTCACCGTCGAGCAGCTTCTCCAGGTGCGCCAGGTCGGCGACGGCCGCGCGCGGCGAGTGGTCCGCCTTGTAGCCCTCGGGGAACGCACCGGAGTAGCGGCGCAGCAGCTCCGCCGCCCGCTCCTCACCGCACTCCGCGTTCAGCGCCTCCGCGAAGGAGTCCGCCCAGGAGCGGGCCGCCTCCACCAGCCGGCCCTCGATCCGGTCCTTGTCCTGGTCGCTCAGCTCCGGCAGCTCGGTACCGGGCGGGACCCGCACCACGAAGTGCAGCCGGGACAGGATGGACTCGGTGTTCCACGCGGTGAAGTCGACGTTGGTGCCGCCCAGTTCCTCCTTGAGGATGTCCACGATCCGCAGCCGCACGCCGGTCGTGTACCGGTCCCGCGGCAGATACACCAGCGCCGAGTAGTAGCGGCCGTACTCGTCCTTGCGCAGGTACAACCGCAGCCGGCGGCGCTCCTGGAGGTAGAGGACGCTGGTCGCGATCTCCCGCAGCTCGTCGGGCGGCGTCTGGAACAGCTCGTCGCGCGGATAGGTCTCCAGGATCTGCAGCAGGTCGCGCCCGTCGTGGCTGCTGGGCTGGAACCCGGCGCCGCGCAGCACCTCCTGCACCTTGCGCCGCACCACCGGCACCCGCCGCACCGACTCGGTGTACGCCGCCGAGGAGAACAGCCCGAGGAAGCGCCGCTCCCCCACCACATTGCCGTCCGCGTCGAACTTCTTCACCCCCACGTAGTCCAGGTACGAGGGGCGGTGCACGGTGGCCCGGCTGTTCGCCTTCGTCAGGACGAGGAGCTTGTGCTCGCGGGCCTTGGCGCGGGCGTCCGCCGGCAGCCGCGAGAAGGACGGGCTGACGGGGTGGTCCTCGGTCTCGCCGTGCTGCGGGTCGGCGCGCAGGATACCGAGGCCGGTGCCGGGGACCGGGGCCAGCGAGTCGTCGTCGCGCAGCTCGTACTCGCGGTAGCCGAGGAAGGTGAAGTGGTCCGCGGAGAGCCAGCGCAGCAGCTCCCGCGCCTCCTCCACCTCCGCCTCGGGCAGATCACGCGCGGTCGGCTCGTCCGGCAGCCCTTCCGCCATGCCGAGCGCCGTCTGGCGCATCTTCTCCCAGTCCTCGACGGCCTCCCGCACATCGGACAGGACGCGCAGCAGGTCGGCGGTGATCTGCTTCAGATCGCCGCGGTCGGTCTCCCGGTCGATCTCGACATGGATCCAGGACTCGGTGTGCACATCGTGCGGCTGCTCGGCCCTGTCCGCGGGCAGCCCGGCGGGCAGTACCTCCAGCAGCTTGCCGGTGACATCGCGGCGGACGATGACCTGCGGGTGGATCACCACATGGATGCCGCGGCCCTGCCGGGACAGCTCATTGGTGACGGAGTCGACGAGGAACGGCATGTCGTCGGTGACGACCTCGACCACGGAGTGGCTGCACGTCCAGCCGTTCTCCTCGACGGTGGGGGTGTGGACCCGGACGTTCGCCGTGCCCTGCGGGCGGTTCTCGGCGAGCCGGTAGTGGGAGAGCGCGCCGCCGAAGACGTCCACCGGGTCCCGGTCGGCGAGGTCTTCGGGCGCGGTATGCAGGTAGTAGCGCTGGAGGAAGGCGAGCACCGCTTCCCGGTCCGGAGCCCCCCCGTCCTTCGTCCCGGTGGGCAGAAAGCTCCCGACCGGACCGTTCTCAGCAACCCGGGCGGCCCGTTCGAGCAGCTCGGCCTTGGCTTCGTCCAGCTTGGTCTGCATGGTCCTCTGGCTCCTGTCGCGCGCCGTTGCGTGACCTAGAAGATGGCGATGTGACGTAACGCCGCGACGCGGGGTGTCCGGTCGTGGTCGACGTTATGCGGTGATGAGAGACGAATGGGGCGGAATACGCCATGTCGGGCGCTCCGACCCACCGGTGCCGACCAGCGACGGCCCGGCCACGGAAGTGCTCCGTACGCGCCGGGCGAGCGGCAGGGACACACCGGCCCCCGCGGGATATCGCGCTGATCACGGCACCCAGGCTATCTCTCTCCCACGGCACCGCGTCACGGGCCGCTCCTGTCCAAATCCCCAGCGGAATTTTGACACTTTGCACAGGCAGGGCGGGGGTACGGCGTCCCCTGGAGGCAGGCGCGATGCCTCCAGGGAAAGGGGAGGCGATCGTCCGCTTCTGGGGGGCGGGGGGCGGCGGGCGAGCGCCGTGAACTCCGGTGCGGGTGGCTTGCGTTGGGGGCTTGCGTTGGGGGCTTGGCTTCGTTTGCGCCGGGGCTCAGCTTGCGTCGGCGGGTGGTAGGGAGATCAGTCGCAGGTGACCGCCGCCTCGGCCAGGGCGACCGCTTCCGCCAGGGAGTCGACCACCGGCACCCCCGCCGCCGCCAGACTCTCCCGGCTGTGCGAACCACCCGTGTACAGCACCGCCCGCGCCCCCGCCGCCCGCGCGGCCACCGCGTCGTCCACCGCGTCCCCGATCACCACCGTCCGCGGCGGCGGCCCGCCCGTCCCGCCCAGCGCCGCCAGATGCCGCACCATGTGCTCCGCCTTACTGCCGCCCGTGGGCCCGCGCAGTCCGTCCACCCGCACGAACCGCGACTCGATCCCGAAGCCCCGCACCAGCGGCACCAACTCCTCGTGCCCGTACATGCTCAGCAGCGACTGGCTGCGCCCCGCGGCCTGCCAGTCCGCGAGCAGCGCCCCCGCCCCCTCGGTGAGCGCACAGGCCGCCCGCTGCTGTGTGTAGTGCCGGTGGAACGCGCCGTCCATCGCCGCCCACTCGCCCTCACTGGGCACCCGCCCCATCAGCCGCTGGTAGAAGAGCCGCACCGGCACGCAGAACAACTCGCGGTACTGCTCCAGTGTGATCGGCGGCAGCCCTATCTCCGCGAAGGCCGCGTTGTTCGCCGCCACCACCGCGTCGATGTCGTGGAACAGCGTCCCGTTCCAGTCCCACACGATGTGCGCCGCCGCCGTACCGGCCCGCCGCCCCGAACCACCCGAACTCCCCGAAGACACCATGCGGAAAAAGGTACCCGGCACCACTGACAACGCGGCGGGCCCGAACTTCCTCCGACGCCGCGACCTGCGGCTCTGCGGTCTGGGGCTCGGGGGGTTCAGCGGAGGAGGTGGGGGATCTCCTGGGTCGCGTACCAGAGCAGTTCGTGGTCCTCCGCGCCGTCCACCGTGAACCGGGCGTCGTCATCCCCCTGGTCCGCCGCACCCAGCGCCTCCGCCGCCGCGGACACATCGGCCTCCGCGTCGTCCGCGTCGACATGGACCGCCGCCGCCTTCGCCAACGGCACCGCACGCTCCATCCGCACCTCACCGAGCGCCCCCGGATCAAGGCCCCGGTCCGGGTCGACCGCCGCCGACTGGTCCGGCACGTCCACCGCGACCACGACCCGGCGCCGCGGCGTCCCCGGCGTGGTGGCGAGCAGGCGCAGCGAGGCCAGCGCGGCCCGGTTCAGCGCCGCGTACTCCAACTCCTCGATGTCGTCGGACACATACCACTCCCGGAGCGCCGGAGTCACCGCGTACGCGGTCAGCGGGCCGGGTCCCAGCTCTCCGGTCCGGTACGCCTCGGCGAGACCGGGGAGGGTCAGGGGAACGTAGACACGCATCTCGGACCGCTTTCGTCGCAGGGAACCCGCACCGGCGCGAGGCGGCGGGAAGGGCCATCAGGATACGTGCGGACGTCCCCCTTCGAGTTGCCCTCCTCCACGCCCCGGCAGCCGCTACGGGCCCCCGGCGGACGCCCACAGCCCAGTCCCCGCAAGGGCCGTCACCCTGATAGGTGAATTCTCTCGGCGGCCCCTTTCGGCCCGACACGTGTTGCGGAGCCCACCCCCGGCCTCGTACAAGATCCCCAGCAGAAGCTACTGCCCGGTATCCCCACCGGGCCGACACCAAGCGGGGGCTCGCACGGTGCCAACATCCACGTCCACACCCATGTCCACGTCCACCACTCCCCCGGACTCCGACCGGACCGACCAGAATCCTGGGCCCGCTCGCAGCGCCGACTCGGAACGGCCGTCGGACCGCGAAGACCGGGCCGTCAACTCAACGGCGCGGCAAGGAGATCACCCCATGCAACGGCCATCCCGGCAGGACGACGGCGAACCCGGCGCAGCACCTGCGGCTCGCACCGCAGCACCGGCCTACCCCACCGCAGCACCGGGACCGGGACCGGGCCTCCTGGGCGGCGGGCCGGGGCTGCCTCCGGGGCAGGATGCCGACGCCGCCGACCGGTCCCCGGCTGTCGTGGTCCGGTCATCGGGGGTGGCTGGTCGGGCTGCTGAGTCGGCTCCCGGTGCGCGGCCCGGTCCCCCGCCCACCGGCGCCACGGATCGCGGGGCACCGTCGCAACTCCCGTACGCGGGGGCGGAGACCGGGCCCGCGGAGGGTGCCGGGTCCGATACGGGCGCCGCCCCCGGCGCGGTCAGCGGGTCCGGGTACCGGCCGGAGTGGGTCCCCCGGCAGGGGTTCCGGCAGAGTTCGCGCCCCGGTCCGGGGGCGGCGGGGCGAGCGGGGATGCGCGGCGGACCGGGCGGGCGCCCGCCGGGGCGGCGGGACCCACGGCGTCCCGGGGCCGGCCGCGCCCTCTCCCGGCCGCCCGCGCGGCCCACCGCCGTCCGGCCGCCGGACCTCTTCGCGGAGCGCCTGCTGGCCGTCCTCAGCGGCCAGCGCCCGGTGCACTGGATGCTGCGGCACACGGCGGGACAGGCCTACGACGAATTGGTGTGGCTGGCGGAACGCTCACCGCTGCGCGCCAGGAGCGGCAGTCGGCCGGTGGTACGCGACCTCGGCTACTTCGTGACCGCGGACGGCGCCGTCGAGGCCTTCGCCCGCATCGGCGCGGGCGAGCGGCTGCGCGCCATGGCCTTCCGCCTGGAGCGCTTCCCCGACCTGCGCTGGCGCTGCACCGCGGTCGAACTCGGCGGCCCCTCCCTCCGCCCGCCCACCAACTGACGGCGGTGGAGGGCCGCAAGCCGCCGCAGCGGACTACTGCCCGCTCCCGTCAGCCCTCGTCCGCCGGGCCCTGTACGAACTGGAGGTAATTGCCCACGGGATCAAGGATGGTGGCGAAGATCCAGCCGCCCTCCACCGCGTCCACGGGCCGTACCCAGGTCACATTCAGCGTGTTGAGGTGCTGCTCGACGGCCCGCATATCGCGCACCATCAGATTGACCAAGTGCCGTCCGGGCTCTGCCGCCTTCTCGGCGACATCGTCCCGCCCGTCGAAGCCGATGATCGTTTCCTTGCCGATCATCAGCATATGGCTCTCCCAGCGGGCGCCCAGCGGCTCCAGGGCTGCGCGGTACCACTCGACGAGCCCGTCGGGCTCGGTGGAGCCCAGTACGACGCCGAGTCCGGTGATGTTGCTCGTGGCTGCCATGGGTGCTGCCTCCTCGTTCTGCTCCTGCCTGATGCGGGTCCGGGGCGTGGCCGTACTCCGGCGCATCTGCCCGTACCCGTGTCTGTACAGAGGAACGACTCCCCGGGACCGCAGAACTCATCGCTCCAGCGCGAATCCCTCCGCCCCGTCCCCCTCCCCCCCGAGAGGGGCAGGGAGCGGGGCGGAGGGAAAGGGCACCGCGCCGGACAGCACCGCACCCCGGCGCCCATGTGATGGCGGGCGCCGGGGTGCGGTGGCTGCGGCTACTTCTTGCGGCGGCGTCCGCCCTTCTGCTGCTTGCGCCGCTCGGCACGGGTCATACCGTCCGACTCGGACCGCGCCGGCGCCTCGCCGGAGGCGAAGTCGCCCTCCACGACGCCGCCTTCACCGTCGACGGTCGGCGCGGAGAAATGCAGCCGGTCGGGCCGCTGCGGTGCGTCGAGACCCTTGGCGCGGATCTCGGGGCGACCGGCGCCCGCCGGGACCGCGTCCTGCGCCGGCTCCTTCTCCTGGGAGGTGGTGGACTCCGCGTCCTCGACCGGAACCTCCTCGACCTGCTGCTCGACCTGGACCTCCAGGTTGAACAGATAGCCGACGGACTCCTCCTTGATGCCGTCCATCATGGCGCCGAACATGTCGAAGCCCTCCCTCTGGTACTCGACCAGCGGGTCCTTCTGCGCCATGGCGCGCAGGCCGATGCCCTCCTGGAGGTAGTCCATCTCATAGAGGTGCTCACGCCACTTGCGGTCCAGGACCGACAGCACCACGCGGCGCTCCAGCTCACGCATGATGTCGGAGCCGAGCTGTTCCTCACGCGCCTCGTACTGCTCGTGGATGTCGTCCTTGATCGACTCGGAGATGAACTCCGCGGTGAGACCCGCGCGGTCCCCCGCCTCGTCCTCCAGGTCCTCGATGGTGACCTTGACCGGGTACAACTGCCGGAACGCGCCCCACAGCCGGTCGAGGTCCCACTCCTCGGCGAAACCCTCGGCGGTCTCGGCGGAGACATAGGCGTCGATGGTGTCGTCCATGAAGTGCTGGATCTGCTCGTGCAGGTCCTCACCTTCGAGGACGCGGCGCCGCTCCCCGTAGATGACCTCGCGCTGCCGGTTGAGCACCTCGTCGTACTTGAGGACGTTCTTGCGGGTCTCGAAGTTCTGCTGCTCGACCTGGGACTGGGCGGAGGCGATGGCGCGGGTGACCATCTTGTTCTCGATGGGCACATCGTCCGGGACGTTGGCCATGGCCATGACGCGCTCGACCATCTGCGCCTTGAAGAGCCGCATCAGGTCATCGCCCAGGGACAGATAGAAACGGGACTCGCCCGGGTCGCCCTGACGGCCGGAGCGACCGCGCAACTGGTTGTCGATCCGGCGGGACTCATGCCGCTCGGTGCCCAGGACATACAGCCCGCCGAGGTCCTTGACCTCTTCGAACTCGGCCTTCACGGACTGCTCGGCCTTCTCCAGCGCGGCGGGCAGCGCCGCCGCCCACTCCTCGACATGCTCCACCGGGTCGAGGCCCATCTGCCGCAGCTCGGCCTCGGCCAGATCGTCCGGATTCCCACCGAGCTTGATGTCGGTACCGCGGCCCGCCATGTTGGTCGCGACGGTGACAGCGCCGCGGCGGCCGGCCTGGGCGACGATCGACGCCTCCCGCTCATGGTGCTTGGCGTTGAGCACCTCGTGCTGGATACCGCGCTTGCTCAACTGCTGCGACAGATACTCGGACTTCTCCACCGAGGTGGTACCGACGAGGATCGGCTGCCCCTGCTCGTGCTTCTCCGCGATGTCGTCCACGACCGCGTCGAACTTGGCGACCTCGGTGCGGTAGATCAAGTCCGACTGATCCATGCGGATCATGGGCCTGTTGGTGGGGATCGGGACGACGCCGAGCTTGTAGATCTGGTGGAACTCGGCGGCCTCCGTCATCGCCGTACCCGTCATCCCGGACAGCTTGTCGTAGAGGCGGAAGAAGTTCTGCAGGGTGATCGTGGCGAGGGTCTGGTTCTCGTCCTTGATGTCCACCCCCTCCTTCGCCTCGATCGCCTGGTGCATTCCCTCGTTGTAGCGGCGGCCCGCGAGGATACGACCGGTGTGCTCGTCGACGATCATGACCTCGCCGTCGATGACGACGTAGTCCTTGTCCTTCTTGAAGAGTTCCTTCGCCTTGATGGCGTTGTTGAGGTAGCCGACGAGCGGGGTGTTCACCGACTCGTAGAGGTTGTCGATCCCCAGCCAGTCCTCGACCTTGGTCACACCGGACTCATGGATCGCGACAGTCCGCTTCTTCTCGTCGACCTCGTAGTCGCCGGTCTCCTCGATGCCCTTGAGCTGGTTGCCCGCCTCGCCGCGCTTCAGCCGCAGCACCAGCTTCGCGAAATCGCCGTACCACTTGGTCGCCTGGTCGGCCGGACCGGAGATGATCAGCGGCGTACGCGCCTCGTCCACGAGGATGGAGTCCACCTCGTCCACCACCGCGAAGTTGTGGCCGCGCTGGACGAGTTCGTCCTGCGCCCAGGCCATGTTGTCGCGGAGGTAGTCGAAGCCGAACTCGTTGTTGGTGCCGTAGGTGATGTCGCAGTTGTACTGCTCGCGGCGCTGCGCCGGCGTCATGTTCGCCAGGATGCAGCCCACGCTCAGACCGAGGAACTTGTGGACGCGGCCCATCATCTCGGAGTCGCGCTCGGCCAGATAATCGTTGACCGTGATCAGGTGCACGCCCTTGCCGGACAGCGCATTCAGATACGTCGGCAGCGTACCCACCAGGGTCTTGCCCTCGCCGGTCTTCATCTCGGCGACATACCCGAGATGCAGCGCCGCACCGCCCATCAACTGCACGTCGTAGTGACGCTGCCCCAGGACCCGCTTCGCGGCCTCACGGACCGCGGCGAACGCCTCCGGGAGGATGTCGTCAAGGGTGTCGCCCTCCGCGAGACGCTCCTTGAATTCGTCGGTGAGGGCCCGCAGCTCGGCGTCGGAGAGGCTCACGAAGTCCTCTTCGATGGAGTTGACCTGGTCCGCGATGCGGTGCAGCTTGCGCAGGATCTTGCCTTCGCCTGCACGCATGATCTTCGAGAGGACGGACACGGGGGTTGGTCTCCTTGCCGGTCGGCCTGGCGGTCGGTTTCCGTTGAGCAACGGCCATCGTAAGCGAGGACCCCGCCACGCCGGGAGGTGTGGCAGGACGACAACACACGAAGGCCAAAGGGGACAACGGCCGGGAGCCGCCGAAGGTGCCGCCTCCGGCCGGAAAACCCGCCCGTCCCCCACACCTAAGACACAGCGAGCGACGAATCGTCACGCACCGATCCCCACCGAATTTTCCCGGCGGCGGACCACTGTCAGTGGCGGCGCCTATCGTGCCAGTCATGCAGAGTCCGCACGCACCCGCCGTCGAGCTCACCGCCGACGAAGCCCGCCGCATCGCCCTGCGCGCCCAGGGCCTCCTCGGCGCACCCGACCGCCGGGCCGGAGTCCGCGGCGTCCTGCGCCACCTCGGCGCCGTGCAGCTCGACACCATCTCCGTCCTCGCCCGCTCCCACGAGCTGGTGCCCTACGCCCGCCTCGGCCCCGTCGGCCGCCGCACCGTCGAGAACGCCTACTGGACCCCGGCCGAGGGCGGCCCGCCCCACTCCTTCGAATACTGGTCGCACGCCGCCTGCATCCTCCCCATCGAGGAATGGCCGCACTTCGCCTTCCGCCGCCGCGCCTACCGCGCCCGCCCGCACTGGAACCACCACCTGCCCGACGGCGCCTACCAGCAGGTCCTGGCCCAGTTGCAGAGCGAGGGCCCGCTCACCGCGACAGAGCTGGGCGGCGCGAAGAACGGCGGCCCCTGGTGGGACTGGTCCGCCGCGAAGGTCGCCGTCGAACGAGCCCTGATGTACGGCGAAGTGGTCTGCACCACCCGCCGCGGCTGGAAACGCGTCTACGACCTGGCCGAACGCGCCATCCCCACCGGGCTGCTGCACGACGGGCTGGACGACCGGGAGTGCCTGCGGCGGCTGGTGGCACAGGCCGGGCGCGCACTCGGCGTCGGCACCCGCTCCGACATAGCCGACTACCACCGGCTGAAGGCCGAGCAGTTCGACACGGTGATCGCCGACAGCGGACTGGTCCCGGTCCACGTCGCCGGCTGGTCCCGCCCCGCCTGGGCGGACCCGGCCGCCCTGGAGACCGAGCCCCGCGGCCGGCACCGTACGACGCTGCTCTCCCCCTTCGACTCACTGGTGTGGGAACGGGCGCGCACCGAGCGGATCTTCGGCTTCACCCACCGTCTGGAGGCCTATGTGCCGCGGCCACGGCGGGTGCACGGCTACTTCGCCATGCCGGTCCTCACCGGGGGACGCCTCGTGGGGCGCGTCGACCCGGGACGGGACGGAACGACCCTGGTCGCACGGCAGGTGTCGATGGAGATCTGCGACGCCAAAGCGCTGCGCGGCGTGGCCGAGGCCCTGGTGACGGCCGCCGGCTGGGTCGGGTGCTCCGACGTCCGTATCGAGCGGGTCACCGGCGGGGAGGTGCGGGACCGACTGGCCACGGAACTCAAGACGGCACTGGCCCGCACCTGAGCGGGCGGAGCGGTGGGCGGAAGACAGAAGGCGGACCGGGCGGCGGACCCGCACGAGGGAGGGAGGCTCAGCGGAAGCGGTGCTTGAACCGGCCGACGCGGGGCGGCAGTTCAGCGGATTTCGAGGATCTTCTCCCGCATCGCGTAGACCACGGCCTCCATCCGGGAGTGGAGCTGAAGCTTCTCCAGGATGTTCCGCACATGGTTCTTCACCGTGTTCTCGCTGATGAAGAGCTCCTTGGCGATGTCCCGGTTGTTCATGCCGGTGGCGACCAGCTTCAGCACCTCCAGCTCACGGTCGGTGAGCCGCGGCGCCGGCACCAGCCGCCGCTCGTCGGTGCGCTGGATCATCGACTTGAACTCGGTGAGCAGCTTCGAAGCCATCGACGGACTGATCTGCGACTGCCCGTCGGCCACCGCACGGATCGCCGTCGCCACCTCGTCGGTGGAGATCTCCTTCAGCAGATAGCCCGTCGCGCCCGCCTTGATCGCGTCATACAGATCAGCTTCCTCATCGCTGATCGTCAACATCATGATCTTGGCGCTGGGGGCGACCTCCTTGATCGAGGTGCACGCCTCGATACCGCTGCGCTTGGGCATCCGGACATCCATCAGGATGATGTCGGGCAGCAGGTCCGCCGCCTTGTCGACCGCCTCCGAACCATCCCCGGCCTCACCGACGACCTCGATGTCCTCCTCGGCGGCAAGCACGATCTCCAGGCCCCGGCGGAAAAGAGCGTGATCGTCGACGACGAGGACCCGGATCGGCTCCGCCCGCCGCATCCCGCGGTCCGAGCCCATCCCGTCGAAACCGGTGTCGCCCTCCCCGGCGTCCTCGTCGTACATCGGACCGAAGCTGTCCGCCATCGTTCCTCCCCCTGAAGGCCGTGGCCCGTTGTCTCACTGCCGGGCGATCCCGCCCAACCCCGTTCAGCAGTACGGCGGTTGGGCTGGGCGACATGATTCCATGCCGGGCCGCGCGACAGTGCACACAAGCGATCCGGGAGCCGTCGTACACAGGTGCACAGGCGCCCCCAGAGGGACCAACACCCCCCGGGGGCCACCTGATCAAACTGGTCAACGACGGGGCGAGCGCCGCCGGTTCCCCGGCTCAGCCGCCGAGTGCCCCACCGGCTCCGTCACCGGGGCTTGCGACCATCGGGTCCGTGGTGAGGTGGATGACGCCGTAGTCATAGGCGTGCCGCCGGTACACGACGCTGGGTTCCTTCGTCTCCGAGTCGACGAAGAGATAGAAGTCGTGCCCCACCAACTCCATCTCGTAGAGCGCCTGGTCGAGCGTCATCGGGGCCGCGACATGCGTCTTCTCTCGCACCACCAGCGGGCCGTCGCCCTTGACCTCGATGGAACCGACCTTCTTGGTCGGGACGCCGTCGCTCTCCTCGTCCCGCGCGATGCTGCCGTCACCGTTGAGAACAGCGGCGTCGGGGACCCGCTCGGCGACCTCCGCGGCGGAGATCCTGCCGGTGCCCCGCCGGGTACGCCGCTTGTCGTGCTGCTTCCGCAGCCTTGCCTCAAGCTTCTCCGTCGCCAGGTCGAGCGCCGCATACGGATCGCTGGCGGCTGCCTCCGCCCGGATCACCGGGCCACGGGTGCGGAGCGTGATCTCCACCCGGCCGCAGCGGTCCGCCTGGCGAGGGTTCAGCTCCTTGGACACCTCCACGTCGACGCTGATCACCTTGCCATCAAGCTTCTGGATCTTCTCCAGCTTGAGCTTCTCGGCCACGTGCTTGCGGAACCGCTCGGGCACCTCGGTCTTGCGGCCCTTGACGACGATGTCCACGCAGAACTCCGTTCCCGGATCACTCCGCACGAGGCGGAGATCTCCCGATTGCACCAGGCCCCGGCCGGCGCCGGAACCTCGGACTCGGTGACGTCCACCTCCTTCTCCCCCGCGGGTGAGATCGCCACCCCTCCCAAGGGGGATGACAGGTGGAAAACACGGCCCGGAAACCCGCGGAAGGCATTCCGATATGCGAGGAGACGACCTCCGTCATTCCTCACAACCGAACATATCCCCAGTCGGCGGATGGCGTCACCCTCTTGTTCGGTGTACCTCCGTTCAAGTGAATTGAACCTCTCACCACCTGCAACGACGCAGGTTTCCCGTCAGTTCCGGTTTATTTCAAGGGAATCCGGTGGGGCAGCGATCACTGCCGCTCCTACCCCGGTCCCCGTTCCCTCTACACGTAATGCACGGGCCGCCTCCGCCAAAGTCGCCCCCGTCGTCATCAGGTCGTCGACGAGCACGATGCGCCCGGCGCCGGACAGCAACCGGCCGGCCCCCTCGGCCACCCCCAGCGCACCCGCCATATTGCGGCGGCGCTCCCGCGCGGACAGGCCCGACTGGTCCGCGACCGGCCGCCGCTGCCGCAGCACCGGCGCCACCCGCGCCGCGGTCCCCGACCGTCTCAACTCACCCGCCGCCGCGAAGGCCAGCCGGCGCGCAGCATCATGCCCACGGGCCCGGACGGCACGGGGGGTGGAGGGGAGGGGGACGAGGATCCAGGGGGCGGGGTGGGGCCCCTCCCCCTCCCCCCTCCCCTCCGCCCCATCCCCATCCCGCCACCCCAGTCCCTGCCGCTGCCCCTCCTGCCCCCGCTCCTGTCGTAGTAGGTCGTTCTCGCCGTGGTGGCAGCCGGCCCGGACTGCTGTGGCGAGTGCGGTGCCGAGTGGCCGGGCCAGGCCGAGGGCGCCGCGTTCCTTGTGGGCGAGGATGAGGGCTCGGACCTCGTCGCCGTAGGGTGCCGCGGCGTGTACCACGGGTATCCCCGGCGGTTCCGGGTGGGGCCGCGCCCGGTGTGGGCGGCCGCCCGTCAGGGCCGTTCGGCACTGTCCGCAGAGTGCTGTGCGGGGGATTCCGCAGCCGGCGCACTCGGCGGGGAGCATCAGGTCCATGAGGTCCTGCCACCAACCTCGCATGTCTTCACTCTGCCAAGGCGGGGGCGGGCGGGCCACCCCTGTGGACAGGGGCTGTGGACAAGGCTTGTGGACAGGGATTGTTGTGATGAATGGGGCTTGTGGACAAGGGGCTGTGAAGGGTGCGCCGCTGCCTATGCTGCTGCCGTGAGCGGGGTGACCGGTCGGGCCGCGGGCCGGTCAGCCGGGGTAGACGGGGGCGGTGCCCTTCTTGCGGACGGTCTGCCAGGGGGTGCCGGGTGGGAGGCGGACGATGCCGTCGTCGGAGTGGGCCACGAGGGGCAGCCGGTCGTCGTCGGACGCGGCGATCTGCTGGACGCCGGTGAGTCCGGGCAGGACGCCGCTGGCGGGGGCGGAGCCGTCGCACTGGACGAAGCGGATCTGCTGGACGCCGCCGGATTCCCGGCCGACGACGACGAGGCGGCTGCCGCCCGCCCAGGACATGGCGGTGACGTCTTCCATCTGCGGGGCGCCGGGCCGGAGTTGGGTGACGGTGACGACGGGGCCGCCGTCGGCGTCGCGGGTGCGGTGGACGCGGCCGATGCTGAGGGAGGTGCTGCCGTGGTCCTCGGTGAGGAGGGCGATGCGGACGCCGTCGGAGGCGATGCGGACGGCTTCGATGCGGGCGGGGTCGAGGCCGGGGGTGTCGACCCGGAGGGGCTGGTCGGTGTCGGGGTCGAGGAGGAGGAGGGCGGGTTTCCTGGGGTTGCGGTCGGCGACCCAGAGGTCGCCGCGGGCGTCCCAACTGGGCGCGGTGAGGCCGTCCTTCTCGGCTTTGGCTTTGCTGTGCAGGGCGGGTTCGCCGAGGGTGGCGCTGGTGGCGAGGTCGGTGATGTAGAGGGTGCGGCGGTCGAGGGAGATGCCGGCGGCGCGTTGTTCGTCGCGGGCGACGGCTATCGCGGAGAGGGGTTTGTCGCCGGTGCCGAGGGGGCCGGGGACGGGTTCTGCCTGGTCGTCGCTGCCGGTGGCGGGGAGTCGTACGGTGCGGTTCTTGTCGTCGAGGAAGTACTGGTGGCCGGGGCGGTCGGCGCTGTGGTGGGGGGCGACGGTCTCGGCGCGGTCCTTGCCGAGTTCGCAGAGGGAGGAGCCGTCGGAGCGCCGTAGTTGTACTTCGGCGATGCCGGTGGCGGTGAGGTCGCGGAGGGTGAAGACGATCTGGGCGGCCATGCGCAGGCACTGGGGCTGGGTGATGTGGTCGGCTTTGGTGTTGAGGGGGACGCGGAGCCGGTTCTCGTCGTCGGGGGCGATGGCGCGGGTTCCGGGGCGCAGGGCGGTGCCGGCGGGGAAGGCGCTGCGGACGGCGGGGTCGATCCAGCGGCTGGGTCCGGCGAGGAGGGAGCGGACGGTCTGGGTGACGGGGTCGAGGCGTTGGCGTACGTAGACGGGGTCGGCGACGAGGGGGGCTTGGGCGCCGGGTCCGGTGGAGTCGTCGCGGGCGAAGTAGTACTTGTCGACGGGGCGGTACATGCGTTGGAAGTCGGAGGTGCCGAGGACGGCGCTGCTCGGGGGGCGGTCGATGCGCCATTCCCGGTGGCCGTTGCGGGTCTGGAGGGTGAGGTGGACGGTTTCGCGGTAGCCGCCTTGGGCGGGGGCGTAGGCGTGTTGTTCGTCGACGGTGGCGATCTTGCGGCCGTTGAGGGTGTATTGGCGGCCTTCGGCGTCGTCGTAGCCGGAGCGGTCGGTGGTGCGTTGGAGGTTGGGGCCGTCGGTGAGGACGGTGGTGGAGAGTTCGGGGTGCCAGGTGTGGGCGGCGTCGGTGGTGAGGTAGCGGCGGGCCATTTCGAACTGGGGGTCGTCGCTGGTGAGGACTTCGAGGAAGCCCTGCATGATCTCTTCGGGTCCGGCGTTGTCGCGGGGCGGCATGGGGAAGACGCGGACTTGGGAGTCGGAGCGTTGGGAGGCTTCGACGCCGTGGACGTCGCCGCTGTCGGGCATGGAGGCGCAGCCGGCGAGGAGGAGTGCGGTGGAGCCGAGGAGGGCGCCGGTGCGGAGGTGCCGGGTCCGCCGGGGGTGGCGGGGGGTGGTGTGGTGGGGCGCCGGGTCGGTGGCGCGGGGTTCACCCACGGGTTCCCTCCGCGTTGTCCGCACCCGCTGGGGGTGCCGTGCTGTCGGTGCTGTGGGGTGCCGGGTCGCCGGGTGCGGGGCGGGCGATGACGCGGGCGCCGTTGCCGGGGAGGGCGGTGGGGTCTGCGGTGGGTGGTGCGGGGCGGGTGGTGCCGGTGAGGGCGGATGGTGCGGGTGTGTGGGGCGGTAGGGGGGTGGTGGCCGCGGGGGGTTGGGCGGGGACGGTGGCGAGGTTGCGGGTGGCGCCCTGGGGGGTGGGGTGTTTCGCGGCGCGTTTCTTGCGGCGTGAGTCGTCGGGTTCGAGGGGTATGGGGGAGCCGCGGAGGGGTTCGTCGGCGGTGCGGGGGAGGGTGAGGCGGAACTGGCTGCCGCCGCCGGCTTCGCCCCAGGCCTGGAGCCAGCCGCCGTGCAGCCGGGCGTCTTCGAGGGCGATGGAGAGGCCGAGGCCGGTGCCTCCGGTGGTGCGGGCGCGGGCGGGGTCGGCGCGCCAGAAGCGGCTGAAGACGCGGGTGGCTTCGCCGGGTTTGAGGCCGACGCCGTAGTCGCGTACGGCGACGGCGACGGCGCCGCCTGCTGCGGCGAGGCGGACGACGACGTCGTGGCCTTCGCCGTGTTCGACGGCGTTGACGACGAGGTTGCGCAGGACTCGTTCGACGCGGCGGGCGTCGGCTTCGGCGGCTATGGGCTGCTGGTCGCCGACGACGCGGATGCGGGTGCCTTTGCGTTCGGCGAGGGGTTCGGCGCCGCCGACGACGCGGCGTACGACGTCGCGGAGGTCTATGGGTTCGGCTTCGAGGGCGGCGGCGCCGGCGTCGAAGCGGCTGATCTCCAGGAGGTCGGCGAGGAGGGATTCGAAGCGGTCTATCTGGTCGGCGAGGAGTTCGGCGGAGCGTGCGGTGACGGGGTCGAAGTCTCCGCGTGCTTCGTGGATGACGTCGGCGGCCATACGGACGGTGGTGAGGGGCGTGCGGAGTTCGTGGGAGACGTCGGAGACGAAGCGGCGCTGCATCCGGGAGAGGTCTTCGAGTTGCTGGATCTTGAACTGGAGGTTCTGCGCCATCTTGTTGAAGGCTTCGCCGAGGCGGGCGATGTCGTCTTCGCCGGTGACCTTCATGCGTTCCTGGAGGCGGCCGGCGGAGAGTCGTTCGGCGATGCCGGCGGCCATGCGTACGGGGGTGACGACCTGGCGTACGACGAGCCAGGCGATGGCGCCGAGGAGGACGACGACGAAGAGGCCGGCGGTGGCGAGGGTCGTCTTGACGAGGTCGAGGGACTTCTCTTCCTGGGTGAGGGGGAAGAGGTAGTAGAGCTGGTAGGAGTCGCCGTTGATGCCGTTGAGCTGCTTGCCGATGACGAGGCCCGGTTCGGAGGCCTGGCCGTTGGTGTAGGTGATGCGGGTGTAGCTCTGGGAGGCGCCGGTGGTGCCGGAGACGCGGCTGCGGAGGGCTTCGGGGACGCTGGCGATGGGGTCGACGGCGTCGGGGGCGCGGGGGGCGCGGACGCTGGAGGTGTCGCCGTCGCCGCCGGGGGTGAGGGTGGCGACGTAGAAGGCGCTCTGGCCGCTGCTGGAGAGTTGGCCGACGAGGTCGTTGATCCAGGCGGCGGCGTTCTGTTCGGGGCGGCCGTCGGGGCTGTTGCCGCCTTGGTTGCCGGTGTTGGTGCTGGCGGTGTCGGCGGCGTCCTTGGCGGCGCGGAAGCCGCCTTCGGCCTGGCTCTGGCTGGCTTTGACCTTGGCGTCGAGGAGGCCGTGGGAGACCTGTCCGATGACGACGAAGCCGAGGAGGAGGACCACGGCGAAGGACATCAGGAGGGTGGTGGCGACGACTTTGAGTTGGATGTTGCGTCGCCAGAGGCGGAGGGCGGGCAGCAGGGGGCGGCGGATCCAGCGGGCGAACAGCCGCAGCACGGGGCTGCCCTGGACGCCGCCCTGGAGGAGGACGCCGTCGAGGAGGTGGGTGAGGCGTGGGCCCGGCGTCCTGAGACCGACCGGCCGCTCCGGGCGGGTTCCCGGCGTGCCGGGTGCCGGAGCGGCTCCGTCGTCCCTGGGCATGTCAGCTCGGTCCGGCCTTGTAGCCGACGCCGCGTACGGTCACCACGATCTCGGGTCGTTCGGGGTCTTTCTCGACTTTGGAGCGGAGGCGTTGGACGTGGACGTTGACGAGGCGGGTGTCGGCGGCGTGGCGGTAGCCCCAGACCTGTTCGAGGAGGACTTCGCGGGTGAAGACCTGCCAGGGTTTGCGGGCGAGGGCGACCAGGAGGTCGAATTCGAGGGGGGTGAGGGCGATGGGCTGGCCTTCGCGTTTGACGGAGTGGCCGGCGACGTCGATGACGAGGTCGCCGATGGCGAGCTGCTCGGGTGCGGGTTCTTCGGAGCGGCGCAGCCTCGCCCGGATGCGGGCGACCAGTTCCTTGGGTTTGAACGGTTTCACGATGTAGTCGTCGGCGCCTGATTCGAGGCCGACGACGACGTCCACGGTGTCGCTCTTGGCGGTGAGCATGACGATGGGCACGCCGGATTCGGCCCGGATGAGGCGGCATACCTCGATGCCGTCACGGCCGGGCAGCATCAGGTCCAGGAGGACCAGGTCCGGTTTGCTCTCGCGGAATGCGGCCAGCGCCTTGTCCCCGTCGGACACGAACGACGGCTCGAAACCCTCACCACGCAGCACAATCCCGAGCATCTCGGCCAGTGCGGTGTCGTCGTCGACGACAAGGACTCGTCCCTTCATGAACGCCATCATCCCATTAGCTAATCGTTACCTGGCGTGACCTGGCACACAGCTCGGCGAGCGCCGTCGCTGTCACGGGCGACACGGCGCCTTCTTCGGTGACGATCGCCGTCACCAACTCGGGTGGCGTCACGTCGAACGCCGGGTTGTACGCCTGAGTTCCCGGGGGTGCGACGGCGGCCGGTTCCGTTCCCGGTGCCGCCACCACGGCGGGGATTTCCGTCACTTCGCGGCCGGGGCGCTGCTCCACTTCGATGGACGGCCCGTCGGGGGTGTCCGGGTCGAGTGTGGTCACCGGTGCGACGACCACGAACGGCACATGGTGGTAGCGGGCGAGGACGGCCAGCGGGTAGCTGCCGATCTTGTTCGCGACGGAGCCGTCGGCGGCGATCCGGTCCGCGCCGATCAGCACCGCGTCGACCTCGCCGGCGGCGAACAGGGAACCGGCCGCGCTGTCGGTGAGCAGCCGGTACGGCATGGCGTGCCGGGCGGCCTCGTAGGCGGTGAGGCGGGCGCCCTGGAGCAGGGGGCGGGTCTCGTCGACCCAGAGGCGGGCGAGGCGGCCCGCGCGGTGGGCGGCGAGGGCGACGGCGAACGCGGTGCCTTCGCCGCCGGAGACCAGGGCGCCGGTGTTGCAGTGGGTGAGGATGCGGTGCGCGCCGGCGGGCAGCAGCTCGTCGAGGAGGGCCAGCCCGTGCCGGGCCATCCGGGCGCTGGCCTCGGCGTCCCGGGTGTGCAGGTCGCGGGCGGCGGCCAGCGCGGCGCGGGCGGCGGCGGAGGCGTCCGCTCCGGCAGCGAGGGCGCCGCGGTGCGCGGCCTGTGCGAGACGCACTCCGGACGCCAGGTTGACGGCGGTGGGCCGGGCCGCGGCGAGTGCGGCGGCCGCCTGGTCCACGTCATGGCCGCGGGCGGCGGCGAGCGCCACCCCGTAGGCGCCGGCGATCCCGAGGAGCGGCGCACCGCGCACCGCGAGACTGCGGATCGCGCCGACCAGGGCCTGCGGGTCGGCGCAGACCAACTCGGCTTCCTCGGCGGGCAGCCGCGTCTGGTCCAGCAGCACCACGACCGCCCCGGCCGGCCCCTCGGCCCCCTCGGCCCAGCGGATGGCCGGCACCCCTGCTGACTCCCGCGGGCCGTATGTGCCAGTGGCCGCGGGACCGGGACGACCAGCGAGGTCACCGAAGCCGCGGGGACCCGCGGCGCCCGATACGCCGGGACCGTCACCGGGGCCGCTACCGCCGGGACCGTCGGCCGCCCCCGTCGCCGCGGACGGCGCCCCGGCGGCCTCGTCCCCGGGGTCTCGCGGGACGGGCCCGGGGTCGGGGGGATGCGCTTGCTGATCAGCCATCTGCCCAGTCTGCCCCGTACCCGGCGTCCAGCAGAAGTTCAGCCGACGGCGAACCGGGCGAGGGTGCCCGGGGACCGGTTCGGGCACGGGTACGGGTCCGCCCGGTCGGTGCCGGCGGGCACCGTGGCACGATGGCTGCCAACCTGCCGCCGCGCCCGCGGGCGGGGCACTGTGAAGGAGCGACGATGAACGACACTCCGGGCTGGGCATCGCCCGGATCCGCCTCCTCCGACCCGGAGCAGCCGGGGGCCGCCGGCCAGGACGGGACCGCCGAGGTGCCGCCCCAGCAGGACGGCACACCGCCGAAGTGGTCCAAGGAGCAGCCGCCGCCCGCCCAGTGGACCGCGCCCGGCAGCGGCACCGGCGGCCCCACCCCGCCGCACTCCCCCACGGCCGGGTCCGGCCGGGGCGGCACCCCGCCACCCGGCGGCCCCGGCACGGGCGGCCCGGGAGGAGGCGCCGGGTGGGGCGGGCAGCACGGTCCGGGCTGGGGCTGGTCGGCGCAGCCACCGGCGGCGAAACCGGGCGTCATCCCGCTGCGCCCGCTCGGCGTCGGCGAGATCCTCGACGGCGCCGTCTCCACGATGCGCGCCTACTGGCGGACCGTGCTGGGCATCTCGCTGGCCGTGGCCGTCGTCACCGAGATCGGCGCGCTCTTCCTCCAGCGCTACGCCCTCGGCGACTCCACCGGCACCGACCCGCTGCTCGACCCCGGCGCCAGCAACGACGAGTTGATGTCGACGGTGCTGCTGAACCTGCTCGGCAGTGTGCTGGTGCTGCTGATCACGCTGCTGGGCACCGTCGTCGCCACCGCCCTGCTGACCTCGGTGACCAGCCGTGCCGTCCTCGGCCGCCCGGCCACCGTCGCCGAAGCCTGGCAGGAGGCGCGGCCGCAGTTGCTGCGGCTGCTCGGGCTGACGCTGCTGCTGCCGCTGCTGACGATGCTCCTCATCGGAGTGGGCGCCCTGCCCGGCATCCTGATGGCCGTCGCCGGCCCCCACGACCCGGGCGTCGCCCTGGCCGTACTCGGCGGGCTCGCCACCACGGTCGTCGCGGTGTGGCTGATGATCCGCTTCTCGCTGGCGTCCCCGGCGCTGATGCTGGAGCGGCAGACCGTGCTGAAGGCCCTCAGCCGCTCCACCAAACTGGTCCGCGGCTCCTGGTGGCGGGTGTTCGGCATCCAGCTGCTGGCCGGTCTCATCGCGTACATCGTGGCGGCGATCATCGTGGTGCCGTTCACCGTGATCGCCTCGGTGATCACCGGCGACGGCGTCGGCGGACTGCTCGGCAGCGGCGACCTCAACTGGACGTTCCTGGTGCTCACCGGCATCGGTTCGGTGATCGGCACCACCCTGACGCTGCCCATCAGCGCCGGTGTGACGGTGCTGCTCTACATCGACCAGCGCATCCGCCGCGAGGCCCTGGACCTGGAACTCGCCCGCGCCGCCGGCCTCCCGGACCCCGGCCCGACCGCGGGACGCTGACCGGGTGCGGGGCACGGGGGACGTGCTGCGGGCGGCGGGCGGTGACGGGGGCCCGCCGGTGCGCATCGGGCGGGAAGCGGCCCGGGAGGCGGCCCGCCGGGAACTGTCCGAGCAGCGCTACCACGAGCACGACCCCGGCCTGCTGCAACAACTCATGGACCACGTCTGGCGCTGGATCGGGGACCTGCTCGCCGGAGTCGCCGGCGCCACCCCCGGCGGCGCCCTCGGCCTGGTCGTGATCCTGCTGGCGGTGGCCGCGCTCGCCGCCGCCCTGTGGTGGCGGCTCGGCACCCCGCAGCGCCGCGCCACCACCGCCGAACCCCTCTTCGCCGATCAGCCGCGGACCGCCGCCCAGTACCGGGCCGCCGCCGAGGCCCACGCCGCCCAGCAGCACTGGAGCCTCGCCGTCCAGGACCGGATGCGGGCCGTGGTCCGCGCCCTGGAGGAACGCGCCCTGCTGGAACCCCGCGCCGGCCGCACCGCCGACGAAGCCGCCACCGAAGCCGCCCGCCCCCTGCCCGCCCTGCGCCCCCAACTACGCACCGCGGCCCGCGACTTCGACGACGTCACCTACGGCGGCCGCCCCGGTGACGCCACGGCCTACGCCCGCCTCACCGACCTGGACCAGGCCCTGGAGCGCGCCCGCCCCGTCCTCACCACGACCGCACCCGGCACCGGCGGCACCGGCTCAGGCGGACCGCCCCCGGAGCCCCGCCCATGACCGACACCCGCCCCGGCCCCACCGGCACCACCCCACCCGCCGACACCGCACCAGCCGCCAACACCCCGCGTACCGTCGCCACTTCGACGGCACCCGGCGCCCGGCGGATGTGGACCCGCAACCGCGGCCTCCTCCTGGCCGCCGTCCTGCTGCTGGCCACCGCCGTCACCATCGCCACCGTCCGCTCCGGCGACCAGCACGGCAGGCTCGACCCGCGGGCCGCCGACCCCCTCGGCTCCCGCGCCGTCGCCCAACTCCTCGCCGACCGCGGCGTATCCACCCGCACCGTCACCACCGCCGACGCCGCAGCCGCCGCCGCGGGCCCCGACACCACCCTCCTCGTCGCCGTCCCCGACCTGCTGACCCGGCACCAGCAGACCCAACTGCACACCGCCACCGCACAAGCCGGCGGCCGCACCGTCCTCATCGCCCCCGGCGAGAGGGCCACCGGCACCCTCGCCCCCGGCGTCGCCCTCGCCGACGGCCCCAGCACGACCACCACCCTCAGCCCCGGCTGCGACCTGCCCGCCGCCCGCCGCGCCGGCCCCGCGGACACCGGCGGGCGCCGCTACACCACCGCCCTCCCCGACGCCGACACCTGCTACCGCAGCGACGGGCCCGCCACCCTCGTCCGGCTGCCCGCCGCCACCGGCGACACCGTCCTCCTCGGCGCCCCCGACCTCCTCTACAACAGCCGCCTCGACCAGCAGGGCAACGCCTCCCTCGCGCTGCAACTCCTCGGCACCCGCCCCCACCTCGTCTGGTACCTCCCCTCCCTCACCGACTCCACCGCCACCGGCGGCAACCGCACCCTCCTCGACCTCATCCCCGGCGGCTGGCTCTGGGCCACCGCCCAACTCCTCATCGCCGTCCTGCTCACCGCCGCCTGGCGGGCCCGCCGCTTCGGCCCCCTCGTCCCCGAACGCCTCCCCGTCGCCGTACGGGCCTCCGAGACCGCCGAAGGCCGCGCCCGCCTCTACCGCAGACACCGCGCCCGCGACCGGGCCGCGACCGCACTGCGCACCGCCACCCGCGACCGGCTCGCCCCGCTCACCGGCACCCCCACCGCCCAGGCCCACACCCCCGAAGCACTCGTCCCCGCCCTCACCGCCCGCCTCGGCACCCCGGGCCCCGCCCTGCACACCCTCCTCTTCGGGCCGCCACCCAGCGACGACGCAGCCCTCATCGCCCTCGCCGACCAGCTCGACGCCCTCGAACGAGAGGTACGCCATCCATGATGGACCCCACCACTGACAACGCCCCCCTCACCAAGGTCGCCACCGACGACCCGGCGGCCGTCCGCGCCGGGCTCGAAGCACTCCGCACGGAGATCGCCAAAGCCGTCGTCGGCCAGGACCCCGCCGTCACCGGCCTGGTGGTGGCGCTGCTGTGCCGGGGCCATGTCCTCCTCGAAGGCGTCCCCGGCGTCGCCAAGACCCTCCTAGTGCGCGCCCTCGCCGCCTCCCTCGAACTCGGCACCAAGCGCGTCCAGTTCACCCCCGACCTGATGCCCGGCGACATCACCGGCTCCCTCGTCTACGACGCCCGCACCGCCGAGTTCTCCTTCCAGCCCGGCCCCGTCTTCACCCACCTGCTGCTCGCCGACGAGATCAACCGCACCCCGCCCAAAACCCAGTCCGCACTCCTGGAAGCCATGGAAGAACGCCAGGTCACCGTCGACGGCACCCCCCGCCCCCTCCCCGAACCGTTCCTCGTCGCCGCCACCCAGAACCCCGTCGAGTACGAAGGCACCTACCCCCTGCCCGAAGCCCAACTCGACCGCTTCCTCCTCAAGTTGACGGTGCCACTGCCCTCCCGGCAGGACGAGATCGACGTCCTCACCCGCCACAGCCAGGGCTTCGACCCGCGTGACCTCACCGCCGCCGGCATCCGGCCCGTCGCCGGCCCCGCCGCACTCGACGCCGCCCGCCGAGCCGTAGCCGCCACCACCGTCTCCACCGACATCACCGGCTATGTCGTCGACATCTGCCGCGCCACCCGCGAATCCCCCTCCCTCACCCTCGGCGTCTCCCCCCGCGGCGCCACCGCCCTCCTCTCCACCGCCCGCGCCTGGGCCTGGCTCACCGGCCGCGACTACGTCACCCCCGACGACGTCAAAGCCCTCGCCCTGCCCACCCTCCGGCACCGCGTCAGACTCCGGCCGGAAGCCGAAATGGAAGGCGTCACCGCCGACTCCGTCATCGAAGCGATCCTCAGCCAGGTCCCCGTACCCCGCTGACCCGCCCCACCCGAACCGGCACCCGGCACGAACGACAAGGACCGACCATGGCACTGACCGGACGCGCCGCCCTCCTCACGGCACTCGGCACCCTCCCGGTCGGCCTCCTCGACCCGAGCTGGACCGGCCTCCTCGCCGTCAACACCCCCATCGCCCTGGCCTGCGCCTGCGACGCCGCCCTCGCCGCCCCCGTCCGCCGCCTCACCCTCAGCCGCTCCGGCGACACCACCGCCCGCCCCGGCGAACCGGCCGACATCACCCTCACCGTCACCAACCCCACCCGCCGCCCCCTACGCGCCCGCCTCCGCGACGCCTGGCCGCCCAGCAGTTGGCAACCCGGCACCGAAACCGACGCCTCCCGCCACCGCCTCACCATCCCGCCCGGCGAACGCCGCCGCCTCACCACCCGCCTCCGCCCCACCCGCCGCGGCGACCGCACCGCCGACCGCGTCACCATCCGCTCCTACGGCCCCCTCGGCCTCTACGCCCGCCAAGGCACCCACCGCGTGCCATGGACGGTGCGCGTCCTGCCCCCGTTCCACAGCCGCCGCCACCTCCCGTCGAAACTCGCCCGCCTCCGCGAACTCGACGGCCGCACCAGCGTGTTGCTCCGCGGCGAAGGCACCGAATTCGACAGCCTCCGCGAGTACGTACCCGGCGACGACACCCGCTCCATCGACTGGCGGGCCACCGCCCGGCAGACCACCGTCGCCGTCCGCACCTGGCGCCCCGAACGCGACCGGCACATCCTGCTCGTCCTCGACACCGGCCGCACCGCCGCCGGCCGCGTCGGCGACGCACCCCGCCTCGACGCCGCCATGGACGCCGCCCTCCTCCTCGCCGCCCTCGCCTCCCGCGCCGGCGACCGCGTCGACCTGCTCGCCTACGACCGCCGCATCCGCGCCCTGGTCCAGGGCCGACCAGCCGCCGAACTCCTCCCCGCCCTGGTCACCGCCCTGTCCCCCCTGGACGCCGAACTCGTCGAAACCGACGCCCACGGCATGGCCGCCACCGCCCTCCGCACCGCCCCCCGCCGCTCCCTCATCGTCCTGCTCACCACCCTCGAAGCAGCCCCCGTCGAAGAGGGCCTGCTGCCGGTACTCCCCCAACTCACCCAGCGCCACACGGTCATCGCCGCCTCCGTCGCCGACCCGCACCTTGCCCGCATGTCCACCGGCCGCGGCACCATCGACGCCGTATACGGAGCCGCAGCCGCCGCCCAGGCCGCAACGGAACGCCGACAGACCGCAGAACGCCTCCGCCGCCACGGCGTCACCGTGGTCGACGCCCTCCCCGACGAACTGCCCCCCGCTCTCGCCGACGCCTACCTCGCCCTCAAAGCCGCCGGAAAGCTCTGAAGAAAACTCCGAAAAAAGGGCGGCGGGCCAAGGCAGCAAAAAACTCTGGAAATGCGAGAGGCCCCCGTGCAAGCACGGGGGCCTCTCATCAATGACTGTTCGGCGGCGTCCTACTCTCCCACAGGGTCCCCCCTGCAGTA